>JADKJR010000001.1:300000-600000 GCA_016720925.1 Betaproteobacteria bacterium | reverse complement strand
ATCCCGAGGGTTCCGCTTGCCTGACCGGGCAGTACAGCAGCGGTCGGCAACGCGCGGCATGCGAACGTGACAACTGAGTTTTCGGCACGCTGAAATAAAGCGGGCGATTCACCGTGCGAACGCTGTGCGGATCGCCCGTTTAACCCTCAAGGCAAAGAACGGCAAAATTGACTGTCGCCACAACATCACTGCCGCGAAATTTGTATCGGGTATGAAACCGGATTGAGGCTTACGGCGTGAAAAAATATTTCCATCCAATATTACCCAGACGCATTTGGGCGCGTCTTGTCTCAATACTTTTTTATTGCGTCCTCAGTCTAGGATCCACTCGCCTTTCGGCGGTTTGCACTGGCGCTGGCCCTGCGCGGCGACACCTTTCTTTGAGACCTTCGGCCCGGATCCCGGGAAATTGCTGTAGTAGCGGTACTGGGTTTCGGTGGGCTTGCCCTTGTTCCGAACGCAAGTACCGACGCGCTCCCCGATGGGGCAGGCGCTCCCGACGAGGAACGTCACGGTTTGCGCTTCACACACGCGTTGCAATGATTTGATATCTTTGTAACCTGCGCCAGTATATTCAACACAAATCCCGCCGGCGGTGTTGTTACAGCTTGCGATAATTTCTGCTGACGCCATACCGCTGGCGCTTGCCAACGACAGGGCTGCGAACAGAAACAACGTGATGGTGTGGATGCGATTGGTCATTTGTTTCCTCCAATGCATTGCGGTTTCGTGAATCCATTCTTGAATTCAACGCGCCATGCGCATAGAGATCGTAACAAGATTCCCAATCGAATGGGCATCTTCTGATGGCATCCTGCCGTTATTGGCATGCGATCAGGGTGCACGCGTGGCAAGATATGCTGCGATCGAGATCATGTCATCGAGGCTGAGTTTATCGACCACCGCCTTCATGAGTGGTGCATATTGACCGGCGCGATTGCCACTCTGCACTTCATATAGTTGGCGGACGACATATGAAGGTGAGCGGCCCGCAATCGATGGCGTCGCATCGATTCCGCGCAAATCCGCGCCGTGACAGGTCGCGCAAGCCGGCGCGGTATCCGGCATCTTGCCGGTGACAATCGCTTCGCCTCTCTTCACGCTCCCCACCGGGGCATACGCAACAAACTTGGCGCGTGAATCACGAAGTTCAAATTGTTCCAGGTCTTCCGGCACTTCAACAATTCGCTGGCCGATCGGTTCCTTCACGCCGGTCTTCCTGTCGGCCCAAAACCAGTTCGCGACAAAGGTTTGCGGAACGGTGTCGGTTTCGACCACGCGTATATTTGATCGCGGCTTCAATGACGCAAAGTACGTCGCGGCTTCCATCACGTCTCCGTCCGTGATCCGCTTCGAGAGCGCGATCATCGCCGCCTGCGGCAGCCGCGTTGCAACTGCCGTCGTGCGCGCGCCACTCTTGTAATCGGCCAATTGCTGGACGATATACGCATACGGCAACCCCGCGATGCTCGCGTTCTCCGGCCCGCCCGGCCCGTCGGCGCGATGACAGAATCCGCACGCATAAACATCCGGCTTGCGCCCGCGTGCCACCACCTCCGGCATGTTCGGGTGATCGCCCGGGTGCCAGTCAGGTGCTGCAAACAGGTTGCGTACCTGGCTTAGTGTATATGCGGCCGCGCTGTCAGGTACGCGTTTGACAGTGCCGTCGTCAGGCGCCGGCTTGAAGTCTGGCGGATTGACAGGGTAGGCCCACGCCGGTAAATCAATCGCGGCGCAGGGCGACGCTGCAAGAATCGAGCTACCCGCCAACAGGACCAGCGACAGCGTCCAGAATTTCGTCATCGCAGATGCCTCCAGAGAGTCGGCCAAACTCGCTATCCTACACACGAAGCAATTTTGCGCAAGCATGCCCCGTGAATTCGATCCGACTCCTAAAACGAATTGAACGACGTATTTACGTTTTTTCCCGGAAAAGAGGCTTGGCTGTCGCTGCAACGAGTGCCAGAACCTGATTGACGTCAGCGTTACGAAGCGCGCGGCCTTTGGATGTCGCCCCGGCGTGATATCACGCGTATCCAATCGCATACTGTGCGACAGACGCTAGCACTGGCGCGGCTTTTGGACCGTTTTCGCGTGGAGAGCCGCGCCAAATTGCGATTTACATTTACATGTCGGTGCAGTGTCGCTTTGGAAAGCACCATTGCCGGCCAGCCACACAGGGCTATTTTCCCTACCGGGAAAAGGCCTGCAGCTCCGTGCATGAAGCAAACGCCTGCTTCGGATTGTCGCCGCTGGCGGGCTTGCCGATCACCCGCACGGCAACGAAGTTCGCGGGCGTTTTGAGGTAAAGCGTGAACCGGGCATCCACATCCCACTTTTCCACGTCCTTGCCACTGACCGCCGTGGTCGCCGGATAGTCCTCAAGTTCCCCAATCGTTTCCCATTGGCTCGCTGCGGTTCGCTGAATCTGTACGCGGGGTTTGCCTGCCTGTGAGTCGAACCAGCCGCCATCGTGAAAATTCTTGCCGTGCGTAAACACGATGCGCCTGGCCGTCACGGGCCGGGCAAGCGTGACCGCAAACCAGTCTTCCTTTGCGATTTCGCCATTGAAGGTCGAGACGAAGCTCTCGAAGTCTTCGTCGTTGATCGAGCCGTTGGCGTGACCTGCGGGATTGCCACCGCGCGAGCGGCTTTCCTGACCATCGGTGAGCAGCGACTCGCCCGGCCCCGGCGCGTCGGCACCCGGTGCGCGCAGCCAGATACGAAAGACGCCGCGGTCTGTGCCGGCATCGGCAAACGTGAAGAACTTCGCCGCCCGCAGGCGCGCTTCAGGCTGAACGGCAACATCGGTTTCAAACGTCAACGGCTCGCCCGGTCGCGAACCGATCTTAACGGCGTTGCGCGTGAGGCCGAGCAGATGCGGCGGCGGCAACGCCGGATTGGCGTTCTGTTCGTAGGCGAGGACAAATGGTCCCCACGCCAACGCGGCGCGACCGGCAAGTGTGTATTCGCCAGACTCGACGCGCGACGCCAGGTTGAATTTCACCGAAATCATGTCGCCATCCTTCCAGGCGCGTGCAGGCAGCTCCGTCCAACCCGCGCGCGCGGCCGCACCGGCGATGGTCATTGGCCTGGCCCATGCAGGGACGCGGACTCTCAGCGCAAAGGTGGCGGGACTTTCCAGCCGCACGGTGAGAGTCGCCTCTCCACGCCACGGAAATCCGCTCTTCAGCTCGATCGTCACGCGTTCGCCGCCGAGCATCAAGATCGCGCGCGAAGTTTCAAACGTATTGACGAGCAGTACATCTTCGTCATTGAAACGGCCGCGAAGATAGGCGGCCTGTGGCGCCAAGGCCAGGCCACGCGGTCCGCTCGAGTGACAGCAGGTGATTTCCTTGTCGTATTGCTTGCGGCCCTCGAGTGCGGTGAAGTAGCACCAATCGTCGCCACGCGGGTGCTGCGCCGCGGCGAGATGGTTGTAAAAAGAACGCTCGAGTTCATTGCCGAAGCGCGCCTCCCCCGTGAGTTGCAGCAACGAAAGATTGAACTGGATCCATGTCGTGGTCACGCAAGTCTCGCCCACATGCGCCCTGACATCGCCGCGCATGTCGTGATCCGCCTGAAAATGTTCCCACTGGCTCGTGGTGCCCGTGAGGTAGCGCCGGTTGTCAACAATGTCCTGCCAGGCATTGAGCGAAGCCTTGATCAATACCGTGTCACCCGTGACACGCGCCAGTTCGCAAAGACCAACGAGATTGGAAAGCATTTCGTAGGCCTTGCCGTTCGATACTTTCTTGACCTGCTTTTCCGTGAGCAGCGTCCTCACGATGCCCGGCCCCTTAACCTCGTCCCACGATTTCACGAGATAGCGGGCAAACGCAAGATAGCGTTCTTCGCCGGTGATGCGATACAACATCACCACCGGCTCCAGCACGCTGGTCGCGGCCATGCCTTCATGCGTTCCGGCTGCAAGGATGCTTCGCCTGGACGGGAACGTGGCAATCAGCAGGTCTGCCGCTTTGCGGCTTGCATTCAGCGCCCGCTCATGGCCGGTGTATTGATGATAGGTGAGCAGACCGATGAGGCAATATTTGTGCGACCACACATCCCAGTCCGCCCCATCGAACAAGCCAAAGCGCTTTTCTGGCACATAGGTGCCCAGATAGCCATCAGGCTCCTGTGCGGCGATCAACTCGCTGGCCACGCGATCGAGTTTTGCACGCAGCGTCCGGTCGCTGTTGTTGGCCCAGGCCAGCGTGGCCGCGTGCAGCCACTTGCCGACATGCTCGCCAATCCATGGGTGACTGCCCGGCTTCGCTCGAAAGCCCGCAAGCAAAGGTTCCATGTCCACATTGAGGAGGCGGTTTCTGGCGTTCACGCTGATGCGCTCACCCAGCCAGCCCGCGATCAACACCGCGGACGGCGACACAAGCTCGACAGCGTCGGTCAATTTGGCGAGCACTTTGAAGGGCAAAGCCGCGGGCGTGGATGAACCCGTGCCGGTCGCGGCACGAGCGTCCATTGGCGGCACGCCGAGGATAGCAAGACCGGTCAGGAGCTTGCGGCGAACGGTCTGACGGCGCGACATCGACATGCGAATTCCTTATGGTGAAGGTTGGCTGAATATAGCGCGATTTCCGCTAGTATCGCCGCCGAATGCGTATCTGTAACCGCCATCATTTCCATCTGGTCTGGTGATCGGGCTTGCTCAACCTGAAGCCGTTGAATGTGGGAGTATTGGCCCTCCGTTCAAAACATTGAAAGAAGTACCATGGTGCAGAAATACGATGCGGTATTGTTCGATTTACTCACGGCCCTGCTGGATTCGTGGACGATCTGGAACCAGGCCGCCGGTTCGAAAGAAATGGGCCGCAAATGGCGCGCCGAATACCTGCGGCGCACCTATGGCTGCGGGGCATACCGGCCCTATGAAACGCTGGTGATGGAATCTGCCAAGGCAGTCGGCCTGTCTGCCGCGAATGCCGCCAATCTTGAGGTCCTGTGGCCGATGCTCATGCCGTGGCCTGGAGTTATCGACACGCTCACCACCTTACGCAAAACGCATCGGATCGGTGTTGTCACCAATTGCTCGGAACGTCTCGGCCGCAAGGCTGCGGAGAGCGTGGCTGTGCGCTTTGACGTGGTGGTCACATCCGAGCGCGCCGGGTTTTACAAGCCCGACCCGCATCCATATCAAATGGCATTGAATGAACTCGATCTGCCGGCGAGTCGCGTGCTGTTCGTGGCCGGGTCCGGCTTTGATCTGTTTGGAACGTCCAAGGTCGGACTCGATACGATCTGGCACAACCAGGCAGGCCTGACGCTGCCGAGCGGCGCACCAGCGCCATTTTGCGAATCGAAAAATATTCATGACGTCATTGCACTCGCCAATGCCCTGATCCGCTAGGCAGACTAGATCGGCGAGCATTGCCGATCTTGCGTACCGGCATTCAATGTCCCATCATTCCATGAATATTTCGCTGTGTGTACGCCGCCGCACAGAGCGCGAGGTTGGCAAGGCAGAGAATGCCTCCTGAGACAAATTGCCGGCAGAACCACCTGGCTTTCTTGTGTCCGGTGTTGTCATAGGCGAAGGCTGCTCGGGGAACCCGATCGCACGACGCATCCGCAAAGATGTTGCAACAACTTCATCAACCCACCATCCCCAAAACCAGGACAAAACCATGAACATCAAACTTGTTGCAACAATAGTCGCAGCCAGCGCGTTGATGCTGCCGATTTCGGGCTATACCGCTGACACGGACGCCAACCGTACTTCGCCGAAGACGTTCGTCAAGGATTCAGTCATCACGGCGAAGATAAAAGCCGAGCTGGCTGAGGAAAAAGTATCGAGCCTGGTGCGTATCAGTGTTGATACGACCGACAAGGGCGCGGTCACGCTGAGCGGTAACGCAAAGAGCCAGGCGGCAGCAGATAAAGCTGTCTCGATCGCGCGCGCTGTGAAAGGTGTTACCTCAGTTGAGAGCAGCATCAAAATCGTCGCAGACAAGTAATTCGCCGGGATTCGATTGCGGTCAGTATTGGCGGGCAACGTTGACTTTCAACGCGCCCGACCGATGCCGGCTGTTGCATCGATTCGGCGATGACGCTATGTGCGTTGCCGTACTGACGACGCGGGAAGGCGAGAATACTATTCTCATTCCAGTATCAGCATGGCATACCCGCGCTCGGGACGATGTAAAAATGCCAGCCACACTGGAGGCTCGCGCAACAGCCTGGGCCGACATGAAGGAGACTGAATATCATGAAATTCCGCAAATCACTGCTCACAGTACTGATTGCCTCGTCACTGGGAAGCATTTCCCTCTCGCCGCCCGCGCTTGCCGACGTCGAAATTTTCCTGAGAACGCCACCACCTGCAGCGCGACATGAAGTCACTCCCGCGCCTCGCCGTGGCTACGTCTGGGTCCCGGGCTATTGGGACGCCAACCGCGGCAAGCACACGTGGAAAAAAGGTCATTGGGAGCGCCAGCGCGCCGGCTTTCACTTTGTCGAGCCACGCTGGATCGAACGGAATAACGGCTGGGCCCTTGAACGTGGCCGCTGGAACCGCGGTGATCGTGATGGTGACGGCGTACCGAATAGCCGCGACAGGCAACCGGATAATCCGAACCGTCGGTAGGCGCCAAACTGGAAGGGCCCCGCCCGATATTCTTTCCGACAGTTTGCTGGCGGCAGGTATCGAGTGAGGCTCTTGTTGCCCGTATTTCTTCCGCGTTTATCTTCCGATATCCGATCACTGATGCAGTGCTGGCGCGGGCTCGCTTCGCGGAGGGCAGACACAGGTTACGTCACCCGGATGCATGAGCCATCCACCGGCCGACGACTTTTCGATTGATGCATTTCAAAAGATCATACTGCTTTTAGCCGCTTTTGTACGCTGCCGTACCGACACGGTATCAGACGGCGAGCACGATGATCATGGCTGACGGCAAGTGCAATGCCGGATGTCAATATTTCTATCCTAAACAACGCGAAGGAAATATCATGAAATTGAATAAAGACCAAATCCAGGGCCGGCAAAAGGAAGCGGCGGGAAAGATCAAGGAAGTCGTCGGCAAGATAGTCGGGGACAAGGAAATAGAAGCAAAAGGTATCGTAAAAAATACCGTCGGCAAGGCTCAGGCGAGCTACGGTGACTTAAAAGCCAAGGTCAAGAAGGCAGTGAGCTAAGCGGCCACATCGTCGATCACACCATCGATTTCACGTCCTCAATCACCTTCATCCGCGCAATCGAACCAGGCCAATTTGCATATTGCCGAAATCAGTGTGGGGTTGGTCGTTGGTGTTGGGGGATTTTTTTGCTGAGGCTCGACATCGCCGGCGTATCGCGCGAAACGCGCCGTCAGGCAGTGAAGCGCATCCCTGACACGGGCCTTCGTGAAAATATTGCTTCAACGTGCCCGTGTATAGGGGTTCTTGGTCAGCTTGATATGAACGCGGCCCGCCACGATTCGTGGCCCACGTTTATCCGCGCCACGCATCCGCATGGTCGTAACGATTTTTTGTGCTCACTCAAATCCACTTCAACTGGAGAGTGTCATGACACAACCCAATAAAGATCTCAAACCAACAGACAAGACGCCCACACCGCCCCCATCGGAGGGCGTTGACAAGCAAGCACAAAGGGAAAAAGCGGAGTCAAAGGAGGTCGCTGGCAGGCATAAAAATGATGGGCAAAAGGGGCACAAGGGCAGGAGGTAGCCCGCTCCTTGCGCCGTTCGGCGCGCCAGACAATCTGAAACGCTTTTCAGTTGCAAGTGATTCCTGGATTTAGCGGACTCGAATGTGAGCGCGGGCACGCTCAGATGAAGCCTGTTCGCGCGTCATACATGAACGCCGGAGAAGTCTCTGCCACCAATGCATCGCCGGTTTCGTCAGACTCCAACAGCCACCGGTACGTGGCCTTAACTTTGTGCGTGCTCATTTCAAGGCAAAGGCGTTCACTTCCGCCGCCGCCCAATAGCGCGATTTCCCACACATAGGGCCGCGATATGGTTACTGCCGCGTGTGCCTGCCTCGTCAAAGAAAGTATCTGCACACCGGTCCGCCAGAGGCTCTCGAAGCGTACGACAATTGTTTGCGCGGTTCTGGAAATCACCGGCGTGCCATGACGATTTAGATAGAAAGCGTGAAATACGTCTTCCACGGCAATGCCGGTGAGTTCAATTTCAACACCACGTGCCAGTTTTTCATTCGAAATCAGGATATCAAACGCCAGCTGTTCGCAATTGGGCCGTTTTTGTGTATCCGCTGGGGGCGCGGACGCGTTGCGTCCGTCAGTTAAGCGATGGTCACTCTTCCGCCTTCGTGATGTGTCACTCGATTGGTCACTCACGATCATGCACGGCCCCGCTGACATTGGTAGTGGAAGCAATCGGGGACGGAAACGATGGTGCGCTCCACGTGGCTGCTGATGCGATCATCAGCGTGGCCGTCAAGGCAATGGGATAGTTGATAATGTTGGTGCTCGTTGTAAGCTAACGACACCATATTTACCTACCCGGCGTGCGCGCACCATCAGCGTTGCACGGAAACACTCGTAGGAAGCGCGGCAAAAACGCACCACTGAATGTCCGACAGCGTGGCAATCAGGGGAACAGGCAATGTTGTGGCCAAGCATCCTGCAGGAAGTCCACAACTTGCCCTTTGCGGCGAAATGGGGTCGATCCGCTATCTGCGGGACAATCTTGGCAGAACCTGAGTGTGATCGATGTGCACAATCGCGTCGAACAAGCCCGTCACGTGTCCGCGATAGTAGTGTTCGCTGCGCTCCAGTCTTGGTGCATATACGACGCCGATAGCGCGTAGCGGAAAGTTGTCATCCAGAGATCTCGGCGCTCCCGCAGTTGAAAACACGAGCAGGAACCGCGGCAGCCGCACGCGTCCAAAAATCGCCGGCAGACTTTCCCAAGCCGGGCGCCGCAGGTTGTACACCCGATCGGCCTCACCCCATGCGGGCGCCGCACGTACCAACCCGAGCCGCGTCGTGAAGCCAACCAGTACGGTCTCATCGGCATGGCGTTCGCGTATCAGTTGCCCGACGCTCCAATAGCCGCTGCGCACGCCGCGATCCGACGCACGCGCATCGCCGACGTGTGTGTTATGCGCCCACACCACGACTTTGGCGGGCGCGCCTCCCTGGCTGTCCAGGCGCTTGAGGACAGCATCAATCACATCGGCCATGTGCAGATCGCGAACGTTCCATGAATTCGCGCCGGGCGTAACCTGCGCGCGCGAGTAGGCCTCGGCGGCGCGCATCGCTTGCGCATTCTGCATCACCGAAAACCATTCGGCGTCGTTGGCACCAATGTTCGCATCTGCCTCGGTCGCGGCGCGCGCCCGCAGCGCAGCGAGTGCATCTGCCGCGCCGGGTTCGCAAGAGACGCCTTCGGAATTTTGCAGCGCCTTGCCATAGCGATCACCATCGAAATCAAAACGCTCGAGGCAGGCGTAGTGTTCGCGCACACGTGCAGCCTCGGTGGGATCAACACGCGCCAGCGTGGCCAGGAGCCTGTGGGCGGAGGACGCCATGCCCTGCGCGTCCATTCCGTATACGCCCACGGGACGCGCTCCGCCCCCGACCGTCTGATTGTAAGCGCGCAGCCATGCGACCAGATCGCGAAACGGCACGTTTCGCCACATCCAGTCCGGGAATCGCGTGTGACCTGATAGCGCAATCTCGGCTGACTCGTCCCCTGCCTCGCCGCGAACGTAACGATTCACACGCTCGCTGGGTGCCCAGTCCGATTCGATGACGACACCATTGAAGCCCTTCTCTTCGATCAGGCGCATGGTGATGCGGGCGCGCTCACGGTAGAACTCCAGCGACCCATGCGTATCCTCGCCCAACATCACCACACGCGCGTCGCCCACTCTTTGCATCAGCGCGTCGTAATCGTCCGCGGCGCCACGGATCGGCTGCGCCGCGCGTTGAATTGCCGCCGATGTCGCCGAAACACCAATTGGCTTGGGCGCGAGCGACCCTTCGGCTGACGGGCGCGAATCTTCAGCATGTGCGACAGCAGTAACGCTGAGCGTGACCCACAGCCCGACCCACAGACAGGTCACGCCGAACAGCTCACGCGTCCGGCCAGGAATACCCCTATTCACGTCCACGAGTGCGCCGCTGGGTGCGCATTTGGCTACGCCGTTTCATTTTCCAATTCTGCCAGTCAAGCCGCTCGCGGTTTCTTCATGTACGCAACAAGCTGGTCGAGCGCCGTTCCCCAGCCATCATGGAAGCCCATCTCTTCGTGCTTCTTGCGGCCATCTTCTTCCCGATGCATGACGAGCGCGGTGTACTTCGTGCCATCGCCTTGTGACTCAAGTGTCAAGACTGCCGTGAAAAAAAGCTCCCCACAATCAGTCGCCGTGGCGGCGGGCCGGAATCCGGGCATAAGCGCATTGGTCCAGACCAGCTTCTGATTCTTGATGACTTCCAGATAGCAACCGGCGTTCGGAAACTCCTGACCGTCGGGTGAGCGCATGGTCGTGCGAAAAATACCGCCCGGCCGAAGGTCAATTTCGCAATCCACCGTTTGCCACGGAGCGGGCGTGAACCAATGCTTGAGGTGCTCTGGCTCGGTCCATGCAGCCCAGACAAGCGCAGGCGAAATTCCAACGATGCGTTCAAGCATAAGGTCGAGCTTTGGATCGAATGGATGATTCAGGGGCTTCATGGTGTTTTCCCTTTCATTTTCCGGAGATAGCCGTCCAATTGGTCGAGACGGGTTTCCCAGCTTGCGCGCCGCGAAACCAGCCAATGTTCGGCTGCCTGTAGCGTTTGTGGTGATAACTGGTATGTCCGTACGCGACCGGCCTTTTCGGAGCTCACCAGGCCGCAACCTTCCAACACATTCAGATGCTGCGTGAATGACGGCAGCGCCATATCGAACGGTTGCGCTAACTCAGTGACCGGTGCGGGACCAACGCTCAGACGTTCGAGAACAGCGCGGCGCGTCGGGTCCGCCAGCGCACTAAAGACACGATCGAGCTGGAAGGTTTGTTCAGGCATGTGACCGAATATAATCCGCCTCAATGCTTAGGTCAATACCTAAGTATTGGCCTTTAGTGACGATGTGGTCGCGCACTACTACCCGCCTTCCGACGCAGCGAAATTCCTTTTCATCGTTTGGGCAACATGAACGAACCTGAAGCTCTGTCAAGGAACGCACTGAGCGTTGGATCAAGCCAAGAATATTTCAAAACTCACGCACTGGCGCGGCTTCCCGGCAATAATCACCCGGAAACACCCGTGGATACTAGACTTTTGTTCATTTCCCCAAGAAATCTCGGCTACCCGCCAATTTTTCGAGCTAACGAGCCCATCGCGGGCTATCCAGCCGCCAAGCGAACCCGCGATGGGCAGCTGGACAACCCGCACGAATTTTGTAGCCGTTTTCCTACAAAAGTGTCAGCCGCGGGCCTATAAGCAGCGCCCGGCGCGCGGCGGAATATATGCGTGTGGACTTTGAAAGACACCATGAACAACGCCACTTTTGAGTTTCATGAAGCGCACCCGCCAGATCCGTTAGACCTTCGCTGGGACCAGCTTGATGAGGTCACCGGCATCATGTGGGGATCGCTGGTCGGTGGCACCATTTGGCTGATGGCCCTCGCGTTGGTATTGCTCGCCCAAGGCTAGATCTTCCGCGATCACCTGTGCTCGTATGGGTCGCGTCAGTGGCTATTGGGTATAGTCGTTACGAGCATCCAATATTCGCCCGAGCTGGTGGCGGCCGGCCTAAACGGTCATCCGCCATGAAACTGTAACGCCGCAAGATTGGCGTAAATACCGCCCTGTGCGACCAGCGATGCATGGGTGCCGGTTTCGACCAAGCGGCCTTCGTCGAGCACGATTATGCGATTGGCCTTCTGCACGGTGGCGAGGCGGTGCGCGATGACCAGCGTGGTGCGTCCGGCCATTGCGGCTTCCAGCGCTCCTTGCACGAGGCGCTCCGACTCTGCATCCAGCGCGCTGGTCGCTTCGTCCAGCAGTAACAGCGGCGGATTTTTCAGGAGTGCGCGAGCGATGGCGATTCGCTGGCGCTGGCCGCCTGACAGCCGCACGCCGCGCTCGCCCAGGAAAGATTGATAACCGTCCGGCAGCTTTTCGATAAACTCATGCGCCGCCGCCATTTTCGCGACAGCGATGACTTCCTCGTCCGTGGCATCGACGCGGCCATAACGGATATTCGCCATTGCATCTGCTGCAAAGATCACCGTGTCCTGCGGCACAATGCCAATCGCATCGCGCAGCACATGCAAATCGAGATCGCGGATCTCGACGCCATCGAGGAGGATACGGCCGTGCTGCGGGTCATAGAAACGCAGCAGCAACTGGAACAGCGTGGTCTTGCCGGCACCCGACGGCCCAACGACGGCGACGGTCTCGCCAGGCTCTATATTAAATGTGAGATGCGTGAGCGATGCCGACTGCGGACGTGACGGGTAGTTAAACGTGACATCCTGCAAGGCGAGCGATGCACCGGCTTGTGTGCGTGGCGGCAAGGCAATCGGTTTGTCCGGGGACTGGATGGGCGAGCGTTCCGCCATCAACTCCATCAGGCGCTCGGTGGCGCCGGCAGCCCGTTGCGCTTCACCTAGTGTCTCGGCGAGCGCGCCGACCGCACCGGCAACGAGCGCGGAATAGAGGATGAACTGGCCGAGTTCGCCGCCCGTCATGTTTCCCTGCATGACGGCATGCGCGCCCAGCCAAAGCACGAACACAATCGCGCCGAACACCAGCACAATAGCCAGCACGGTCAGAAATGATCGCGCGCGGATGCGGCGGATGGCGGTGGTAAACGCGCGCTCAACCGAGGAGCTGAAGCGGTCCGCCTCGATTTTCTCGTGCGTGTAGGCCTGCACTGTTGGCATGGCATTGAGAATTTCCCCCGCCACGGCGGAAGCGTCGGCGATGCGGTCCTGCGAATCGCGCGACAGGGTGCGCACGCGGCGGCCGTAGACGATGATCGGCACGATCACCGCGAACAGCAGCACGATGATGATCGACGACAGCTTCACGCTGGTGAAAAACATCATGCCGAGGCCGCCCACGAACAAAAGCGTGTTACGTAGTGCGAGGGAAATACTGGTACCAACAACCGACTGGATGAGCGTGGTATCCGCTGTGAGCCGGGAAAGCACTTCGCCACTGCGCGTGACTTCAAAAAACTGCGGGCTTTGCGTGACGACATGCCGATAGACCGCGCTGCGAATATCGGCCGTCACCCGCTCGCCCAGCCACGAAACAGCATAGAAGCGCGCGGCCGTCGAAACCGCGAGCATGGTGGCCACGCCAAACAGGGCAAGGAAAGTGAGGTCGATGTTTTCCGTGCTCTTCGCGCCCGCCGCGCCGAAGCCCAGGTCGATCATCTGCTTGAATGCGTACGGAATCGCCAGCGTGGCCCCCGCCGCGATCAGTAGCGCAATGCCCGCCAGCATGAATTGACGCTTGTAAGGGGCGAGGAACGGCAGCAGGCCACGCAGGGTGGCGAGGCTACTCTTCTTTTGTGCTTCAGACGGACTGGTTGCGCGGGAAGAGTTTGCGGCGTTGGCGTTGGCGGTAGCGGACATTGATTGTTTTTCGAGGAGTGATTGGAACGTTTGGCCACGCATCAGCGCAGTTTCTTGCCGAGGCTATGTACATGGTACCAACGATGGGAAGGCAGGCAGAACGGCACACAATCGCAATCCAAAGCGCGCGCAATCTCTATTAACTGGGGGCATATCGAAGACAGACAAGCCCCGCGAAATTCGTGCGCCACTTTTTTCCACGGGCGCAGCTATTCGACCCAATCCGCGATTCCCTTTGGTATGGCGCGGTGACGCTGGGGTTATAGCCAAACTCGCTGAAAATTGGTGGCCGCTTGATTCAAAGGTGCGGAAGCAAAAAAAGGGCCCGCAGGGGGCCCTTTGCTATGGTGATATTGCGCGACCGCCGTGGGAAATCAGAACGTGTGACGGAAGCCAACGGCAAACCCGCGAGGATCCTGGCCGGCGCCAATCGTAAGCGGGCTTGTGCCGAAGTTGCACAAGTTGCCGACGTCGTTGTCAATCTTTGTGTAGTCAGAGACAAAAGCGGTTCGCTTGGAGAAGTCGTAACGATAGCCAATTCCCACCAAATCGCATTTTGGTTGCACTGCGGTCATGACGCCGCCATTCCGGGAATTTTGCACCGACGCCAATAACACGTGCTTCCCGAACGCCCAATCCAGGCCGACCATATAGCTCCTTTGCGTCTCGGTCCCGGTTCGCTTGTAACGCCCGGTTTGTCCCGACAATTTCAGGCCGCCAAATTTGTAGTACGCGGATATCGCATTGCCCGTCTCATTGACGCCGGCGACAGTTGTGGCACCGTTCTGGTCCTTGTGTTTTTCCCACGCGTAGGCCACGTAGAGCGCACCGGCGGCGTAGGTCAGCGAGGCGCCAGTCAGCGATGGATTGACCGTCGCCGTCTTTCCTTCATTGGCAGAGTAATGCGCCCGGAACGATAGCCCGCCAAGATTAGGCGACCAGTATTGAACGACATTGTTTTCTCGACGCGAAAAGTTGCCCTGGTTGAGAGCGGCCGCGGTTATGTCCGACGCGGCGGTATCGCCGAAGGGATCAATCACGGCCGCGTGTACCACTTTGAAAGGCGTATCCCAGCGTCCGAGCAAAACGCTGCCCCAGGCACCAGTCAGCCCAACGCCGCTGTTGCGTGACGCAAACGTGCCGCCGCCAGCGTCGGGAGCCGTCGCGGATTCAATCTGGAAAAATGCTTTCAGGCCGCCACCCAAGTCTTCGGTGCCGCGAAATCCGACCAGCGAGACTCGGTCCGTCACCCGACTTCGTGAGCTCACCGGCGCCGCGCCGCCATTCGCGCTAACCGACTCCGCCACGGCATAAATCCGACCGTACAGCGTGACCGGATTGGCGCTTTGCGCCAACGCTGACGCACTCGCGCAAATACATGCGATGGCAAGTAACAGTTGTTTTGCTTGCATGCCGACTCTCCCTATTGTTGAATACGTTCAAGTATCGCTTCCCGGTTTTTCGTTGTAAAGCTCAACGTGCAGATACGCGCGCCGGCGCGGCGGTTTGGACGTGAATCAGCAAGGCTTGAATAGCCCGTGGAAGGCTGCATTCGCAATCCGTCGCTGACGATCATCTCTTGCCGACCACACGCATTCCTTACAGCCGTCGACGCGGGCGTGAAGAAGGAACATCGGCAATCCCGGCGCAGGTATGCGCCAACCCGATTCATGGCGCCAGGCGTCCCGTGTGCCACGCGCCGTTATCCAGCCGGTAGACGATTCGATCGTGCAGGCGGCTCGGGCGGCCCTGCCAAAACTCGAATCGATCCGGCAACAGCCGGTAGCCGCCCCAGTGGGGTGGACGCGGCGGCCTCAGCAGGAACTTCGCCGCAAACTCCGCCGCGCGCGCAACCAATATGGCGCGGCTGGAAATGATTTCGCTCTGCGGCGATGCCCACGCGCCGATGCGTGAATCGAGCGGACGGGTGTCGAAGTAGGCATCGCTTTCGGCGTCGCTCACTTTTTCAACGCGACCTTCAATGCGTACCACGCGCTCCAGTTCCACCCAGTGAAATTGGAGCGCCGCGAAAGGATTATTCGCCAATTCGCGGCCCTTGCGGCTTTGGTAGTTGGTAAACCACACCGGTCCGCGTTCGTCGATACCTTTGAGCAGCACTACGCGCGTGGAAGGACGGCCATCCGCACCTACCGTAGCCACGGTCATTGCGGTGGGCTCCGGGAGTTGTCCGGCGATTGCTTCATTCAGCCATAGGTCAAACTGGCTGAAGGGTGAATGTGCAATTTCGCTCTCGGACAGCGAGGCGGATTTGTAGTCTTTGCGAATGTCGGTGATGTTCATGTTCGATCATTGTAAATCGGGGCAAGTGAATCTGCCGACACGCATAAGTATTCTCACCTGCCTCATCTAGCCGTGCACAGCGTGTTCGCGCCCACGTTGTTTGGATGGCTTCATCCATTGCACGCCCGGTGCGGCTGACGGCTGTTTGGACCCGCTCTTGAACTGTCACACCACGCTTTTTGACGATTGCGTTGCGCAGCGCCTGTCTCAAGAGAAACTGGCTGGCAAAGTGCGTGAACGCAGGTAATTTCGTCGACGAATGCGGCTCAATCAATTTCCGATTGACGCACTTTGGAGCCTGATGCAAGCCTGACCGATGTATCCACGATCGCCGTTTCGCGCGCAATGCTCGCTTCCGCACAGACGGGCCACGGCACTCCAAGCATGCTCCTCACAAACTCGTATTCTTGCTCCCCTTTGCCCTCCTTTGCCGACCCACAACACGCCCGCAACCAGAAACCAAACATGAAAACCCAGAACAAGGCATATCCCCTCAAACATCTCATCGTGATGACGGCAAAGGACACTCGATCTCGACGCGTCGAAGATCGCGCTGAAATTGCTCTCGACCGACCCGGACTTCAATGTACGTTGCGAAGTGCTTTTGGATTTGCGAGACGTCGAATGTTTCATGTCGGAGTTCGAACTCTTTGAACTTGCCAAGCACATGACCTTCCCGGATCTGGCATTACCGACCCTGAAGAGAATAGCGTTGCTGGTCGATGGTCAAGTGGCATTCAATCACGCACATTTTCTCGAGTTGTGCACGCAGAGCAGAGGCCTCAACGTTCACGCATTTGAGGACTATGAAACGGCGAACGAATGGCTGAACGCGGAACTCCCGCAGGATCCCAAGGGCATCGGCTCCACGCCAGAGGCACCATCATGACTTTCAGTGGGGTCGCCGCTCCGTAGGGCGACAGAACCCCATTCGTTTTTCCTGGGCAATCAACTGTCGCGCCACGGTAACTCGCCGCTGCCTGGTGTTCGCTTTCCAGTTGTCTGCATCCATGCAGGCGTAAGTGAAGGGCCGTGTCCGGATGAATCAGGCGCCGCTTTGAGGCGCCCCTCAAGAACGTCTTCCGCGCGGTCCTACACCAAGTGCGCTGCCACTCTGACGCGCTTATCCACTGCACGCCTGATGCGGCAAGGCGTCATCGCCAGTATGTTCGAGATTGGACAATACGGGCAGGCAGGAAAGCGGCAAACACCGGCGCTTAACCACTGCGGCAACATGCCAACGCAATACCGTCACGGTGGCCCGAAACTGCGCACTTTCAGGCATCAGACCAACAGATCAACCGAGGAAAACAATGTTTTCAATTCGCCTAAACAGTGCATTTCAATTAAAGCTGGCAACGTGCATCATTCTTGCTCTCCCTGCGGCGGTACATGCCACGACGGTAAGTATGGCAACACCGCTTGGTGCCATCGACGTTACCCTGTATGACAACACCGCGCCTGGCACGGTGGCCAACTTCCTGAATTACGTAAACAGCGGCAAGTACAACAACTCCTTCATTCATCGTAGCGTGCCGGGTTTTATCATTCAAGGCGGCGGTTACGTTTGGAATGATGCCAGCGGCAACATGAGCAGCATTGCGGTAAACGCACCGATCGCCAATGAATTCAGCGCCAGCCGGTCAAACCGGCGTGGCACCATCGCGATGGCGAAGTTCAGCGGAGAACCCAATAGCGCGACGTCACAATGGTTCATAAATCTGGCTGACAATGGATCCTCGCTTGATGGACAAAATGGCGGATTTACTGTTTTCGGCGAAGTCAGCGCCAGCAGCATGGCCACTGTCGACGCCATCGCGCACCTGCCCATTGGCAATGCCGGCGGTACGTTCAGTGAGTTGCCATTGGTCAGCATGCCCGCCAATGGAATGATCCAAAAAGCAAATCTCGTCATGGTCAGCACCGCGGCGGCGGTGGCGAATAGCTACCAGGGTCTGTGGTGGAATGCCAATGAGTCGGGATGGGGAATGAGCATTACGCAGCATGGCAACATGATTTTCAGTGCGCTGTACACGTATGACGAAGCGGGTCAAGCCACATGGTATGTGATTCCCAATTGCCCGATTGCGGGCGCCAGTTGCACCGGTGACATATACAAGGTACTAGGAGGGACGCCACCGGCGTTGCCATGGAATGGATCAACCAAGAACGTTACCAAGGCAGGTACCGGTACGTTGACTTTCGCGAGCACCAGCGCTGGCGCATTCACCTACACGATCAATAATATTGCGGGCGCAAAGGCAATCACTCAACAAGTATTTGCGACCGGGGCAATCGCACCTGCAGTCGATTACACGGACCTGTGGTGGAACGCCGGCGAGTCAGGCTGGGGAATCTCCCTTACCCAACAATTCGGCATCATTTTCGCCGCCTGGTATACCTACGATGCGACTGGCAAGCCGGTCTGGTACGTCGTGCCCAATTGCCCGTTCATCGGCACAGGTTGCACGGGGCCAATATACAAGACGGCCGGCGGCGAGCCCATCACCGCCGCCTGGAATGGCACCGATCCGGCAACCATCGCCGGCAATATGACGTTCGCCTTCACCGATGCAACCAACGGAACCATGAATTACACACTTGACGGGCTGACATCTAGCCGAGTAATTGCGCGCCAGATGTATTGAAAACCTGTCGCCCGCGAAGGTAAACTCAAGCACTGGCGGGGCCTTTCGGGCATGAAGTGCCGGAAACCCCCGCGGAAGCTGGGTTCCCCAAGCCAAAACGTGTTGCGGGCAACCGCGCTCCTTCAGCATTGACACCTACTTTGACACCGCCGCCCGCAGCGTCTGTGCCCGGCGGATGATCCCGTTGTAGGCCTTGCCAGGGTAAGGCAGCGTTTCATGCAGCTTGTCGAATCCGGGAATGGTTTCCATGTGGCGCAGCATGCGGTTGCGCAGGTCTTTGTCGGGCAGCGCTCCCTTCAACGCGCTGATGTTCTCCGTCTCATGGTCGGGATTGCTGGTGGCCGGTATAGCGACGGTGATTGCCGGGTGGGAGATCACCCACTTCAGGAAATACTGCGCCCAGTTGGTGATGCCAAGCTCCCTCGCGAAGTCGGGCAGCGTACGGCCCTCCACGAGCTTGAACAGGCGCGCCTTTTCAAACGGCATGTTCACGAGCACGGCGGTGCCCTTGTCCATCGCCGCGGGCAGGATACGCTCCTCAGCGAGACGAGTCTGGATGGAATAGTGCACCTGGACGAAATCGAGTCCGCCGCGCTCAACAACCTGCGCGAGCGCGCCGAAATAGGGCAACTCGTGATGCGTGGCACCAACGTATCGAACGCGCCCCTCGCGCTTCCAGTTCTGCAACATCGGCAGCATCTGGTCGACATTCACCAGGCTGTGGACCTGCAACACATCCAGCTTCTCGCGCCACAATCGCTGCTGGGATTGGTCGAAGCTGCGTTGCGCGTGGCTCTCGTCCGCAAGATATTCACCGGTCGACCAGATCTTGTTGGTGATAAACAGTTTGTCGGTAATGCCGAGCGCTGCGGCGAAATCGCCGACGCTGATCTCTCCCGTGCCGTAGAGAGGTGACGTATCAACCACGCGCCCGCCGCCCTCGTAAAAGCGTTTGATTACCTCGCGAATGTTGTCGCGCGGCTTGCCCGGGAGTACGTCGAAAGTCAGATACGTACCCAGCCCGATGGCAGGTAGCACCTCGCCAGTGCGCGGAATCTTGCGGGTGATGATGTCCGTGGATTGCGCGTGTGCATTGCCGATGGCAAAAGGCAATGTCGGCAAGCTTGCGGCAGCGGCACCGAATGTGGCTGTCCTGATGAAATCGCGGCGTGCAAACGAGGCGGGCAACGGGGGTTGGCGATTCATGGCGTCTCAAGTTCGTCACAAATGAAAAGGGTCAATTCAGTCCGGGAAAGATCGCGGTGGCGTGCAGACCGCGCCGCATATGGATGAATGATGCCACGACCGCTTCTCGCGCGCGAGTATGCGATAGTCCTAACGCTTTCAAACCGGATCCGTAAAGAAAACAGCGATGCGGGAATCGTCGCGCGTCAATGCGCTAAGGATTTCTGAACGCTTCTACCGATCCCCCGCACCTCGCCCTCATCGAGCACATCGCCCAAGAAACCGCCACTCTGGTGCGCCCACAGCCGCGCATAGATTCCATCGAGTGCCAGCAGGCTCCGATGATCACCCTCTTCCACTATTCGACCTTCGTCGAGCACGATGAGCCGATCCATCGCCGCGATGGTGGAGAGTCGATGCGCAATTGCGACCACGGTTTTGCCTTCCATCAGCTTGTACAGGCTTGCCTGGATCGCCGCCTCGACTTCGGAATCGAGCGCGCTGGTGGCTTCGTCGAGCAGCAAAATTGGCGCGTCCTTCAATTTCACGCGCGCGATCGCGATACGTTGGCGTTGCCCGCCGGAGAGCTTCACGCCGCGCTCACCGACGTGAGCGTCGTAGCCGTGGCGGCCGGCGGGGTCGGTGAGTTGCAAAATGAACTCATGGGCTTCGGCACGTTTGGCCGCGGCAATCATGTCGCCCTCACTCGCGTCGGGGCGGCCATAGACTATGTTTTCGCGCACCGAGCGGTGTAGTAGCGACGTATCCTGCGTCACCATGCCGACATTGGTACGCAGGCTGTCCTGCGTCACATGCGCAATGTCCTGCCCGTCGATCAGGATGCGCCCCTCGCGGATATCGTAGAAGCGCAGCAGCAGGTTGACGATGGTGGATTTACCCGCGCCGGATCTTCCCACGAGACCGATTTTCTCGCCGGCGCGAATGGTGAGATTCAGGCTGTCGATGACTTTCTTGCTGCCGCCCCCGTTCGCGCTTGTTCTGGCGCCATACGCGAAGCTCATGTTGTCGAAACGAATTTCGCCATGCGAGACCACCAGCGCTTTCGCGTCGGCCACATCAACGACGGTGTGCGGCCGCGCGAGAATCGTCATGCCATCGCGCACGGTGCCGATGTGTTCAAACAAGGCGGCGAATTCCCACATGATCCAGTGCGAAATGCCGTTCAACCGCAACGCCATCGCCGTGGCGGCAGCCACCGCACCTACGCCGACCTTGCCCTGCGTCCACAGCCAGAGCGTCACGCCGGCGGTCGACGCAATCAGCAACACGCTGAGGATCTGGTTCACGACTTCAAAGGCGGTGATCATGCGCCACTGACGGTACACCGTCTTCATGAATTCCTGCATGGCCGCACGCACGTAGCCGGCTTCGCGATTGGTATGCGAAAACAGTTTCACGGTCGCGATGTTGGTGTAGGCATCGGTGATGCGCCCCGTCATCAGCGAGCGCGCATCCGCCTGCTCTTGCGCAACCTTGCCCAGGCGCGGGACGAAGTGGCGGATGGCCAATGCATACAGTGCCAGCCACACCGCGAATGGCGTCACGATCCATAGATCGAAGTTGCCGACAATCAGGACCATCGTCCCGAAATAGATGGCGACAAACACCAGGATGTCGGCGACGATCATCCACACGTCGCGCACCGCGAGCGCGGTTTGCATCACCTTGGTGGCGACCCGGCCGGCAAATTCGTCCTGATAAAAACTCAGGCTCTGCGAAAGCATCAGCCGGTGAAATTTCCAGCGCAAGCGCATCGGGAAATTGCCCGCCATCGCCTGATGTTTCAGCAGCGCCTGCAACCCGACGACCAGCGGGCTCGCGATGAGAATTCCCCCGAGCAAGACGAGATTGCCGCGCTGGGATGTCCATAGCGCGGCGGGCTCCGTCTTGCCGAGCCAATCCACCACCTGTCCCAGCATGCTGAACAGGAACGCCTCGAACACGCCGATGGCGGCCGTGCACAGCGTCATGAACAGCAAATACGGGCGCAGGCCCTCCGATGCCGCCCACATGAACGCGAGAAACGTATTCGGCGTCGGCGCGGGTGCGCCGTCCGGATACGGATTGACGAGTTTTTCGAAGTAGGAGAATACAGATC
This sequence comes from Betaproteobacteria bacterium, assembly GCA_016720925.1. Classification (NCBI taxonomy): domain Bacteria; kingdom Pseudomonadati; phylum Pseudomonadota; class Betaproteobacteria; species Betaproteobacteria bacterium. The sequence goes on along the minus strand of JADKJR010000001.1, from coordinate 578,184 downwards.
GCACAGGACGGTCCGACTGAATTTGAATCGCTATTCTACGAACTAATTCGATCGCTTTACCGGGGATGCACGCGTCCCTCCTTCACGCCATCCAATCGGCGGCATAACGTCCAAGGCGAAATGCCATTGCTGATTTGATGAATGTGCCAATGGCTCCTACGCGGCCTTCAGCACCTTCACTTCGCGTTCGCGGCTTTTGAAATGTTCGATCGCCTCATCCACCGAAACCGCTTTGAGCAGCGCCTCCTGCACCTGCGCCGGCGACCAGCAATTCGGCGCGACAGTGTCGGCAAAGCGGGCGATAGCCGCCGGGTCGTCGTGGAATTTGGCGAACATTCTTTCAAGCTGGCTGCGATCGCACAGGCCCAATTCAAGGCGAACATCCACGCGCCCGGAGCGGATGGCCGCTTCATCGATAAGGTGCGGGTGATTGGTCGTCAGGAACACCACCGAGCCCTCATGCGCGGCCACGCCGTCGAGCGCATTGATGAAGCCCGAGTAAGAAATGCGCACTTGCGCGTCGGCCTTGGTGCGGGCGGTGAAAAACGCATCGACATCCTCGATCAAAATCAATGATCGTCGCGGCACACTGGCGAGCAGGTTGCCGATCCTTTCATCCGTCACATTGGGCGAGGCCAGGCTCAGCGCGCAAACGTTTAGAGAAAGCTCCGAGGCGAGCGCCGTGACCAGCGAGGTCTTGCCGGTACCGGGAGGGCCATACAAAAGATACCCGCGCCGCCACGGGATACCGAGTCCGTCATAACGATCACGTGAGGAGAAAAAGCGCTCCAGGTCGGCGAGGATTGCCTCTTTCTGGCCCGCCTTCAGCACAACCGAATCAAGCCGGCGATTATTGCCCAGTCGCGCACGCGTCCAGTCGTTGCCGTAGGCGCTGGCCACGTAAATGGCAATGCGATTGACTTCACGTTCGATGCGATGCTCCATCGCCGCGTTGACCAGCGCCTCCAGCGGCTTCTTGTCGCGCCCAAGCGTGGAGAGCTTGATTTTCTCGATTACCGACATACCGACCTGCACTTCGCGGTGCATCCACATCAGGCGGCCATCCAGAAGGAACAGATGAAAGCCCTCGCCGGGCGAAAACAGCGGCCGTGGCCTGCCGCCTTGCTGCAATTCGTCATGCAGGCTCTGGAAGGTAGTCTCCTGCTGGCGCATGCTCTTCACGGTGAAATTATTGATGCGTCTGAACACCTCGCGCGTATCCATGTACTCGACCAGTGCGGGAAACAGCAACTCCTCGCGACTATCGATGGTGAGCGTGGTCACGAAGAAATGCCGCGCCCAGCCCATGGCGCGGGCCGGCAGCTCACGCATCCACATCATGCCCATGCCCAGGACGGCAAGCACGATGCCACCCGACACCAGTTGGTTCGTCGCGAACGCGGTCTGCAAAGATTCGAACATCTTCCGTCTCCCAATGGGCCCGAATCGGGCCGCCGGTCTCTAACGCGGGAGGGGGCTGCAGGATGACATAGCGCGTTGTGCAGACGCCAACGTCTGCACAACGGGTCGACGGATAGTCGAGCGGCCTTCCGGCCGAAACGTCCGGTACGCCGCGCCGATACTGGCGTTTAGCCTATATGGCACTGATCATCCCGTGACACCGATGCCGCATGTAAAAAAACTGCACGCAATTGCAAACCAGCGTAACTAGTGTCGCGACTTACCAATTTGGCGCTGGAAACGACCGCGATCTGTCTCCGAATACTCGTTTGTCCCCGGCTAAGGGGCTGTTCTTTTCGCCGGCGCCGCATACCAGTTCGACTCCGGCACGATCTTCGGTTTTTCCGGGTCGTCGTAGTAGTTGGGGGACATGATCTGCACGCCATACCTATTGAATACGTCCTGAATGGACGCGTGGAGATCGCTCGCGACTTTCGCCCGTATGGATGGTTTTTCTGCGCCGACATAAACGACAAGCCGGTAAGCAACATACGAATCCGACAGCGCGGTTTGCACGACATAGGGTTCAGGATCGCGCCCAATTTCCGCGATGGGTTTTGCCGCTTCGAGCAACATGGCGTGCACTTGCCGCCACGGCGTGTCGTAGCCAATCGTGATGGTCGTATCCAGTACAAAACCGGCTCCCTTGGTCACGCGGGAGAAATTCCGTGTCACATTGCCCAGTACCAGCGCATTGGGCAGCGCAATTTCTTCGCCGAGACCCGTGCGCAAGCGGGTCACAAACAAACCTAGCTCCGTCACCGTACCTTCGCATTCCTGTATGCGCACATACTCGCCCAGCGACAGCGCGCGGGTGTACACCAGAATCACGCCGCTGGCGATTTGCCCCACGAGACCGGATGCGCCGATCGACACCATGATGCCGAGAATGACGGACAAACCCTTGAACGCTTCCGTTTGTGCGCCAGGCAAATACGGGTAAGCCATGGCGAGCGCAAACAACCAAATCGAGGCATTGGCGATGCGCCGGGTCGCGGGCGCGGTATGTGCATCGAGCATGCCCAGCCTGAGTTGGCCTGCCGCCACATGGTTGAACAACTCCGCGGATACCTGCGTGCAAATCCACGCGACGAGAAAAATAATGGCCGCGATAAACATGCCTGGAAGTGCTGCCGCCGCCGAATTCAGGCTCTGCAGCAGCAGGCTCGAAAAGGCGTGGAAGAGCCCTTCCCCCATCGCCCGCGTATGGGCAAACTGATCCAGGCAATAGGCGAGGAAAACAAAAAGCGCCAGCAGGCTAAGTAGCCAGGCAAGCAGCACGCAGGAACGCGAGGCAACGCCGAGAAAGATGGGGGACAGCTTCGATCCCAGGTCCCCACCGGAAATTGCCTCAACGCGTTGCGCCAGCCGGGTCGTCACGGCATCGCGGATCCTGCGGGAGACTTTCCAAATCGCGAACAGCGCAGCCACCAGCAACAATATCGCCAGGACGACTTTCATCACCGCGCCCAATGTGGCGCGCGGGTCGCGACGCTCGCGCGCCTCGCGCCATGCCGTCTGCAATACGTGCGATGCGGCATTGGCCAAATTCTCCGCGGTCTCTTCGGTAAGCTTTGGCACATCGCCCGGCACCACCGTGAACATGGGCTTTCCATCGAGTTCGACCATCACGCCCTGCTCCAGCGATTTCACCGAAGTCCAGCCCTCTCCGGCCTCCTCGAAGGCTTTCAATATTCGCTGCCGGGCGCCTTCGGCGCGATCGGCCGGCGAAAATGCGCCGAGCGGCGCGCGAAAGATGTGAATCGTGCGATTGCCGATGGACAACGGTACGTCGGCTTGAACGTCTGTTGCCGCTGTCGACGCGCATGATGCGCCGAGCATCATCAATGTAATCGCCCGCACAAACACGCATGCCGCCAGCCCGGCACGGGACCTGAACAACCCGCCTGAATGAACACGCGATTTTTGACGATTCATCAATTCCATGTAGTTGCTTTCAAAACGATGCAGTCAAGTTTGCAGTCCAATCGATAGGCCCATTGCCCGCTGGCGGCGACGGGCAGGCAAACGATTTTCCCGCGGATGAGGCGACAAGGATAGGCGAAGTCGCACCCATGTTCAATTTGCAAAGTGGGTGCCGTTTTGCGCATTCAACACGCGACACCTTGGAGTTCCGTGAGGCCTCCACAGAGGTCTTTGTTATCCCTCGTCCGTACACTCAATTGCGGCGCACCACCGCTAATCCCATATCTCGACCCGCTTCCCCGCCGCGCGTGATGTGTCGGCGCGCTTCTGGATGAAGCGCTGAAAGCTCGGCTCGTCGCGGTACGCGCCACTGGCGACATAATCGAGTGCCGACGCGATATGGAACGGACGCAGATAGCCATCGGCGCGAAACACCTCCTTGCCACCCGCGTCAAAGAACACCAGGCTCGGCGCGTACACCATGTTCAGTGCACGAGCCCAATCGCGCTCAATCATGTGCATGCCGTCAGCCGTGACGACCTTGCGCGCGCCGGATATGTCTGCCTGCACCACCGTGAACCGTTCGAGCAACTGCCGTACCTCAGCACGCGGGAATGCCTCGCGATGCAGCTCATCACATTCGCGGCATGACGCCTGCTCGAATACCACCATGACCGGCTTGGTCGATGACTTCAGCAACTGCGGCATGTTCACCGGCCCCGGCACGAAGAATGGCTCATTCGCCAGTTTCACGCTGACTGTTATGGATGCAGTGGCCGCGAGATAATCCGTGAAGGATTGCTTTTTTTCAAGGTGGCGGCTGACATAGTCGAGCCCCACGCGAAATTTTTCCGGTGGCGAATAACCATTCAACCGCAGCACCACCTTGGCCTGTTCGTCGAAGAATAGCAGCGTCGGCGTGAATTGCACCTTGAGGAATTTGCCAAGCTCCTTTTCGCTCATGCGGCGGCCATCGATCCACGTCACTTCGCGATCGCCCCAGAGGTTGAGCGCCACCGGGACGAAATGTTGCCGGGTCCTGGCGACAATATCGGGCTGCCTGAAAGTAACTTGCATCAGTGCCTTGCAATACGGGCAGCCATCCTGGCCAAAGTAGACCAGCAGGCGCCTTTGTTGCCGCTCCGCATCCTGAATGTCCTCGCGCAGGTCGAGGAAGGATTCGCTGAACCAGCGCGGAATATCGACCGCATGCGGACTGGGCACGTAGGCGTCAGCCATCGCCGCGACCGCATGAGCGCAAAGCACGCCACCCAACATCAGACGGCGAAATAACCGGGGGATGACAACGAAACGGATCATTTGAAGATGTTAGCGCGAATCGGACTCAGCGTGGTGCGCTGCGACCAGCGGCCGCCGCCGTTTTCGCAATGACTGCGCACGAGATTGGTGCCACTCCTGGCGGACATCGCCTCGCGAAATCACGCCCGCCGCGGCCTAACTCATCACGCTTGACGATCCCGACCAAGCGGCCTATCTTTTCGCAATCGCGTCGCGCATTGATCGCAAGGCATTGATGACCTTGAAGGCCATGTACACACCGCCCCACCGCAAACAGAACGACGAGCGGACATGGCCAAATCGATGCGACGTAGGCGACCGCCCAACTCGTGCAAACAACCAGGAGGAATGCGATGAACTCAACTTTCAATGATGACCGTGACGAGGGTGAATATCTTGGCCAACCCACCCGGCGAGCGCTGTTTAAAGCCGGCGTTGGTTCCATTGCGGCGCTGGCGGCGGGCGGATTGTTTGGCGCGCGTGTCGCGGAGGCGCGCGGCCTGGATTCGCCGGCCGATGTGCCGGTGGTGGACAAGTTGTCGGTGCGCGTGGTCACCGACTCCTATCACCATGCGTTCGAGCCCAGTCGCATGTACGGACCGGTACAGGTGCAGCGCCTCGGCTTTGCCGTCGCGCCACGCACCCCGCCGAAGCGCACGCTGCAAAACGAGTGGGGCCTCGCCTTGCATCTCGAATCGACGCGCGGCGACGAAGCGCGCCAGGTGCTGATCGATTTCGCCTACACCTCGGAGACGCTGCTCAACAACATGCTGCTGCTCGGCATCGATGCCTCGCGCCTGGATGCGATCGCGCTTAGCCACGGGCATTTCGATCACTTCGGCGGCATGGTCGGATTCCTTCAGGCAAACAAAGGCAAACTCAAGAGCGGCCTGCCGTTCTATCTCGGCGGTGAAGAGTGTTTTTGCTCGCGCGAACTCAACGTCACGGGCGACCCGGGAAGTTTCGGTGCGCTCGATCGCCAGGCGATCAAGGACGCGGGCCTGATGGTCACGTTTGCCGAAAAGGCGTCGATCCTGGCCGATCACGGCTTCACCACCGGCTGGATTCCGCGCGCGTCGTTCGAGAAAGTACTGTCGCCGACGCGCATGAGCGTCGGTATGGCGAATGGCTTCGGGTGCGCGCCCGCCGGGCTGCCCGAGGCCAAGCGCAGCGTCACGCTGGCACCTGACGACTTCGAGCACGAACAGGCCACGGCGTATCACGTGAAAGGCCGTGGGCTGGTGGTGATGACCTCGTGCGGGCACCGCGGCATCGTCAACTCGGTGCGCACGGCCATGAAGGTCTCCGGCATCAATAAAGTCCATGCCGTGCTCGGCGGATTCCACCTCGCGCCGCACCCCATCGAATACCAGCGCCAGACACTGGCCGAACTCAAGGCCATCAATCCCGACGTGCTGATTCCGATGCATTGTTCCGGTGAGACATTCATCTCCCTCGTGCAGCAGGAAATGCCCGAGAAATTCATTCGTTCTTCGACAGGGACACGCTTCACGTTTGCGGCTTGAGTGGTGCTTGTCGACGCGGCTCAGGGTGGGCAGCCGTCCTGAAAGTCTGTCGCCGTGGCGCATGACGACGAGGGACGCAGGCTGGATTTTTGGGCCACGTTTGACTCGGCAATGATGGCGTCCAACTCTAATACTGGCGCGGTGTTCGGCGTCTTTTCGGCTGGAAAGTGGCGTGGAATGGCGATCCGCGTTTTTACTCCATGGCACCAACTACGCGGGCCTGATGCAAAGCGACGGCACATGGCCAATGAAAACCGGGGAGCGTGTCAGCGATACCGCGGTTCATAATCGGGCCAATGCCAGTCAACCGCGGACGTTCACCTGCGCGCCAGCGGGAACCGGCGGGCGCATCGCGTTGAACGCGCCCAAATTTCCTGTCAGTGCTTCATCTTGTCCGGCGCCAACGGCTTTTGCTTTCGAATTTCCGCAATTGTCTTTCGCTGCCGCTCCAGAGGCTGAAACGCATCCACCAGCGCGTCCGTCACGTCCGTTTTTTCTGCTCCGGGGTATCGGGCCAGCATTTTCTCATCCCACATCGATATCAGCGTGGTCACGCCGGCGGCGCGACGAATCTCCGGTAGCGCATCGGCGATGAATTCAAGCAGATCGTCGACGGGTGCCGTGCTGAACGCCTGCCGATGCGCTTTATCCTGAAGCGCCTTGCCCTCGGCTTCAAGTCTCCTCACCTCGACATGATCGCCAGCGTGTTTCGCCTTTTTGTGCGCCACCTTCAGTGGTTCCATCATCTTTCGCTGGGCGGCCGATCCCGCGAAGGCAACCGCGATGGCGCGCGAATCGTATGTCCCGATCCTGTCTTTTGCTTTGTTTTGCGGCGGCGATGGCTCCGTGGCCTGCGCGCTGAACGGCACGACGAACGTCGCGATAAGCATCGAGGAAAGGGTCAACCAAAATACAAACGCTTTCATACCTGTCGCCTCTATTGGACCTGACCTATTTGCCGTACTTCCTCATGCAGAGAGAACTTCTACCGGGATGGCGGTCGATGCGCGCGGGCTATGCGCGCAGGTTCGCATGGCGATACGCCGGGCATCAAGATGCGCACCTTGCCTTCCAATCTTTTCCTACCGATAAAACGCTTCAACCTTGCCCGTTAACTTGATCAGCAGCGGGTGACCTTTTCGATCGACCGCCTTGCCCGCCGGCACCTTGACCCAGCCTTCACTGATGCAGTACTCCTCGATATCGAAACGTTCCTTGCCGTTCAATCGAATGCCCACGCCATGCTCGAAGTGCGCCGCGACATGATAGGGGCTGCGCGGGTCAACGGAGAGACGGTCGGGCAGCGGGGGAATTTGGATTGCGTCGTTCATGGCAGTATTATTCAAGAAGTTAAGTGGTTAAGTAGTTCAGGCGCCCGGCTGAGCAGCCCTGTTCTGTTGGAAAGGGGCCGTCGTCTTCGTCCTGATTGCGCCGAAAGTATAGCGAACCTGGCACCACAAATTCGCGATGATTGAAGTGCCATTGCTTTTGTGATGCGGCGCTTGCCTCGGGTTGCGGGCGCGGCGATACTGGCATCGGGGTGATTGAATTCGCGATCGCTCCTCAATTGCTTGCCCTCCGGAGCCAATATGCACAAGTTCATCACCGTCGTTTTGTCCGCACTGCTTCTCTCACCTGCGATGCCCTTGTCGGCAAAACCCGTCCTGAAGCAGATCGCCGAGTTTGCCGTGGCCGAAGCGAATCAGGGCGTCGGGGTGGACGACAAATATTTCTACGCCATCGACAACCAGACCATCGCCAAATACGACAAGAAGACGGGTAAGCAGATTCAAAAATGGCAGGGCGACAAAGCCGGACAGATTCTGCATCTGGATAGCGCGATGCTGATGGACGGCAAAATTTATTGCGCCCACTCGAACTATCCCGAATGGCCCATGACCAGTTCACTCGAGATATTCGATGCCGCGACGCTCACGCATGTCGCCAGCCACAGCTTCGGCGTCAACTGGGGATCGCTCACCTGGGTGGATTGGTATGAGGGTCACTGGTGGATGGGTTTCGCCAACTATGATCGGCCATTCGGCCCGAACAAGACGCCCTATGGATACAAAGTGGCGACGCAGGTTATCAAGTTCAGCAAAGACTTCAGGATGGTCGAATCGTGGGTCTTGCCCAAAGTGCTGCTCGACAAATTCGAGGACATGAGCAACTCCGGCGGCAATTGGGGCGCGGATGGATTTCTCTATCTTTCCGGCCACGACCCCGCCGAGATATACAAGATGAAGTTACCGAAAGGCGGCTCCGTGCTGGAGTTGGTTGATGTGTTGCCCATGAACATCCGCGGGCAGGGCATCGCGTGGGATCGCAGTGCGGGCAACGCGGGAGTGCTTTACGGCATCATCCGCGCAACGGTCAAGGAAAAGGCGGCGGGCGGAGGCCATAAAGTCACAGTGTTTCAGTTGCAGGACTCGCCTTGAGAAGATCACAGGAACAGTTTGCGTAAATCCTTCCAACAGAGATCACGCAACCTTGAATGACGCCCGCTCCTTGCCTGCTTTTCGTTCAACTCTCTAGCACTGGCGGGGTGTTCGAGACCTTTTACGCCAGGAAAGCCCGTCAAATGGCGTTCTGCGTGTTGCGACGCTGGGAAAATGCGCTGACGAAAAACACATGGTCAATCCCCGAACGCTTTCGACGAAAATGAGATCGCAAAAATTTTGCACAATCGTGACACCCCTTGTCGCGGACTGATTTAAGCTGTCGAACCTTGAACAGGAGAACACAATGAAACTCTACGGCAATTACTGGTCGAACGCTGCCCGACGTGTACAGATGTTGTGCGAAGAAATGGGCATCCCCTATACCTACGAAACGGTGGCGCTGGCGGAAGGAAAGCAGTACACGCCGGAGTACCAGAACCTGAATCCGAACTCGAAGGTGCCCGCTATCGACGACGATGGTTTCCTGCTCTGGGAATCGCAGGCGATCATGCGCTATCTGGCGGACAAGCACAAAGCGCACGCGTGGTATCCAACCGATCTCAAGGCGCGCGCAAAGGTCGAGCAGTGGCTCGACTGGAATCAGACCCGCCTCGGGCCGGAAGCCGGCAAGATCATGTTCAACACGCACTTTGCCGGCGACAAACGCAACGTCCAGTCTATTGAGGATGGCAAAAAATGGCTACTCAAGATTCTGCCCGTCATGAATAGTGCGCTCGACGCGCGATCGTACCTGTGCGGCGACCAGATCACGCTTGCCGACCTTGCCGCCGCGACCAATATCGCCTACCTCGAGGCCTGCCAATACGACTTTGGGCCCTATCCCGCGATCCAGCGCTGGTTCGACTCGATCAAAGCCCGCCCAAGTTTCGGCAAGACCGCACCGAAGAAATAGCGGCTTTGGCGAGAGGCGATTTAAGGGAGCGGTCCAGGAAAATTACCTCCGATGCGATAATGCAAAGATCCTAATCCTGCCTTGAGGGGGAGACGAATGCGTCGTTATGCCTGGCTCGTTCCAACGCTGTTGATTGTGCTCGTCACTGTCGTGGTCGCGTGGAAGCTGCTCAAGCCGGGCGCGCCGACGCGTGTGGTTCTGGCCACGGGTGCGACGGGTGGCGCCTATGAAGGCATCGGCAAGAAATACGCTGAAATTTTCAAGCGCGATGGTGTCACGCTTGAGCTCAAGCCCACCAAGGGCTCAGTCGAAAATCTGGCGTTGCTGCTCGACAAAAACAACGACATCGAGGCCGCACTGGTGCAAAGCGGCCTCGCGAAAGAGGCAGAGCGCGAAGAGTTGGTCTCCCTTGGCAGTCTCTTCTACGAACCGGTGTGGGTTTTCTACCGCGAAGCCGCCAATAAAAACCCGCTGACAAGGATCACGGAACTCGCCGGCAAGCGCATTGCCGTCGGCGCGATCGGCGGTGGCACGCGCCCCGTGAGCGAGGCGCTGCTGTCGGCCAACCAGATCAGCGCAGCCAACGCGCGTTTCAACGATGCATCGCCCGCGGACGCGACAGAACTCCTGCTACGCGATGAAGTCGACGCCATGTTCCTGGTGGCCGCGCCAAGCTCGCCACTGGTGCAGAAACTGTTCGCCAACCCAAAAATTCGCCTGATGAACATGGCGACGGCGGATGCCTACAGCCGGGTCATTCCTTCCCTTTCCAAAATTACCATTCCCCGGGGCGTGATCGACCTCAAAAATGATATTCCGCCGCAAGATGTCCAGGCAGTCGCGGCGACCGCAACCCTGGTGGCGATGGAATCGCTGCATCCTGCGATCGCATATCTGTTCGTGAAGGCCGCCAAGGAGGTTCACGAAGGCGGCAGCGTGTTGCACGCGATGCACGAGTTTCCCAATGTAACCCGATACCAGGAGTTCGTGGTGCCCGAAAATGTCGCGCTGCTATACAAGGATGGCGCGCCGTTCCTGTACAGACATCTGCCTTTCTGGCTTGCCAACCTGGTGCAACGCCTGTGGGTGTTGCTGATTCCGCTCGGCGCGATTGCCGTTTCGGTGTCAGACGCGCTGCCGAAGTTGCTGGGTTACCGGATGAATTTTCGTATCACGCAGATTTACCAGGCGGCACACAAACTCGAAGATGAACTCATTCGTGTTGCCATCGGCGGCGAAGCAATTACGCCCGCGATGATCGACACGCTTGATGAACGGTTGCGTGCACTGCACGCGCGCACTGATCGGCTCAAGGGCCCATCGACCACGTTGAAAGCATGGTACGAGCTGCGCAGCCATCTGGCGCTGGTGCAGAAACGCGTGGAAAATTTGCGCGGCAAATAAATCCAGCCTGCGCCGTTGATTCCGATGGATGACCGCAAAAATGAATTACGCTGATCACATCAGCTCATCGTGGCATCGATAACTCCAGCAGTTCGCCTACCGTAGCCAAACCAATTGCCCGCCAACCGCAACCAGCAAGGTGATGAGGATATTGCGAATCACGATCTCGGGGAGGCGCGTCGTGAGCATGCTGCCGGCCGCCACGCCTGGGAGCGAACCAAGCAACAGCGACGTCAACAGAGTCAGGTCAACGTTACCCAAACTCGCGTGCCCCAAGCCGGCTACGAGCGTCAGGGGCACGGCGTGTGCGATATCGGTGCCGATCACTTCGACATCGGCATGAGCGGATAGAGCAGCAGCAGGGCGGTGGCACCAACCGCGCCAGCACCAACAGAAGAGAGCGAGACGGCGATTCCGATGGATGCACCGATCAGGGTCGTGGCGATCGGTTTACGCGCGCCCGCCGGTTCCTTTCTTGCCAGCGCGCGATTCGCGAACCAGCTCTGCAGGGGTTTTCGATAGACCAGCGACACGGCCGTGGCGAGCAACATCACACCGAGTGCGAGTTTCAGGATCGCATCGCTTATGCCGCTTGCATGTTGTCGCTGCGACAGGAGTAAGAGCGTGCCGACGCTCGCGGGAACACTGCCCAGCGCCAGCCAGCCAACCACCGGTCAATCGATCGACCCTTTCAGGCCATGAACCGCGGCACCGCCAGCCTTGGTGATCGACGCATACAGAAGATCGGTGCCGATTGCCGTGGCCGGAGAAATACCGAAGAGCAGCACCAACAAGGGCGTCATCAACGACCCACCACCGACGCCCGTCAGCCCCATGATCGTCCCGACAAAAAGCCCCGCCAGCGAATAGGTGAAATCCATGCGCGCACCCCGTTGAAGCCAGAGCGAAGTGTAGATGCGGAGACTTCATATCCAAACGAATGAATTAGCTGGTTAAATGCCTCATTGGTATAAGACTTCTCCTGGAATGGTGAAACAACAAAGCAAGGGGGGAAAGGCGACGAATAGTTCCTGCAGCTACCATCGCCTCAAAACGGCTGGGTTCTAGCTTTAATCATGCCCATTTTCCATGCCCCCTCTTATTCGATCATTATGATCACTCGCTACTTGATCATCGCCATCCACGGTACGCCGATGATTAACAGCGCACCAAGGAAGATGACCCCGAAGATCGCACCCAACCGCCAGTAATCTTTCGATGGCAGGTAGCCGCTGCCGTAATACACCGGGCTTGGGCCGGTTGCATAAGGCGTGAGGATGCCCATCAACCCAAGTGTGAGGCAGAGCAGCAGCGCGTACTGCGGCATGTCAATGCCGGGGATGGTGGAGCCCACCGCCAGCATGACCGGCAGCACCGCGGTCACATGCGCGGTGATGCTGGCAAACATGTAATGCGTGAAAAAGAACAATGCGACCAATACGATCATCGCCGTCATCGGGGAAAATCCGCCCATGTGACTCGCCACCGACTGGGCAAACCACTTCACGAAGCCGACCCGATTGAGCCCGTCGGCGAGCGCCACCAGCGTGGCGAACCATGCCAGCGTGTTCCATGCGGGCGAATTCTTGATGACGTCATCCCACGTCAGGACTTTTGTCAGCAACATGAGCGAGATGACGACCAGCGCCACCGTCGTCGCGTTGATGTACGCGCCGCCAAAAATCCACAGCGCCAGTGCGATCAATACCAGCACCGCCAGCGCGACTTCCTTGGCGCTGATGCTGCCCAGTTTGGCGAGTTCCTGGCCCGCCCAAATCGGTACTTCCTGGCCTTCCTTGATTTCCGGTGGATACAGCCAATAGGTGAGAAGTGGAATCGCAATCAGCAGCGTGATGCCGACCGGCGCGAACGCGATGAACCATTGCATCCAGGTGAATTCGACGTTTGCGGTCTTCTTGACCAGCTCGATTGCGAGCAGGTTTGGCGCGAGGCCTGTCAGGAACATCGAGCTCGTCACGCACGTCGCCGCGATCGCCACCCACATGGCGTAGGAGCCGATCTTGCGCTCCGACGCGTCATTGGGCTTGGAGCCATAGAGCAGCGGCAGGTTGCGGATGACCGGATAAATCGTGCCGCCACTACGCGCGGTGTTCGACGGCGTGAATGGCGCGAGCACGGTATCGGCGATGGCGATCGCGTAGCCGAGCGTGAGTGTTCTGCGGCCCATTTTATTGACGAGGATCAGCGCGATGCGCTTGCCAAGCCCGGTTTTTTCATAGCCGAGCGCGAACATGAATGCGCCAAAAATCAGCCACACCGTGCCATTGGAAAATCCGGACAGCGCCCATGTCAACGCCGCATCGGCGGGCTTGAAGCCGGCCTTGGCGAGATCGGCCGGACTATAAAGTACAAATCGGGCGAGCACCGCGACGACGGTGACACCGATCAAGCCGATGGCGCCTCCCGGCAGCGGCTCGAACATGAGGCCGACGATGACGCCGGCAAAGATGGCAAAGAAATACCAGGCGTGCTGGGGCAATCCATCGGGTGCAGGAATCAACGCCAACAGTACCGCGACCGCGATCGGAATGATCGCTTTCCACGCGAGCTTCATGACAATCTCCCTTCATTACTGGCGGCGAAAACCGCAGCCTTTAACGCCATTGTGAATCGCGCACGGCGCGCATGTTCTGAGCAAAGTCAAAGGATGGAGAGATAATTTCGGTGAACGTGCCGCACGATTTTCGCTGGGCGATGTGAGGAAGTTGCGATGATGGCGCCCTCTGCAGTGGCGGGTAGTGCCGCGAAGATTCCTGACGCGGTGAAATAGCAAAACGCAAGCGATGGCGCGACTTACAGCGCGCAATTGCAGGATGCGCCTGCCATTACCTGCGTTTTATTCATGGGAAACTTCTATACGCGCCCTCACGCGATGCGCTGGTTTTCGCAGATCCCTTTTTCGTCGCCGCGATGGAGCCTTGTTTACTCCTTCGTATTCGCGGCACACGTGATTTTGTAGTTGGAAATATCGGTTCCTGCACGCCATGCCGACTTACTTGCGCATCACTTTTCCTATCAAATCCAATATTGTCTTCAGCCGGTGATGAGCGCCCTGATCCTCCGAGATGTTTGTCGGGTGCGTGAATCCCGGCTTCTCGATGGTGATTCCATTGATGTATTGCTGGTAGGAATGCTGAATTCGCCTTGGGTATTTTTCAGCATGCCGCTGGTCTTTGACAAAAACCGCGATGAAATCATTCCAGGCGTCCGGGCCTTGCAGTCCCGTAAACGATTCGAGCAACGCGCAATCGTAGCCAATCCGGCGGCCCCAGTTCTGCAGGGCCACTCCGCTATCCGGATAGAAGCGCCAGCAATCGACCGGGAATCGGTGAATCAACCCATTTGACGGTGCGCTCAGAAAGAGCAGGCCTGTTGGCTTGAGTATTCGCAAAATATCACCAAACAGCAGCCAGAAGAATTCCGAATGTTCAAAACAGGATGAGCTGACGCAGACATCAACACTCGCGTCGGCAAAGGGAAGCGCATAAGGGTCGGTAAGGAGCACATCGACACCCTTGCCCTTTTCGAAATCAAGGCCAATGTAGTTGTTTCCCGCGGGCGCAACCTCGCGCAGCGATCCATTTACATCCCGCGACCCGATTTCAACGATTGTCTTTCCTGTTTCATTCGACACGTAGTTGTCGAAGAATTCCTTGCCCAATGCCAGCGCTGTGTCGTGCATTTTTCTCCACCGATCATTGTTCCAGACAGTTCACTTTGACAAATATATCAAGCCGCCAGCTCTACATCTCGAAGACAAACGATGCCACATACAAAATCACCGCGGCCTGAAACGCGGCGACGAGCCAGAACGCCCCGGGGCTGGCGTCGCGCCGCACACGTGCGATGCCCTGCCCGTACGAACCGTTTCCGAACTTGAACTCGCCTGCGCGGAGGCCGACGATCAGGCTCCATGAGAATCCCGCAACAACAAACACGACGATGATGATCAGGGGGTTCATGTCACTCCGGGTAATGTATGGGAATTTTAACTACCATTTTTCACCAAACACCAATGATCAATGTACCCAGTGTTCCGGTGACCGGTCAATGGTATGCAACTTTCCTCAAACGGAAAATACAGGATGTCAGCGAAGTGGTTTCAAAACAAATAGCCCTGATGCCTTCTCGCTGGAATGTGCCGACGTGGTTGAAGAAATCAAGCCGGCAAGTACAAGCACTGGCGCGGCTTTCAAAGCAAAAACGGCCTGGACAACCGGTAAATGCTAGGGTTTCGGTCTATTTCGCTGTTAATTGGTGCCTGCTCCAATTGTCCCGTCACCAAGCCGCGGCCCGCGTGATTCACGGATTGATCGAGCTCGGCACCTTCTGTCCTGCGAAAGCAGTCATTGTCGGCGCCACAGGTTTCGCAAAATCCAGAATGCCGCCAGCGACGGTGCCGCGAACAATAATCCGAGTGGCACCAGAAAAAACAGAAGCCCCCAGCGAAGTTCGCGATCGATCACCGCCATGCCCGGGTTCGCCGGGTCGTACCAAATGACGGCCCGCTTGCCCTCGTTTTTGGTCTCCTCCAGTTCATGGTAGACATCTTCATGCCAATCGCTGAAGGCGATCCAGATCCCATCGCTCCAGCCGAGGCGGCGGCCATTGAAGTCCACGCCATTCACACTGTATCGGTAGCTCGCGGAAGCGAACAGGGCGCCGCCTTTTCTTCCGGTCCTGCGCAGATTGGTCTCGCCGATTTCGGCCATTGCCGGCTGCCATGTGCGGCCGCTGTACCAGCCGCCCAGTTCCGTGACAAGGCCGACAACACTGAAAATAACCACTGCGGCAAACGCGAGGCCAAACAACAGACACATGCCGCTCACGACAAGTTTGTCGCGACCATTTAGCGGCGTGATGCTGGCGTTCTTGACCATGGTTCGGCCAGTTTAAGTGATACACGCTAGCGAGGCCGCGCGGGATAGGTCCAAATCCTTTTCGACCTATCCCCAACGCTCACGCAAGGTCAAAGCGATCAAGGTTCATTACCTTGCTCCATGCCGCCACAAAGTCATGCACGAATTTTTCCTGCGCGTCGCTGCACGCATAGACTTCCGCTAGCGCTCGGAGTTGCGAGTTCGATCCAAAGACGAGATCCACGACAGTACCCGTCCACCTGAGTTCATTCGTCGCCCGATCGCGCCCTTCCCACACACCTTCAGCGTCATCCGTTGTGGCGGATTTCTGCCACGTCGTTTTCATGTCGAGGAGATTCACGAAGAAGTCGTTGGTCAGCATCTCGGGCCGTTTGGTAAAAACGCCGTGTTTCGACTGCGCGACGTTAGCATTCAGCGCGCGCATGCCGCCGACCAGAACGGTCATCTCAGGCGCGGTGAGCGTCAGCAGGTTGGCACGATCCACGAGCAACGCCGCGACGGACCCTTCGAGCCCCTTCCTGACATAGTTACGAAAACCATCGGCGGCGGGTTCCAGCACGGCGAACGATTCGATATCGGTCTGCCCCTGTGACGCGTCCATACGTCCCGGCGCGAACGGAACTTTCACGGCATGGCCCGCCTTTTTCGCCGCTTCCTCCACAGCAGCGCATCCGCCCAGAACGATCAAGTCAGCGAGCGAGATTTTCTTCCCGCCGGATTGCGCAGCGTTGAAGTCTTTTTGAATCGCTTCCAACTTCCGCAGGACGTTCGCAAGCTCGGCCGGATTATTGGCTTCCCAGTCTTTCTGCGGCGCCAGGCGAATGCGCGCGCCGTTCGCGCCACCGCGCTTGTCGGAGCCACGGAAAGTTGCCGCCGATGCCCACGCGGTATTGACCAACTGCGAAACGGACAATCCGGCTGCGAGGAGCCTGGTCTTCAGCGCAGCGATGTCCTGCTCCTCGACCAGCTTGTGATCGACGGCGGGAGTCGGGTCTTGCCAGATCAATTCTTCCTGCGCGACCAGTGGGCCAAGATAGCGCGAGATTGGTCCCATATCGCGGTGCGTGAGCTTGTACCAGGCTCTCGCGAATGCATCGGCGAATTCCTGCGGATTCTTCTGGAAGTGGCGGGAAATTTTTTCGTACACCGGATCCATACGCAGCGCGAGGTCCGCGGTCGTCATCATCGGCGCGTGACGCTTCGAGGGATCGTGCGCATCGGGCACGGTGCCCGCGGCGGATGCATCTTTTGGCGTCCACTGGTGTGCGCCGCCCGGACCCTTTGTCAGCTGCCACTCGTACTTGAAGAGGATGTCAAAGTAGTCGTTGTCCCATTTGATCGGGTTGGTCGTCCATGCGCCCTCGATGCCGCTGCTGATCGCATCGACACCTTTGCCGCTGCCGAAACTGTTCTTCCAGCCGAAGCCCTGCTCTTCGATGCCTGCACCCTCGGGTTCGGGGCCAACGTACTTACCCGGTTCTGCCGCGCCGTGGCACTTGCCGAAGGTGTGTCCGCCGGCAACGAGCGCAACAGTTTCTTCGTCATTCATCGCCATGCGCGCAAAGGTCTCGCGGATATCGTGTCCCGACGCAACCGGGTCCGGATTGCCGTTCGGTCCTTCCGGGTTCACGTAGATCAGGCCCATCTGCACGGCGCCGAGTGGATTCTCGAGTTCACGATTGCCGGTGTAGCGCTTGTCGCCCAGCCACTCGGCTTCCGGCCCCCAGTAAATTTCTTCCGGCTCCCAGACGTCCACGCGCCCTCCGGCGAAACCGAACGTCTTGAATCCCATCGAGTCGAGCGCGACGTTACCGGTGAGAACGATCAGGTCGGCCCAGGAAATTTTGCGGCCGTACTTCTGCTTGATCGGCCACAGCAGCCGGCGCGCCTTGTCGAGGTTCACGTTATCCGGCCAACTGTTGAGAGGTGCAAATCGTTGCGTGCCGGAACCCGCGCCGCCGCGACCATCCGCGATGCGATAGGTGCCGGCGCTGTGCCACGCCATGCGGATGAAGAACGGCCCGTAGTGGCCGTAGTCCGCCGGCCACCAGTCCTGCGAATCGGTCATCAAGGCATGAAGGTCCTTGATCACGGCGTGCAGATCGAGGCTCTTGAATTCCTCGGCGTAATTGAACGCTTTATCCATGGGGTTGGCCAAAGGAGAATTCTGGTTCAGCAACTTTACGTTCAGCTGATTGGGCCACCAGTCTGCATTCGATGTGGCGCCAGCCAGTGCGTGCGTCTGTGTGGCGGCGCGCGCGCCGGCCGCGAATGGGCACTTTGCTTCAGTTGTCATGGTGGGTTCCTTTGGTTGTCTGCAATTTGCGGGCCGAGCATTTCTCGGGTGAATGCATGCAGGTTACGCGGGCCGCGCATACATTGAAAATTGATTGATCACATGCCAGGGATAGGCAAAAGCTATTGTCGGGTGGCGGCGCTACCAGATAACGTTGCTTGTCTCTCCGCATCGACCTGCCGGATACAGAATAGAGTGAGTCCAAGCGACGGGGTTCAATCCGAATTGAAACCACCGCAATACAAAGCTTAGAACGCCACCCTGCGCCGCTTTCCGGCCAATATTGGCCCTGAAGGCGCGCCAGTGCTAGAGTTTTGAAACATGGCACTTCCAGGATGACAACATGAAAAAATCGGACACGAGCGAAGCCCCGTCTGCATCGGAACTCATCACGAAAAGAATCGCCGATCTCGGGGATTGGCGCGGCGAGACGCTCAGCAGAATGAGGAAGCTCATCAAGGCGGCAGACCCGGACGTCGTCGAAACGTGGAAATGGATGGGCACGCCAGTGTGGGAGCACGCCGGCATCATCTGCACGGGCGAATCCTACAAGGACAAAGTGAAGCTCACCTTCGCCAAGGGCGCATCACTGAAGGATCCGGCCCATCTCTTCAACGCGAGCCTCGACGGAAACGCACGCCGCGCGATCGACATCCACGAAGGAGAAGCCGTGGACGCATTCGCCTTCAAGGCGCTCATTCGCGAAGCGGTCGGGCTCAACTGTGGTGGTAATGTGAAGGCCGCGAAGAAACCAACGTGAATTGGATTTGTGGCCGCGCACTACTTCCCGTCGGACTGATACACGCGCACGTAGTCGACTTCCATCGCGCGGGGAAATATCCGGTCATCGACCTCCCCGCCAAGATCGCCGCCGATGGCGAGGTTGAGCAACATGAATTGCGGCGCGTCGAATGGCCATGCGCGTGAGCCAAGTTTCAGGTTGGGATATTTCAGGTGCGCGAAACCATCGAGGCCGAAGCGCACGCCGTCGGCATTCCAGTGCATCTGATAAGAGTGAAATTTGCCGCACGCATCGACATTGCGCGATGCGCCACCGACGCCGTTGCCGCCGTGCCCGGCTGACATATGTACCGTGCTGAAAACGCGCGTCGGTTCGCTGCCGACATGTTCCAGGATATCGAGTTCTCCCTGAGCGGGCCAGTCGCCGGTCGTGCCGAGCATCCAGATCGCCGGCCACGTTCCCTTGCCGCAGGGCATCTTCGCGCGCACTTCAAAGAATCCGTACGTCCATGCCGCCTTGCCCTTTGTCGTCAACCGTGCCGAGGTATAGCGCTGGCCGCCCCAATCCGCGGCGCTCGACGGGCTTTCCTTTTTCGCCGTAATGAACAGCCGGCCGCCCTTGACGCGCGCGTTCCCCGCATCGGGCCCCGGGTAATACTGCAGCTCGTGATTGTCCCAGCCCCGCTTGTTGTTCGCCGTGTCGAAGTTCCACTTGGCCGGATCGGGCGGTCCGTCAACGTCGAATTCGTCTGACCAGACCAGTTTGTAGTCAGCGGGAACGGCGAGCGCATTTCCGTTCGCAATGGCAGTGGTCGCAAAGAGCGCGGCCGCGCAAGCGAAAAAATGGCTTGCGAAATTGAAAGGATTCAAGTGGAAAGCGCGCATCGCTCGAAGTGAATGAACGCCTTTGGGCGCGAGCGCGGCTGAACAATCCTGAGGAAAGTTGGTGTGTGAGTTCATTTTTTTGAAATTGCGAAAGTCTAGCATTGGCGCGGTCGCTGGCGCACTTACTCCTCGAAAACTGTGTGGATGCTGGCGTTTGTCAGATTTTCGCTATGACTTTCTTGCCGGAACAAGCTAGATGGAGTCGGTCCAATTTATCCAAACTGGCGCTTGCCCGCACGCTCCGCGACCACCCGCTTGCCGGCACCGCGCTTCCTTTCGTCTCGTGTCAACGCACCGTGCGCCGCAGCAGTCATAAAGCGCTGGAATGACGCGCACTCGAGGTGGCTGGGCGCCTTGCAAACGGCGGCATGTCGCAGGCCGCTGCTGACGGCCTGCAGGCGCTTGATGGTGCGATCGAGTTCGTCGGCCTTGGCGACGAGCGCCGCGCGATCGATGGCGAGCCCGCCCTCGCGCGTGAACATGGCACGGATTTCGTCCAATGAAAATCCCGCCGCACGACCGAGCGCAATCACCGCGAGCCGGTCCAGCACACGCGGGCCGAAACGGCGGCGCAGCCCGTCGCGCCCGGTGGAGGCAATCAGTCCCTTTTCCTCGTAGTACCGCAACGTCGAGGCCGGCATGCCAGTCAATTTCGCCACTTCCGCGATGTCCATATCAAAAACCCCTTGACCTCAAGTCGACTTGAACTTGTATCGTGCCTTTCATCGCGTTGATCGTCAATGCGACAACCCCCGCTGCAACTTGAAGGAGGCATCGTGGAACTGACATTGCAATTCATGACTCGTGTGATTCTCGTGGGAACGCTGGCCACCATCCTGCTGGACCTTTGGATACTGCTGTTGAAACGACTCAAGGTGCCAACGCTCGACATGGCGCTGCTCGGCCGGTGGATCGGGCACCTCATGCAGGTCCGACCGATGCGCGGGCCGATCGCCGGTGCCACTCCCGTGCGCGGCGAAAGCGGCATCGGCTGGGTGGCGCACTACGCCATCGGCATCGTGTTCGCGTTTCTGTTTGTCGGCGTAATCGGCGATGAATGGACGCGCCAGCCGACGCTCGTTCCCGCCCTGCTGTTCGGCATCGCCACCGTCGCAGCACCCCTGTTCATCCTGCAGCCCGCGATGGGCGCGGGCATCGCCTCGTCGCGCACGCGCACACCGCTACGCAACGTCGCGAAGAGCGTGGTCAATCACGCGGTATTCGGCGGCGGGATATTTGCCGCAGCCATTTTTATTCAACCAATTGTGTGAGGCATCCATCATGAAAACGACTCAACCTCTCCCAAAACCCAATGCGACGAAAAAGGTCGCCGTCATTTATCACAGCGCGCATGGCCACACCGCGTTCATCGCCCAGCATGTGGTCGAAGGGCTGCGCAGCGTGCCGGACATCGATGCCACACTCATCAAGGCCGAAGACCTGACCGGGTCACCGGAGCGGCTGCTCGATTTCGACGGTTTCATCTGGGGATCGCCGACCTACCTTGGCGGCGTATCCGGCGTGTTCAAGACCTTCATGGATGCCACCGGCAAACTGTGGCGCCATCAGTCGCTCAATGGCCGTCTGGCCGCAGGCTTCACCGTTTCATCGCTGCCGGCCGGCGACAAGCAATCGACACTGATGTCGATGGTGGTTTTTTCGATGCAGCACGGCATGCTCTGGTCCGGCAACCCGGTGATGCCCGAGCAGCATAGCGGCATTCCCTACGAGGACGCCGTCAATCGCCTCGGCTCGTGGACCGGGCTGATGGCACAAGCGGGGCACAATGCACCCGCAAACGAATTCGCGCCGGGCGACATCAAGACCGCGCGCCTGTTTGGTGCGAACTTTGCAAATATGCTGCTGCGGCAAAATTTTCGCGCAGCGGCGTCGCCAACACCATCGCCACTGACCGCAAATACCGCCGCCCTCTCGCTTGCCACCAACTGATTCAGACATCGCTCATGATTACGCGAAAACACGAACCCATTATTTTTGGACTCATTCTCTCGGGACTGATGTCCGGACTCGTCTCCGGTATAGCCACGTTGCACGCGGCGGGACCGTCCGCTGGTTTCCTGACACTCTGGCTGCAGTCGTGGATCACTTCGTGGCTGATGGCCTTTCCCACCGTGCTGCTGGCGGCGCCGCTCGCACGACGGATAGCGCGATCGATCATCGGGCGTGAGGCAACGCCGGAAAATGGCAAGGTATAGATCGATCTCGCGGTCGCATGTATCCGCACTTTTTTTGGCGCGGCCGCCTATGGAAATGCGGCAAAAGCCACCGCGAATGCTTTCCAGGCATTCCACACCGCGGGCTGCTTGTATAGCTCCAGCCCCAGGGGAAGCCAGCCGATGAAGAAGGCAGCGAGCATGAGCGGAAACACGTGGCGGCCCACACGCGCGCGCCGCTCCATCCAGATCAGCGCGACGAGCAGCGCCGCGACCAGGCCGAAGCTGAGCAACTGGTAGTCGAATGCCTCGCTGCCAAACGCCCATAACTCGATCCGGTGGGCGAGCCGGTGGACCACCGGATCCACGAGCGCCAGCCCCGTGCAAACCATGTACCGCGCATGGATGGCCGGTTCGCGCCGATTGACGATGGCGCCCACATAGGCAATGACAAACAAGCTGACCAGCACCACGCGTATGTAGAAAAAATAGGCGACGCCGCCCATCTCCCGGGGTGAATGCCCCTGCATGGACGCATGGGCGAGCCCGATGAAGCTGATCACCACCAGCGGCATCAGGACGTAGGTACTGCGCCCGATCATTCGATGCAATTGCCGGCGTCCTGAATGAATCGCCCAGGGCTGCACGATAAGCGCGAGCAACCACAGCGTTCCCATCGCCGCATGAAAATGCGTCCAGCCATTGATGGTGTGCATCGACTTGCCAATGTAGCCGGGCCAGAAGGCCGCGAACGCCAGCGCCAGCAGCACCACATATGCCGGGGAGGCCCATCGCATTGGCAAGGCAGGTGAATTCATTCGCTCCCCGTGGATGTCGTGTTTGACTGGAGCTATTCTCGCTGATTCCCTGAAACGCCAGCGAAAGTTTCTGAAACACAAGCACTGGCTGGCGCGGCTTTCCGGCCACCGATGCGGCGGACACCCTTATTGGTGCATTGCAGGGACCTCGCCGCCCGAATGCCACGGTGCCAGACTTGGCCGCAGGTTATGCGGTGGCTACTCTGACCACAGGTGTTTGCACCACTGCTTTTCACACGGCGTGCCATCACCATTGCCGTCAATTTTCACACCGGGACAATTCTTCAGATAGAACTTGGCTTCTTTGCACGAGGTCATTTCTGAACAATAAATTTTGCCCTCACACGTGAACGCACTGGATTTGCTGGGCACAGTTTGGTCGGTGCGCAATTGGGGTGGCGATGGCAATGCCCCGGCTCTGTCGTCGGCTTGCGGCGCGGATCGAATGGCATTGGGCCGGTCTGAATATTTCTGCCAGCCATACGCGGCGATGGCGATGAGCAGCACTACCACTATGGTTGTGACCCGATTGCTGCTCCCGCGGCGCGGCGCATCGTACGCGCCGTTCACGTATGTCTTGCGCGAACGCTCAACGTAGCCAACTTTTTCAGCGCGCGGCCCTTTGCCTGCAACCGGCACCACTTCATAGGTGACGAGTTCACCGCCGGCGGGTCGCGGCTCACCTTTTTGAAGAGACCTGAAATGCAGGAAGACCTTGTCGCCGCCACCATTGGGCGCGATGAAGCCGAAGCCACGGTCATCTTTCCACTCGGTGATTCGGCCCTGGAATCTCATTGGCAGGCGCCCTTCGCCACGATTGCGCCCAAAAGATCGCGAGGAACGTTGGTGCGTCGAGTCTTTATTCGGAACCTGCAAAAGTCTGGCATTGGCGGGGTCTCTGGCGGCTTTATTGCTGAAAAGGCGCGTGGATGCTGGTGTTTGTCATGTTTTCGCTATGGTGTTCTTACAATATAGCTTAGATGCTGTCTGAACCCCTCTTATTCGTCTTGTAAAGACCGACCGTTCAAATCACCTGGAAGTCCTCACATTACCGGGAGCAGTCCAATCCCGCCCGCATTTTCTGTGCGCCACCAGACAGACATCGCGCGCCCTGCCTGCAAACATGCATTCACGAATGACCACCACATTTGGCAGGCCACCGTTATGCCGCGCGCGACGCCATCGCGGCTCACCCATCATCGAAAGGACTCACCATGATTGAAAAGAAAGCCAGCGTACATTGGGAAGGCCAGGGCAAAGCTGGCAAAGGCCAGATCAGCACCGAAACGGGCGCCCTCAAAAACTTCCCCTACGGATTCGCGAGCCGCTTCGAGGATGATCGGCGCGCCACGAACCCCGAGGAAATCCTGGGGGCCGCGCATGCGGCGTGCTTCACCATGGCGTTTTCGTTTGCGTGCGACAAGGCCGGATTCGCCACCGCATCCGTCGATACGCAGGCGAGCGTGCGTCTGGCCAAGCAGGATGACGGCTTCGTGATCGACCGTATTGCATTGACGCTTCAGGCGACCGTCCCCGGCCTGGACGATGCGAAATTTCAGGACCTTGCCCATACCGCCAAGCGTGATTGCCCGCTGTCCAAGGCGCTGGCAAGCGTGCCGGAAATCACGCTGGAGGCCACGCTTCGCGTCGTCACCGAACCGCAACCTGCCTGATGCCCGGATACGCACGCATATCGAGCGCGGCGCCTTCGATCCCGCACATGCGATCAAGTTCGCCGCGATAGGTTGCGTAATAGCCAGAATGCCGCCGTGAAGGTACCGCGAACAATCATCCGGGCGACAGCAGAAAAAAGTAGCGAGGCCCAGCGAAGATCGCAAATGTTGTTTCGTCGCTCCTCTTCCAACTGAGGCAAAATTCGTCTCAAATGCATCGCGAATAGAGGGCATCACGAGAACGTCATTGCCGTAAATCGTGTCTGATCCCCCGTTACTGCCAAGGAGCCATTATGCGCAACAGATTGGAAATGCACCGCGTTGAAGCGCGGTTGATAACGGCGGGACGCGTCGCTGGCTTGCACATCGTTGGCTTGCACGTCGTTAGCTTGCTCTGCGCCGTCCTGTTCGCAGGCTGTGCCGCGCTCGAAAAAGCGCCGGTGAGCGATCCGGTTCAGAACGACGTGACAAAAGGTGCTGCGGTCGCAACGGCGATGCCGACTGTCCCGGCGGACAAGACACCGCCCAAGGCCACGACAGCGGTGGACACTGTTGCACCCGCACCACCGGCCACTTTATCCGCCGCGCCCGGCTCGACAAGTCAGTCTGCTGCCAACGCGGCTGCACCGTCGGCCACCGCACCGGCAAAGGCCCCGGTCTCTCCCGCGCCTGCCGGACCGCTTGCAAAAAAGGAGGCCCCGCCTTCAGGGCCGCTGAAATCAGCCGCATCAACGCCGCTCGATCTCAAATCCCTTGAGACGAGACTCAAGGAAACCAAAGCCATTGGTGTGTTCACCAAAATCGCGCTCAAGAATCAAGTCGACGACTTGTTGAATCAATTCCGCGCTTATTACCAGGGACATCTCAAAATCACGTTGGCCGAACTTCGGCGACCGTATGAGATGCTGCTGCAAAAAGTGCTTGCGCTCCTCCAGGATGGCGATCCGCCGCTTGCAGGCGCGATTGTGGCATCGCGTGAAGCCCTCTGGGGCATCCTCGCCGATCCCGCCAAGTTCGCCACCATCTAATCATTTGCCAGGAGAAACAACGTGATGAAAAACATTAAGGGCTGGATAACCATCGTCGCGATATCGGCATTTCTCGCCGGGAACGCGCGTGCCGCGGAAGATGCCGCGCTCCTCAAGGACTTGACCGCTGTCATCGCGCTGCTGGGTTTGCCGTGTGGTCAGGTGATCAGTGCGACGCGATTGACGGACAACGACCACGTGGCGACCTGCAAGGACGGCAACCGCTATCGCGTATTCGTGAATGCAGAAGGACGGGTCGTCGCACAGAAACAATGAAAAAGGGAGTCTGCGGCGCGGACACTAAATAAACGCTCGGCAAGCCTGGCAGTTCGACAAAGAGCGCGAGCGCGGTTCACAGTGTTCACACCTGTCAAAACCCCATGCGCTTGCCTTCTCCCGTGCCCTCAATGCCGCTTTCAACTGATTTGCCCGCCTGGTCAAACATGTCCCAGCGGATGATCGACTTGAAGGACTTGCCATCTGCCGACAGCGTGATCTTTTCCGAGAGAACGCCGTGGCCGTCGGGCAGCCAGCCGCCACCCTTGGCGATTTCCTCAAGCGGCTTGGCCGACTTCGTCAGGAACACTTCGTAGCGCGCTTGGAATTGCCGCGCGCCTGTCTTCTTCCACACACCGTAGGCGGGCGGTCCCGGCGGCGAGCCGTCGTAGTTTGAGGATTCGGTCATCGTGCCGCCGTGGTTGAAGGCGTACATGAATTGGAGATCCTTCCAATCCGCCAGCATGCCGCTCTTGAACTGCACCTTTGCTTTCCACGCGCCGGCCAACGCGTCACTCGTCGCGGCGCTTTGCGTGCGTGAAGACGCCACCTCGGAAGCCACGTCGCCCCATCCTGCCACTGGCAGCAGCAGGGCCGATATTGCCAACACGAATGCCATCATGCGTTTCATTGCGGGTCTCCCTATTTTGATAGTCCGTTCAAAGAACTCGACGCGACGCGAAATTCCACGGGTTCAAGCCTTGCAATGTAGCATTGCTAGGCTGCTGGACCCGCCCCTGAGCTGGTTCATATATTGCGAAACCTGACGCCGTACCCGCGATCTCACGATAAACCGCCTGACCCCATCATGCACCTCCCTTCCCTCTTCCAATTTCCTCACCGGCCTTCACGACAACAACAACCGCCCCTGGTTCCTGCATAACAAACCACAGTTCGACATCCTCAACGAAGAGTTCACCGACCTGGTAGCGGAGGTAGGCGAGAGGGTGCGAAAATTTGACGCGGCCCTTCCACCATTCGAGCCAAAGAAGGCAGTGTTCCGCATTTATCGCGACGTGCGTTTTGCCAAGGACAAGTCGCCGTACCATGCGCATTTTGGCGCGGTGATTGGCGAGCGGAACATGGCAGACAAGTTGCGGCCGGTGAATTATTTTCAGATTGATCACAACGCGCGCTTGCTCATCTCGTCCGGCATTTATTGCCCGCCGCCGGCGGTACTGAAGATCATCCGCGATAACATCGTCGCGCGTCCCGCGTCACTCACGCGAGCACTCACGGATCCATCATTCAAGAAAACGTTTGGTGATCTCTCCAGCGAGGACCGCATGAGCCGCGTGCCGACCGGATATGAGAAGGATCATCCGCTGGCCACGTACCTGATGAACCGTCACTACTTATGCGAGGCGACGCTGGATCTTTCAACGCGCGCGGCGAAAGGCTTGCCGCGGAAGATTGCGGATATGTTTGAGGCCGCGATGCCCGTGGTGACCTGGTTGCGGGGAATCAAGAGCGCATAAATTGGTGAAGCAAGCGCGTAAGCAAGCAACGAGGTCAGCGCGAATGGTTTTCAAAACAAATAGTGCTCTCCCCTATGACTCTACTGAGGCCTTGCCGCAGTAGACTGATGCATGCGTTTGGGATAGTCTGAATCTTCCATCCTCGACGCATGGAGAGATTGAACATGCTTGAAATGGCTTCATTTCGGCGCAGTCTGATCGGCATGGGCACGGTTGCCGGGCTCGCCTCGCTGCACATATCATCGCCTGCGTTTGCCGATGCCCCCATCTGGGCCAACGCCAGGGTGGTCAAGGCGACTCAGACTGATTGCGGCACCAAGCGCTACCTGGTTTTCAAGGGCAATGCCGTCCGTGGGCCGACGCCGCGCGATGCCCCCGGCTGCAAGTCGACCGAAAGGGTCTATCGCCAGATCAATGTGTCGCAGGCGTTCTTCAGGCCCGGGGGCAAAGGGCAGATCTCCGCGCAGGGCGTCGATGCGGCCACGATTCTCTGCAGCAACGGAGATGCACTGATCATTGTGGGCCGCAGCAGCGAAGTAGCCCTGGCTGTCAGGCGCATGCCGGCGCCGCGGGGATGCGCTTACGAAATGCGCAAACTTCAGCAGGTTTCCAGTGTAGGCAGCATTCCCTTCACGGATGTCGCCAACGGTGGAACGATGTCGGTCAAAGAAAGCCTGGCAATCCACGCCGAAGAGCGCCGAAAAACCATTGCGGAATGCAACGCCAGCGCAGCGTGCCGAGCGGAAATGAGTCGAATCAACAGGGAAAACGCCATCGCCGAGTACAACGAGTGCATGAAGCCAGGTGGCGCCACGCGGGTCTGCTCCAGGCCAAAGTAGTTCAAGTGTGCGCAAGGAACTCTATCGAACTCTATCGGGCCGGGCTCGATAAATTCCTCTGGATGATTCGTGCCGGAAATAAGTGCGCGCCTGGCCCGCTTAATTGTGCTTCTGGGCAATAGTGGATATCCCGCTATCCGGCCATTTGAAAGATATTTTCCGCCCACCGTGATTTATTCCCGTCACCGCGCGAATAACGCATCATGCAAGCCAAACTCAACCCCGACGTCATGTCCCCGAACAACCACCCCGGCGACCACGCCAAGGCCATGCCTTCCACCGCCGCGGAACTGACCGGCGAATTCATCGCCCGCCTGACCCAACACCAGCGGATTCTTTTCAAGGTCGCGTACATGTACTGCCGCGACCGCGACGACCGGCAGGACCTGGTACAGGAGATGTTGATCCAGGTGTGGCGTGGATATGAACGGTTCGATGGGCGGGTGCAGTTTTCGACGTGGATGTATCGCATCGCCGTCAACGTGGCCATCACGCATTACCGCAGCGAGCGCCGGCGCGTGCGCGATACCGTGCCGCTTGAGGAATACGGACTCGACATCGCCGCCGCCGATGCGCTCTTCGATCACGACAGCGACAACATGCGTGCGCTGCGGCAGATGATCAATGGACTTGACGAATTGAACCGCGCGTTGATCCTGCTTTTCCTCGAAGGCTTCAGCAGCGAGGAAATCGCCGAGGTCGTCGGCATCAGCGCAAGCAACGTCAGCACCCGCATCAATCGACTGAAAACCAAACTGCAAGCCGCATTCCACGAACTGAACGCACAGAAAGAAGGAAAGCCCGCATGAACCTCACACTCGATGACCTGAAAACGGAATGGATGGCGCGCGATCGCCAGTTGGAAACCCAGCTGCGCATGAACACACTGCTGCTTCGCGAAACCCTTGTGGAAAAACACAGCGCACACCTCGGCCGCGCCACCGCCGGCAACGTGGTCCAGATCCTGTTCAGCATCCCGTTCCTCGCGTTCTTCGGGTGGTTCATCGCCCGCCACATCGATCAGCCCGCCTTCCTGCTGCCGGCCGTGTTGCTGCAGGCCTGGACCGTGGTGATGCTGGCATTGAACATCCATCAACGCAGCCAGCTGCGCGGCCTCGACTACGGCCGCCCGGTGCTGGAACTGCAAAGCCAGATCGAGCAAATCAAGATCGCGCGGCTCAACACATTCAAGTGGGCGTTCCTCACCGGACAGCTGCTGTGGTGGATTCCCTTTGTGCTGGTGCTGTTCAAAGGCCTGCTGGGTGTGAACCTCTACACCGTTTCCGCATTCATGCCGACATTCATCGCGTGGAGTATTGCCTTCGGCGTCGCCTTCATTCCCTTCGCGTTGTGGGCATCAAAGCAACTGGCCGGGCGGCTGGGTAAATCGCCACGGTTCCAGAAATTCACGGATGGGATTGCGGGGAGAGATGTGGTGGTGGCGAGGGAGTTTTTGGAAAAGCTGGCGCAGTTTGGGCGCGAGTCAGAGGGGCGGTGATGCGCTGACAGACCCACCACCAAACACTAGCACTGGTGCGGCTTCCCGAGGATAAATGGCCTGGATCGCCTGTAAATGCTGGGGTTTCGGCCTTTTTTGCTGAAAAATGGTGGCCCCATTTATCCTCTCCTTGCAAAACAAATAGCGTTGACCCCTTTGATTTCCGCAATATTCACTTTTCGCCATCGACCTGCTCGCACGAATGACTAGGAGATCCCGCCGATCGGTTGCAGGGTCAGGATCGCGGATTCCACGCCGGAGCCGTAGTCGACAATGGGCGGGCTGTTGCCATCCCACGTGCCCCAGCAGACCAGCCTGACATCTGTGCTTAAGATCCCGGCTGACACCGTCGCCTGCATCGAGATCGACACGCCGTTCGCGCCTGTGCTGTTCCCACTACTGTCCTTGCCGGTACGCCAATGGACATCCCGGCGCGTGCCGGCGATGTCGCTAAACGGTGTGCCGAGAATTGCCGGGTACGCGAGGCTCTGCAACTTGCAGTGGTAGTTGAAGTACAGTGTTCCGAAGTTGTTGAGCTGTGCGTCGACGCGGACGAGGAACGTGCCGGCGCCGCCGGTGTTCTTCAGCAGCACCGGTTGGGCGTTGGCTTCTCCGACGGCCAAGTTGTCGATCGAGAAGCAGCAATTCGGCATCGAGGCGACCCGCACCGTCGGCAGCGGTCCCACTGGCCCCTGCGCTCCTGCGGGCCCCTGCACTCCTGCTGGCCCCGGCCCGGTCGGCCCGGCAGGGCCTGCAACCGCACCGATCACATTTGCCACCGGAATTGTCGCCGTCGTGATCGACCCGGTGAGTTGCGAGGCAGCGATCGTCGCGCCTGCCGCGACCGCATTCGCCGTATCCGCTCGCAGCGCATACGGCACGGCGCTCAGCGGCTGGCGTTTCTCCATCTGGGCGTCACTGTTGATTTGCACGCTGAGGAAATATGGGACATCGAACGGAATTTTCAGACCGTTGTTGCTGCCCAGTACCGCATTGAAGAGGCCGTTCGTCACACCAACGCCCGACTGCGTCTCTTCCCACACTCGCTCGCCACCCGAGGCCGCCGCGTAGAGGCGGAAAGTGACATTCACAGCCTTATTCACCGGTGTTCCTGCGCTGTCGGTGAGATAGCCCTGGTAGTTGATGGTTTGCGGGATTTGCGCTTCTCCATTGCCTGCGGCAAAGAATACGACGGCAAACGCCAGGATCGGCAGAAATGACTTAAGGCAGCGGAGGATCATGGTGGCTCCAGTTTCAGTCAAGCAACAAAGGGAGATTCTCGAAACCTCATTTCCGTTCGCCCTGAGGTATCGAGGGGCCTTGCGGCATCAAACGTATCAGACATTTATGTTGAATGTGCTTCGATACCTCAGCACGAACGGAGGTAAATAGAGGTTCCCCAAATGGTTGCGCCATAATTAGCGCGCGTTTCCGGCCAACAATGACCGGAAAACCGCACCAGCGCTTGGGTTTGATGGAAACGCAACCATCGCACCTTCGAGACGGCGCCTCATACCAATAAACGAGATCGGCAGGTAAATGCCGCCATCACCCGGAGTTAAAGAGCCTGACTCGCATGACTTTCAGGATCCAAACTCTTGAGAGCAAATGCGTTCCTGGCCCGCCATTATTCGCAAGTGGGGACTGGCGCGCGGCAAATTCTGCTGCAAACTTGCGTGATTGCATCGCAATTATCAAACCAGCATTGGAGAACTCAGTGAACAAACCCTTTGCAGAACGCATCGCTCTCATGAATGAAATGTATAGCCTGCCACGCCACGCCGTTCCCACCATCCCGGCAGACGTCGCAGACCGGCTGGGCAAATTCAAGAACACGTTGCGCGATGAAGTCGACGAGATCGATGAGATCGTTGCGGCCGCGGCGAATGGCGCAAGCGCAACCGACCTGGCGGTTGCCATTGCCGATGTACTCGGCGACATCATCGTCTACTGCCGGTCGGAAGCCCTCAAATATGGTCTCCCGCTCGAGGACGTATTGAATGTGATTATGGATAGCAACGAAAGCAAGCTCGGCGCCGATGGAAAACCGATCTACGATGAGAATGGCAAATTCCTGAAAGGGCCTGGTTACTGGAAGCCGGAGCCGAAGATTCGCGAAATGCTTGGGCGCGTGGGTACCAGTTGAACGTCAGGGTGGAAAAGGCGTTCGTGTTGTTATTGCGACTCATATCTGGAGCAAAGGGGTCAGCGTTTTGAAAACAATTCACGCTGACCCCTTTAGTTCTGCACATGAAGTATTCTTCGCTTGATCAACCGTCGCACTTAATAGTTGAATCCGCCTGCCCCCAATTTACCGATTTATTCAAGACCGGCACACAGTGCAACTGTGTTGAGCGCCGGCTTAGACATCCTTTTGGTCATCGCAGTAAGACCTTTGTTGCGATGATGACGGAGTCGTTCTCATGCCGCGCGGCCTGTGCTCGCAGCTTTCGTTTCAAGAGGCGCGGAGACCAGTACACCCACCCCTGCCTTTTCGCATGTTGCCGAATTGGAATTACGTCCCTCGCGTAAACGTTGCCAATCACAAGCCCCAAGCGAACGGTTGTTCTGGAGTTTGCCATCGCCCTAGCTTGAAGGTCCTGCTTCAGCCTCCCCAATACTATGTTCCTGTAGTTTTCACAGGTGAACAACTTGTACTTGCCCTCCGGGATTTCCTGTGTGGCCAAGAGCGCGCTGGCTCGCGTGCCTGATGAATCCAGAAATGACTTCGCTTCGAACGCGATTATTTCGTTCTTAGAAAAGTCCAGTGCTAGTAAGTCTATTTCCGGCCTTGGAATCGTGTGCTTGCCTATTTGTCGCTTTTCTTGCTTGGAGACGTTGACCTTGAAGGATTGGACGACCCAGTAGCCATCGGCCTCAAGCAGGGTGCGGATCAGGTTTTCGAAATGATCGGAAGACATCGGAGGTGTTCGTAGAGTCTAAGACTTAAGTTGCGTAGCGCGCCGGGCAATGTCAGTTTGAATAGACTAATTGACCTTCGATACGACCATGATGAAATTAAGTTCGACTCCGACGATTCGTTTTCAATAACATGACGAACCTTGCTCTTTAGTTCATCGCATTCGAACGGAGTCTTGCGGTCAAAAGGTGCCACCTAAAATTGTGCGGCCACCTAACGCTTTGCTAGCAATGGCAGCAAGCCAAAAACAATTGCCATTGCCAGCGGCGGAGGCACCGCATTTCCAATCATCTCTCGCAGTGCCGTAACTCTTTCAATTCCTTCGAAGCTAAAGAAATCTGGGAACCCTTGAATTCGCGCAGCCTCGTGCGCAGTAATGGTTCGCCTTCGCGTCGGATGAACAAACCTCCCTTGCCCCATTGAGCCAAATCCTGAGGTTATTGTCTGCGCAGGCTGATCTTCACGAAGCCGTCCATACATTGACTTGTATGAGTGGTTGTCATTTTGGTGGCATGGCGGCCGGTGACTATTCGGCAATTCATAGAGCGCGTTTTTGAACAAGTAGTCAATGCGCAGCCGAATTCTCATTAGAAAGCCCTGCAGCGCGATTGGATGCACTAGTAGCCTCAAGACATTCGTCCTCCAAATCACGAATGAATGGAAATAGTGCAGGGCCAACAGTCGATGGTTCGACCGAGAATGTTCCGGAGAAAAATGAACTTGACCAAGCTAAGAGCGCGTGCCTTGTGCGCGTTTGCGGCAAGCCTGCCGAAGCGGCGGACACTGAAAAATCAACGCTCTTATAGCCTAGGGACGCAAGTTTCTTTTTCGCTCGAGTAACAACAGTAGATTCTGCATGCCGCACACCCGGAACATTCTCCACCAGCACAAACGATGGTCGAAGTCGCTCAGCAGCCAGAAATGGCGCCAAATAGAGTTCATTGCGGGTCGGATCTGCGAGTCGAGTTGTTCAGATCCGAGTGCCCTTGACACGGCGGCGGGCCAGCAACAAGTAAGTCAATGTGGCCAAACTCGCTATAGGGAACAACGCCGGAGCTGAAATGAAACTCCTTTGGGTCAGCAAATGCGCTCATGAGATCAGCGTGCACGATACGGTCACCGATTTTCCCAAAATTCTGTCGATAAACTGAGAGGGCGCTATCGTTGGTGTCGCAAGCCAAAACAACTTCAGTGCCAACTTGGGCCGCACGCGCAGCCTCAGAAACACCAAGCGTTAAGCCTCCGCATCCTGAGAATAGGTCTACGACTCTTATGCTCTTTGGAAAATCGCACCAGTCCGGCGCAGATGTGGAGGTCAACCATGAAACAAGGCTTGACCTCTGCTCCGCAATGTTTTGATTTTTTGCAGGCTCAAATTCCGCAGAATGAGATCTCTCGAACACTATGGCACCTTTCTGGTGCCTGCTGAGCTTCGCTCGGCCCGCTCCGCGCTTGCAACTACCCCCGAGACGAACAAGCACGTCTCTGAACATATTTGCTCTAGATCGCTCACGCCGAACTGGCGACCGCATTCAGTGAACGTTTCAAGGCCATGCGCCAATGCATTGCGTTTCGTTTTGACCGTCTTGAGCGTAGCGCCACCACTTGCGCTCTTGCTTACTGTTAAACGCAGTCCGTGTTTGCTAAATAGGATCCTTATTTCGTCCGCATCAAGATTCCCCTCGATCGGCAGATATCTCGGATTCAGAAGCAGCGGCGTGTCATTGGCGACAAATCCAATAGCTTTCTTGTGTGTTTGCGGTACGAGTCTTGAGAGCCAAGCAACATCGCGATCTTTCAATTGCTGCGTCAACCATAGCTCGCGAAACGGCTCATCAAGCGTCCGAAAGGTTGCGCTCTTCTCTTCAACTTTTTGGTATAGAAGTGCAAAGGACTGTCGAACGGAATATTCGACGAGGTTGTAGGCCATCAAAAATGTTGACGCCTTCAGTACCGACAAGCGACCGGTGACCTTCTTAGCTTCGCGCGACCCGACAAGTGGTGCTTGTTTGTCTAGTTCGCTTAGAAAGCTAATGAACTGCTCAAGTTCTTTTTGCCGGGAGGCGAATTCAGTCCGCAGTCCGGGCATGCGGGGAGTCTCCTGTTAGCAACATGTCTCGCACATACTCAACCCGGCTCGCGAGACGCGGCCCCGAATTACTTGCGTGAGTTCTGGTGAGGTAATAAAAGGCTTTGGTATTTAGCAATTCATTTGGATCAATAGCTGGCACCAAACGCGGATCAATTCTTAGCGCAAGATTTGTTCCAACAGCGATTGCCTCGAAACGGACTCTCGGCGTTGTAGTTGCGTTTTTCAGCTTTCGCGAAACCGTTCGGGAAGTACTTACTTACAAATTTTAGTGTGGCGTCAAATTCGCTGCGATATCTATCCTGATCGAAGGTCTCTCTGCGTTCTTCTACGAACTCTCCAACAAAGTTATCAACATCGTGCTTGAAGGATTTGTACAAATCGGAATAGCGAAGAACCGAGTAACAAGTTCCTCGTCCTCCTTCTTGCTAGAAGCGCAGCGCTAATTGGGCAGAGCTTCCTAAAAAGAGGGCGCGACGCCATTTGTTGGATAAACGCAATGAAAGGTCCCTGAAGGCTACCCCTTCTAGCCTCAACGGCTTTTACCTTTGAGCCATGACGGTTAATACGATGAAAAATATCTTGTCGAACCTGCTCAGTCGTTGAGTCCTCCAACACAATGCATCTAAGCGCCTTTGTTAGCAATTTCCTTTGTTGGGCCTTTGGCATCTGAGAAAAACGAAAGCCATTGAGCGAGGGAATTGCCTTCAACCCAGAGAGCGAGAAGGCATCATTCGTGAAGGACTCTAATGTGCGTACACGTTGAGCGCCATCAACAATTTCTAACCTTCCATCATCCATGTCCGCAAGAAACAACATTGGGATGGGCAATCCCAGAACGAGCGACTCAATGAACGCGGACTGCAAATCGAGCTTCCAGATGAATTCTCTCTGGTATGCGGGAACGTAGAAAAAGTCTTCGCGATACTTGTCAACAATGTAGTCCACGACAAAGTCGCGAGTGTCGTACTTGACCTCAACCTGCTTCGCCTTTATTTCCGCTTCAAGTCTTTCAAGCTCTTGGTCCGTAGCTATCACCACGTAGTCATTTGTAGGTTTCTGCATCCGCCGCACAATCACTCCGAGCTGAAACAACGACCTACGCACGCGCAGACAGAAATACGTCGAGCGCGCCTTCGGGTTGCGCTGCCAGAAAGTCCTGGATATGTCGCTTCAAATGCAAATTTCCTATATTTCAACATTTTCATTTACCTCGTCAATGACTTACGCATCTCACAACTCGTACGCGAATTCACTCTCTCAGACGCCTTATTCACGAGTGCTGTTGAATCAAGCAACTTCCTGAACCGCCAGGATATGAAACCGACATTTCATTTGTTGGCTCATTCATACCTGCAATAGCCGACCGAATAAGAATAGTGAATTACTTGTTCCCCGTCGCCACATCGTATCGGGTTTAAGAAAAGCGCACGGCCTTGCGCGTTCCGTGAAACGTGGCACAAAGAGGCCAGGAACGACACAAGTACCATTCCAGAAAAAACAATAATACCACTACCAATTGGGGTAGCGTGACCCCTCCACCACACTTTGGTGCGTAAGCTAAACTTTTTCGTTCGAGCTATTCGGTAACCTGCTCTTCGGTATTCCAAACAACTCGTCCGCACTGAATATGCCGCGCAATTGAGTCTGGACACGCCGCCATAATTCCGCGTACGGGACCCTCGCTAGACTTGGAGCAAGGACGTAACCATTCGTCACTCTGCAAGACCTTCTTGCTCGACCGTAAATCCGGCAGCGGCAATCGCTTCACCCAAGTCCTGCCAGCCCGCCGCCATAGCGAAATGCTTGATTCGGGCAATGGTACCGGGCTTGGCGATAGTGCGGCGAGCGAGTGGCAGGTCTGCTGGCCACATCAACCAAGGTTTGATTTTATGACCAGCGCCGCTTGCGTCATGGGCTAACGACGCTGCGATCCAGAACCCGCCTTCATCGATATCTCCCCAGTGATAGACCGGCACACCCAATTTCAACTCCCTTAGCAACCGCACGTACATTGCACGCCAAGCTGGCGTAGGCACCCCAGCTGTATAGATCAACAGGATATTTTCACTGTATCGACGCCTTGCTTCGCTATGGAATGTCTTTCAGTCAATAGTTAGATCGCAGTGGATTTACTCGCCGTTCACCACAAGATAAAAGGAATCAGCGTACGAGGATCGTGAGTACCCGCCCACGGCAATACCTCACTCTCGCGATTCGCGTATCCCTAAAACGGAATGTGAGTCTCTATATAGTTCTTCTTGACCACGGTAAACGTATTCGGATCAGCCTTATCTTCTTTGTCGCTTCGCGCGAGCCTGCAGTTCTTATGCGCGAATGCGCGTAGCAATGGTTCCCGGGGAATACTCGGCCAAATTGACCGTTCCATTGTTGACGCCATCGCGGTTATCGCGTCACCGATGCTATCCTCAACGAACGCCTTGGGTGTTGCGTTGTGGCTACAGTGATGGCCCACTTTGTAGAAACTAGTCTTGCTCAGCATCTCGCTCCATTCTGGGTCGTTCATTGCGGCATTCCAGGTTCCCCACTGCGCATCTCCTGGGAACAACAAATAGGTGCCGCCAATTTCCAGCATGAGCATGAGGCTTGTACCGTTGACGGCCGAATCGAGGGCCACCGCCACTTCCAAGGCGGAATAGTCGGTGCCACGACCGATGTCGCGCCGGTCCGACAAATTGATATGGTCCATATAGGCAGACGTCATTTCGTTTTCGTGAAATTCGAATTCCTCCGCAAACGGTCGGCATAACTCTTCGATGGACATCGCTCTTTCCGCCTGCAGTTGCATGTAGCTCTTCCCCTTGGGCGGATCCATTTCCTTGATCACCTTCTCGTCGCGCGATGGACCAAGCACGTGAACCGTGACCCCGGGCAATACGTCGGTGACGAAAGATCGTTCGACAATCGGCGCTTTTTTCCCGCCTGCCAGCGAGAGATTGGCACTATCTTGCTTTGCCAATTTTGGAAGAAAGCGTCGCCGAGGATTGCCGACGAATCCATGGTGAAGGAGATCCATCGCCTTAGCATTGCTCATTGCATTGAGCAGCAAGGTCGGCCCCAGGGCCAAGTTGTTGGTCGGTCCGTCTGCGGCTAGCGCTAGCTGAGCAAGGTTATTGCCAGTGAAAGAAAGTGCCAGCGATGCGGTCAATTTGCTCTGTGCATCACGGATTTCTTTGGCTGTTTTGTCGGACTCATCTTCCGTCCACGGCATCCAAACCTCCTGAACAGCAACTTCAGCCCAACCCGCGGTGGCGAATCCTGAGACGTGGTCCTTATGCCGGTGAGTCGCGACAATCACATCGATTGCCGGACCGCTTCCATCGACAGTGCAATCGGCGATAATTTGTTTCGAGACATCGCCAATACTTTTCGGGCCCTTCGCGATTGAGCCGCAGTCGAAGAGAATTTTGCGCTCACCTTCGCTCGTCGGGACGGTAACGAGGAAAGCGTCGCCAAAGCCCACGTTGTACATACGCACGGTAATTGCCTTGCGCGTCTTTGGACCTGGTGCCGCCGGTTTCCTTTTTGCCGCGGGCGCCGCAGGGGCCTTAGCGGGTTTCTTTACAATCTTTACCGCTTTAGCGGGAGCGACTGACTGTTGACGTCCGCCATGACGCGCAAGGCTTTGTTTGCTTGCCATATTGTTACTCCTCATGCAGACGGGCTAGATTGGCTAGGCGCAACATCCGTTGGCTATGCTCTT
The DNA here is from genome assembly GCA_016720925.1 of Betaproteobacteria bacterium. Classification (NCBI taxonomy): domain Bacteria; kingdom Pseudomonadati; phylum Pseudomonadota; class Betaproteobacteria; species Betaproteobacteria bacterium. The sequence continues at coordinate 539,874 of JADKJR010000001.1, read as the reverse complement.
CAGTCGTCATATAAGATATTCCCGGGTCACGTGCATCATGACTGCTGACGAAGGCGCGTTGTTGTGCGAGCCGCTGTTGGCCTTGTTTGCGAAATTCATCAGGCACAACATCTGACGCCATTGGCTTGCGCACAACGTATCTGACAGCACCGTCTGTGTTGATAACAAGCGTCGCGCCCCCTCGAAACGGCAAACCGCCAAGTTCGTTCTTGAGACTACGGTCGGCCTGAGCGAACTGCGCGATAAGCTCAATGACCAGTCGCCCGTTTGGTGCCACTCTGAACACGGGATGAAAACCATGGACTTCAATTTTTCGTGAATTTTCGAGTCCTAGGGCGGCAGCGTTCTCCGTGGCATATCGGTTCAGACGCTTTGCCATTTCCTCGCCTACGTTTACTTCGATCTGGCCATCATCGTCGGAATCGAGCATGCTGCTCGACGTCTTTTGGTAGCGATCGCCATATCGTCCAGAGAGCGAGCTCGACTCCGACTCAGCCCCCGCTCTCCTGCTGTCCAGGTCAAAGTCGAGTACGGCCGAGAAGAATAACTCAGGTAACAAATCCATGATGTCCTGGGGCAAGTCCGGTATTCGACCGCGGGGGGTATCCCACAGAAGCGATTCCTCGGCGAGTGACACGACGCCCGATGCATAAATCCCACGCAGTCGAAAAGCCTCAATCATCGCGCCGCGCAAGCCGAGGTCATCCTCTGGATTCAGCTCATAGTCTGCCGTGACCAAACCGCGCAAGAAGTCGCCGAACGTGATATCGACCGGCGGCAGATAATCGAACGCGCGGATGCACATGTCGAGAACGCGTTGCGCAGTTTTTGAAGCCTCAATGGCAATCCGGTTTACGAGATCTGGATGCAAATCGCCGGACGGTAGGACACCGCTTCCACCTGTTGCAATGCGGATCAAGTCGTAGATTCGCCGCTGATAGGTTTTATAGAAGCCATCGAATACGGCAGCCACAAGTATCGAGCCCCGGTCATGCGGTTCCACAACCGTCTCGTAAAGTCGAGCGGCAGGTTGGTCTAAAGCGGAGCGAAGGGATTTCCCTGAGCCGGTAGCGTAGCCAAATTGACGGGCCAGCTCCACGAGAGTGGTGGGCGAGCGGATATCACTGCGGGTCTTGGCTATCTGCTCTCGCAAGACTTCCGGAAACGAAAAATGTTGAAACAACGCCACGATGTCCGAGAAGCCCTCGTGAAAAGCGAGTACGTCATGGTTTGATGGCTCAAGGAAAAGGGGGCGCAGTCTGTCTACGACTTTGTGCGTTACTTCATGTGCAATAACGTCGTGAGATAGACATGTGTATACGACTTGCCCGGGCAGATTTTCTCCAGGATCAGATTCATCCGCCCGGAAGTACCCAAACAGTACGGCGTTTAAGTTGCGCGAGTAATAAGCATTTGCGCCGTAGAAGGCGTGGGGAAATATTCGGAGCACCGGGTTTTTGCTAGTGCCGAGTTTGACCAATCGGCCAAGCGCGCGGGCAAAATTCTCGATCGTCTTCATTGCTACCGCATAAACCATTTGTTGATGAAAGCGCGGATCCGACTCCGACGGATCAAGCCCGCCTTGCATCAAGATGGCCGCGTCATCGAGATTGACGGGCTCGTAGAATGTCTTGCGCGTTCCGTCGTAGTCAATGACTGCGATGCGATGCCCGATCGGACCCGGCTGAAGTGGTTCGTTGACGATGTCCACCTTGGCGCGATTGCCGAATGTCTTGCCCAGCATCGGGTCGACGGCAAATATTTTGAGCGGTCTGCGCGTCGGTGCTGGAATGCTAGGGTTGTAATACATGATGATTTCTGTCTCCGCTTCGTCTACTTTTCGATTCCGAGAACCCGCTATGCTTATGCGTATTTTTTCGGCCTGTCGGCCATTCCGTGCGCCATGATTCTCTACCACGTAAGCCACCCGCGCTAGGAATCACGACAGGTACCTCCGTATATGAAGCTTTCTGTCAGTCTCTGGTGCGAAATGACAGTCGTTCGTTGAAAATGGCGACAGTAGATCAATCCAATCTAATGATCGAACTTGCGATCGCTATAGGCCGAACGCAGGAAAGGGCAACGTTCCCGCCGTCGTGCCAATTGCGGATACATGGCATCGAATTGCGGCATCACACAAGGCGTAACCCCAGTTGATCAAGTGCCCCTGCTCGTCTGGGCTGAACGGGTCTAGGTGTGTCCGAATAGAGGCGAGGCCCTGTGTCAGCGCGCTGTCGGCCGCAATCGGAACCATGCCGGGCAAGGCGTATTTCGCTATTTCGGTACTAATGCTCCAATAGGCCCCCCTTCTCCCGGCTTTGAAGTCACGGATCAGCCAACGCTTTCTAAGGGCACGGGACTGATCAGTCATGATGTCCATCGCTCGAACGGGTTGACGAACCCAGTCGCCTGGTGGATCAGGGTCAAACTTGAATGGCGCGCCTGCATCTGAAATCAGGATCGTATCGAACCGGTCCCAAATAGCCTCAAGGCCCATGTTGTCGTAGACACCGCCGTCGGTCAGCACCAGTTCGCGCCGCCATTCGTCACCGGTAAGTGCTGCTCCCTCTGTCGTGACCCAAAGCTTGGGGTCGGTCTTGATCACCTGCGGAGACAACACGGGGGAAATGCGCTCGAAGCGGCCACCGCTCGCGCCAGAGAAAGGTTCGGATGCGGCAACTTGCCAACCAGATAATCCGCGAGATAGGATCTTCCCATTCGAACGCTTCTTCCCGTTTGCAGGCTGGTTGCGTAAAGAACGAATTGGGGTGCCTGACCGTCAGGCAAGTCCTGTAGTGTCGCTTTGCCATACAGCGACTCATAGGCCTCGGACATTTCATCGCCAATGCTTTTGAACGGATTCAGGATGCCCCCGATGGCTGCGGGAACTGCAATTTTCCGGGCGCAAAACGCCTGAATGGGATCGGCGATATGCAACTGAAAATTTGTCGCGCAACCGCCCGCGTCAAAGCTGAGATTCTTCCAGCGCAGACCCAACAGACCGGACACAATCGAACCACCTGAAACACTGGTGATCATCTTGAGCTTCGGCAAAAGTCCGTATTCGTTCAGTCGCCAAAGCGAGCCTAGATTGAAGAGCGTCGCACGAAATCCGCCGCCCGACAGGCATATCGCGATGCCAGGTTCAAACGAAGGGGAGGTACCCACCTCAAGACTGGTCGCATCTGTCATTGTCGTTCGTGGCCTAACCTGAATGGCAATTAGTTAAATCAATTTAGCACAATTGTTAATGTCAAAAACCTACCTATGCGGGTAGGAAATGACCCGTTGTAGATTCAAAATTATGGAAAGGCGAATTCGCCGTGCGACGTAACATGACACTTCCGCTCCGCGTCATTTATTGACGCATGTGATCGCAGAATTACGGGCATAAGTCACCAAATAGCGGATGATTCTGGCGGCACCGGGCCCACATTCGAAATGCGACGAATTCGAGAAGTTAATGGCAAGCCAAGTGGCATTTGGCGATATTCAAATGCAGCCTTGGGCCGGGCTCAGTAGACTGGGTCGCCCTTGTCACATCGAGGCGGCCACCTTGATGCCCTTGGTGGAAGGCTGTTGGTCAGGCTAAGGCAGTATGGGAAGATTGCACCCAGAGCATGAATGTGCAATCCTTCCCCCATAGATCACAAAAGCGGCTCTTTGTACGCCAATCGGAATGGCGCCCGTGCAACGCAGTTTAAAAGCTGTGTCACGGGCAATGACGAAGCCGATACTTGTTGGGAGCAGTCGCCTTGGCGTTGGACTCCCATTCCCGCAATTAACGGCGCAATGGACGTATGGGCAAGAAGAAGAGCGATCCATTGGGGATCATTGGCGGCGTCGTAGTCGCCGTTGTGGTGCTCATCGCGGCAATGCCCAAAGAAGTCTGGATTGTGCTCGGCCTCTGCGTGGCGGCCTATGTCGCTTACAAGGTCTACCATGCATTCACTGCGAACGAGCCCGCCAATCCCATCGCGGAGAGTCCCGTTCCAATGCGCCCAACCGGCGCCGGTGAGAATCTTGCCAGAGAGACCGGATACCGAATACCCGAACGCCCGCGAAGCCTGGCGGTTGATGCAAGGTGGATTCCGCCAGAGAGCTAATCGAAGTAGCCGGCCTCTCATTGCCGGGCGGGATGTTGTATGTCGGTAAGAACCTGCCCACGCTCAGCGGCTACACCGATCCCGCCCTGATCGACATCACCAAGCGCGTGTCGACCTCGCGCGAAGACCCCAGCCTTCGGCAGATGGGCTATTGGCCCAGTTATTCGGAAGTCTCTCCCGCCGCGCGCCGCGCCTATCTCCAGTGGCTCGCGGGGGGAAGGCGCGACCCCCATGCCGACGTCGGCTATGTCTTCTTGTTCTTCTACGGACTGGAGCGGCGCGTGGTGATCGATGCGCCCAAAGACCCCACGGCATCGGTTGAAATACCACTCATCGCCGCCGAAGTACAACGATTGCTCTCCCTATACGGAGAAAAATCCGTCTCGGTCAGGAACTACCTGTCGCGATTCCTGGAATTGATCGCGGTACCCGCCAGTGGCGCGCCCCTATATCTCGGCCCGGTGCCCCCGCTGCCGCATTCCTATGAACTTCCCTTTTACCTGCGCCTGGCTCTCGGCCAAACGGCCGTCGACAAGGTGCCGGTCCCGGCACATATCGCCCTGGCCTGGGCGGATCATGATCCCACCATCAGTAAGCGCACGCCGGTGGTACGTTGCGCCGAGCAATATCGAGTCATGTTTCCGGCCAAGTATCGCGAATTGTGTGGTGAAGGCATCAAACTGCCCATCAACCGCACCAAGCTTAAACTGGTCTACCAGCCTGCCTCCTCGGGCTTTCGCGGCGCCGGGGAAATTTCCCGCAAGTTCGGCAATGTTCCCGATGTCACGTCGTTGGTGACCGTGACCCGCACGCTGCAGGCGGTGGTCGATGCGTGCAGCACGGAACTCGACTCTTATAGTCGCTACATCCGGAAGAACCCCGACAAGACCACGGCGCTGGAAGCGATTTTGCAGCTGCCCGCCTCGATATGGCCGCCGTCCGCCCGCGAGGTACTCGACAAGGTATCGAAAAGGATGGGGGCGGGTTTGGTGGTCATGCCGCTCGCCGAGCTGACGACCATGCTCAATGCCGGCGGCGACTTGACCCGCGACAAAATGCTCGGCTTTTCCAGGGCCCTGGAATCGATGAACATCGGCATCGAGCCCGACGTGCTCAACGGCGCCAAGCTGCCCAAAGCCAGCGACAAGATCGTGCTGTTTGCCATGCAACCGGGCGATTCGCAGTCCCGCAGTGGCAGCGGCTTCAATGCCGCCGCCGTGATGCTGCAGCTGGCGACCGCCGTGGCATTCGCCGATGGCGACCTGTCCTCGGCCGAGATCGTGCATCTGAGCAAGCAAATCGACGCCTGGCAGCACCTGACACCGGCACAGCAACGGCGCCTCAAGGCGCATCTGCGGCTGTTGATGGTCGCACCGGTACCGATGACCACCATGAAGAAGAAACTGGAGCCGCTGGATACCGCCGCCCGATCGCTCATTGCGACATTTGTCGCGTCGATTGCCCAATTGGACGGCGTCGCAAGCCAGGCCGAGATGAAGACGCTGGAAAAAATCTACACGGCCCTGGGACTCCCGTCGAAGCAGCTCTATAGCGATATCCATGTGGCCGCGACCGGCGTCCCCGAGACGGGACCATCCGCATCAGAGCAGCCACGCGCACCGGGCGACGCATATGTCCTCGACCCCGCGCGCATTGCCGCCCTGCAACGCGACAGCGACCGCGTATCGGCCCTGCTCTCCAACATCTTCGTCGACGACGCACATGTCATCGCGGATGCCGCTGCAAAAGTCACCTCAACCGAAGAGACTGACGCCGAGATAACCGAATCCACAACCGTCATGGGACTCGATTCGGTTCATTCCGCGTTCGTGCACATGATCATTTCACGGCCCCATTGGTCGCGCAGCGAACTCGAAGACGTCGCCGCCGACATGGAGCTCATGCTCGATGGCGCCCTTGAGCGTGTAAATGAAGCGGCCTTTGACAAGTACGATCTGCCGCTCACGCAGGGCGACGATCCGATCGAAACGAACACCGAGATTCTGGACAAACTAGACCCATGAGTACACCCATACGCGCCCGTGACCGTGACGCCGTGATCCAATCCCTGCGGGCGGGGGTCGTGCCGCGTGCCGGACAGCACCTGATTCAGGTCGGCCGGGCACGCGAAGTGGAAACGCTGGTGACGGACATTGCCCGCGTGGCCGACGGCGGGTCCGGCATTCGCTTTGTGATCGGCGAATACGGCGCCGGCAAGACCTTCTTTCTCAACCTGGTGCGCGCCATCGCGATGGAGAAGAAGCTCGTCACCGCCAGCGCCGACCTCAATCCGGACCGGCGATTGCATGCCAGTGGCGGTCAGGCACGATCGCTCTACGCGGAGTTGATGCGAAATCTGTCCACCCGCACCAAACCGGATGGCGGGGCGATCGCCGGGGTGGTCGAGAAGTTCGTGACCAACGCGAAGAGCGAAGCGACGGCGGCGGGTCAGACCACGGAGTCCGTCATTCGCGGCAAGCTGGACCAACTGACCGAGATGGTCAATGGCTATGATTTCGCCGACGTCATATCCGCCTATTGCCGCGGGTACGAAAACGCCGATGAACGGCTCAAGGCGGATGCCATTCGCTGGCTGCGCGGCGAATTTACGACGAAGACGGACGCCAAGAGCGCACTCGGCGTGCGGACGATCATCGACGACGCCAACTTTTATGATCAGCTAAAACTCTTCGCCCGGTTTGTGCGGCTGGCCGGCTATGGCGGTCTGCTGGTCTGCCTGGATGAACTGGTCAATATCTACAAGCTGGCCAATACCCAGGCGCGCGCGTCCAACTACGAGCAGATCCTGCGTATCTTGAACGATTCACTCCAGGGCAGTGCGGTGGGCCTCGGCGTCATCATGGGTGGAACGCCCGAGTTCCTGCTCGATACCAAGCGCGGCTTATACAGCTACACGGCGCTGCAGAGCCGGCTTGCCGAGAACACCTTTGCCCGGAACGGCCTCATCGATCACAGCGGCCCGGTCATCCGGCTCTCCAGTCTCGCCCCGGAAGACTTCTATGTACTGCTGCAAAAGATACGCAACGTCTACGCGCTGGGCGATCCGGCGAAGTATCTGGTGCAGGACGACGCCATCGCCCCGTTCATGGCGCACTGTGCGAAGCGAATCGGCGAAGCTTACTTTCGCACGCCACGAACCACCATTACCGCATGGGTCAATCTGCTGGCGATCCTTGAGCAGAACCCGGGTTCCGACTGGCAAACCCTGCTCGGTCACCTTGAAGTCGTGAAAGACAACGGTGCGGCAAATGATGCCAATGTCGACGGCGACGACGACCTTGCGTCCTTCAAAATGTAATGGCTGAGTCCACGTCGTTCCAACTCCTCGACGAACGCATCCAGCGGTGGATCTGGATGGAGGGCTGGGAAGAGCTGCGTGACGCGCAGGAGCGAGCAATACCGGCGATCCTTGATGCAAAAAGTGATGTCATCATCGCCGCGGCCACCGCCGCCGGAAAAACCGAGGCGGCATTCTTTCCGATCCTGAGCCATCTCCTTCGCAAGCATGATGACGCCAGCCTGGTCGTCTACATCAGTCCGCTGAAAGCCCTCATCAACGACCAGTTTGGCCGGCTGGAGCGTCTTTGCGAACTACTGGAGATTCCCGTGTGGCCCTGGCACGGCGACATCAACGCGTCCGTCAAAGCCAAGTTTGCCAAGAATCCCACCGGCATCTTGCTGATTACACCGGAGTCGCTGGAAGCGACCCTGTGCAATCGCGGGTTCCGGGTCGCCCAGCAATTCGCCGGGCTTCGATACTTCGTGGTTGACGAACTGCATGCGTTCATTGGGTCGGAACGCGGCAAACAGCTTCAGTCGATCATGCACCGGATTGAAACCGCCATTGGCCGCACCGTTAGCCGCATCGGGTTGTCGGCCACGCTCGGTGATATGTCCTGGCGGCGGAATTTCTGCGGCCGCGCGGCGGATCGGCTGTGGTCATCATCAATTCGACCTCGGATGAGCGGGAACTCAAGCTGCAAATCAAAGGCTATGAAGAGCCGGTTGTCATTCAACCGACCGCCATCGCCGCGAGCCAGGATGAATCGGCTGAAATGCAAACGTCGGAAAGCAAAGACGGAACTTCCACCGAGCTGGCCATCGCAACGCAGTTGTTTGGTGTATTACGCGGCTCCAACAACCTGGTATTCCCGAACAGTCGCGGCAAGGTCGAGAAGTACACGTATTTGTTGCGGAGGATGTGTGAAGACGCCCATGTGCCCAACGAGTTCTGGCCACACCATGGCAGCCTTTCCAAGGAAATCAGAACGGATACCGAAGCGGCGCTGAAGGCCAAAGAGCGGTCGGCGAGTGCCATCTGTACGAATACGCTGGAACTTGGCATCGATATTGGCGCGGTCAAAAGCATCGCGCAGATCGGATCACCTCCGTCGGTTGCGAGCTTACGCCTGCGGCTGGGTCGATCGGGACGGCGAAAGGGAGAACCGGCGATCCTGCGCGGCTACTGCGTCGAGCGCGAGCTGGATGCCCGATCGGGCGCCCTAGCCGAGCTTCGCGAGGGTACTTTCCAGATGGCGGCGATGGTATCGCTGTTGCTCGACAACTGGTTTGAGCCGCCGGTGGCGTCTGGCGCGCACCTCTCGACATTGACCCAGCAGCTGCTGTCGTTGATCGCGCAGCACGGCGGGATCACGGCAAAGGATTCCTACGCCACACTTTGCACGAACGGGCCATTCACGAATATATCCACCGAACATTTTACATGCCTGCTGCGCGAGTTTGGCCGGCGCGAGTTGATCCAGCAGGAAAGTTCTGGCGCACTCCTTCATGGCCGAGTCGGTGAAAAACTCGTCAATCACTATTCCTTCTATTCGGCATTCGCCACAGAAGAGGAATTTCGCGTCATTGCAGGCACAACCGTGCTGGGATCCCTGCCGATCACGATCGCCATTCAGCCCAAGGACTTGATTCTCTTTGCCGGCAAGAACTGGCGCATTGAGTCGGTGGATGAGGAAGGCAAGGCAATCTACGTGGTTCGGCATCGTGGCGGTCAGGCGCCGCCGTTTGGCGGATCGGGAGGGATTGTTCACGATGCCGTGCGGCAGCGGATGAAGGTGCTATATGGCGCGTCAACCATGCCCGCGTTCCTGGATGCAAACGCGGCCCGGTTCATTGCCGAGGGGCGGGCAGCCTACGTGCGGAAGGGACTTGCACGCGTATCCCTGTTGAAAGAGGGGAGCGGTGTGTTGCTTTTTACTTGGCTGGGTGACAGAGTGAACGAGGCGGTCATCATGATGCTCAAACGTGGCGGATACACGGCATATCCTTCCGGCCCGGCGATTGAGGTAACGGGTGTGGGCACGGATCGCATCAATGCGATGCTGGATTACCTTTCGGACCTTGCCGATGGGCCTGTTCCGACTCCGGGCGAGCTCCTGCACAATGCAAAGAACCTTCAGCGTGAAAAGTGGGATTGGGCGCTCCCGGAAGATTTGCTGCAACTGTCCTATGCGAGCCTTCATTTGGATATTGAAGGGGCGCACAAATGGTTGAGGCAGTTTGTGGCGATAACACCAACAAGGTCCTGAGTGCGGTGGCATAGAGTGGACAGCGATCGATTGCTGCTACGCTGACGTACGAGAAGGTTATTGCCTGTTATTTCTTGTCTGGCCAAAATCCATCGCTCACAATTTGAGAATTAGACTATGCCTGCAAGCGTTGTCGTTCGAGCCCGGATCGACGGGCAAATCAAGGCCGAAGCCACCATCGTGCTGGCTGCCATGGGGCTCACCGCATCTGACGCATTCCGCATCTTGCTGACGCGTATCGCCCGCGAAAAGAGGTTGCCTTTCGAACTGCTGATTCCGAATACCGTGACTGTCAATGCGATGAATGAAGCGCGTCGCGGAAACTTGCCGTCGGCCAACACTGTGGAAGGTCTGATGGAAGAATTGAATTTGGAAAAGTGAGTACCGCATGGCGCGGCGTCCTGGTTCGTGTCGCTTGGCTCCCGACCGTTAAACGCCGATTCCATAACCCCATTGCAAACCTTGATTGGCAATTGGTCGATGTTGAAAGTGTACGTGGTACCGCTTGATTCAATGGTAGCGAATACGTTGCATCTGCTACGAATAGGGAGCGGCATTCTCCCTTTCTTGGCACGCCGGCCATAGAGGCTTGGAAGTCAAATACGTCTATGAGCGCGCGATCGAGCTCGGCGAGCCTATTGTTGCACTTCCGGTAGGCAACTGTGCCTAGAAGAATTAGGCATGGCAGACAGGCAATGGCTTCGAGAGGGGTGTGTTCCTCGTGCTTTCCATCAGCAGGTTCAAGACACCAAATGCGGGCGTCTATACTTTTCCGCATCAAGTCACTTGCAGGCCGTTTAGGTTAGTGCCATAATTTTCTCGGCTCCGGGCTGAGCCTGACACCCGTCGTTGCAAAGCTGTTGACAGCATGCTTGTTAAACCCTCTTCTACACCATGCAACTTTCTGGTTCCTAGAGGCGGTAGACGGGTGACGTTTCGCAATGAACCCGGAGAGCTGTCATGTCAAGTGCATCAATTCGTCCAACGACGTTGGACGGTATTAAACGCCTCGCAAAATCCATTAAACGCGAACAGAGTATTCAGCACGTCAGGGCGCTGGACGTGGCAGCGAAGCAAGCCGGTTATGAGAATTTTCGGCACGCGACACGGGGCTTCGAAAATGCGAAACCAGGAAAGAGCCGCTACAGCGTGTTCATTTCCGTCTACTGGAGGGATCGCACCGCTGGCGGGGATGGACGCGAAACGCTTACAGTCCTGCTCACAAAACCACTGGATGAGTTGTTGAAGCCTGCCCAACTTGCAAACCAACGGTCCCTGACTGGGCTTCGTTTCGAGGGTCCGGACCATCTTGCCCGAAAATATTTGGTGCGATCACAGTCTGATGCGCGCGATGCCGCCTGCCAAGTAGCGCGCACCCTCCAATTTGTTGATGCCACACAACTCAGTCCGTCCTGAGCGCTTTCCGCGCACTTCCAGGACGCAGTTCATTAAATTCAATTCCGGGCCTGGACCATCAAAGCGTGTGGTACGACGGAGCGTCCAAGCGCTACCTGATTACGGACGAGCCCTACGAATTTTCGGCTGAATTGGCGGAAAAGCGAAGGGCATGGGTCGAGCGGACACGAATTCGCAGTGATCAAGTCAGATTGGGGCGGTATGCACTATCCCGGCGCCTGCCAGTTTTTTTCTCATCGCAGACCCAAGCAAGGGTATTCCGCTGGGACCGGTTGTCGCGGCGCTCAATCAGTTGCCGCCCATTGTTGAGGAACCGTGGGCAGGTGTGTCCGCACCCACCGTTCCCGCATTTTTCAGTCCGGGAAAAATCGCGCAAATTGAAGCCGACAAAAGCAAAGCGCCGGTCCCGCGGAGACCTGCGGCGCACGGAAATACGGTCCGCTACAACCAAACGTTCGTTGGTCCTCAGCGTCGCCCGAAAGCCAGAATGCCGGTCAGTGCGCATTCAGCGATTGGGAAACTCATCACGTCCGTTCTTGTGATATCGAGCACTCGCAAGGTGGTATACACTCGTCTCAACTCTCGGTTCGCTCGGAACTCGACGAATGGGTGCAGCGCGAATACAAGGGCGAGGAGCTTCCGTCGGATCAGTTCTTCGAACTCTATTATCACGAAAGCGGTGCAACAATCACGCGTCGCCTGCCCGATGAAGAAAAGAGCCGGCATCTCGCGAGCATTCAAAAGTGAGAAGTCTTCTCATAGAGCACTATCCTGCGTGTTCTCCCGTTAGCAGGCTATTGAAGAAACTTGATCTTGCGACCGAGTCCATGCGCACTTGGGCAACTTGAGTCTAGTAGGTATTGCGGGCGATGGTGGGAATTCAGTCGTTAATTGCACTCGTCGCCCGAATCCCATTCCTTTTGCGGCAACAACGCAGTAGATGAGCAGTAAACTTTATGCACTCATTCCAACAGTGGAGGTACCCATGGCGACAAAGCATTTTCCAAAAGGCCTTGATGGAAGGCAGCGCGACCAAAGCGGAGAAATCCGGAAGAAGCGTAGCGACACGCTAGTCGCCACTATTCGAAAAGAGGATGGCGATGGCATTGCGCCAGGATATCGGGCAGATGCGAAACTTGGTACCGTTCTTGAGCGCGAAGGGTTGGAGAGTCTTCATCAGTTGATCAAAAAGAAAACCTGATATTGGCGAGGGGCACTGGCACGGCCAATTTGCCGGACAGCCCATAGGAATGGGCGGTCGTGAAATATAAGGCTCGCCGTCTTTCTCATCCTTTCCAAAAACATTTTCAAATCACGTTGCAATTGGTTAGGTTGGCAGTTTTAAGAGGTGGCGGGAACTGACGGTCGCTGGAGTAGTATTCGCGCCGCAATGCAGCACCCGTGGCATCGCGAATGGCCGTGCACTTCACTTCTTGAGCGCCACTTTCCTGGTTTGCCGCGGGCGCTTCTCTTCGGTGGAATCGTCTTTAAGCATGGCCGCCTCGGTGCGAAGTGCGCGGGCAAATTCGGGGTCGCGTGCAATTCGCTCTCTAACTGTTACCCGGAAGCTCCGAGTCAGCGGCGTCTTCTTACCCTTCACAGCGAGCTTCTCGGCGATGAGCCGATCACTTTTCTCGAGCAACATGGCCGCTTCCAACGGAGGGAATCCCAAGTCCGCAAAGATGTTCACACCGGCTGGCGTCACATGACTGGCACCAAATTGGGCTTTCAGGGCCTGCGCATGAAACTTACCGCGCTCAAGTGCCGCGAAATCCTCGCGTCGATAACTGGCGCGCATTTCATCCACTGGGGTTTCAATTTCTTTCTTCGATTTTTTGCCATCAACCAGGCGAGGCATTTTGGCGCGGACGATGGCAGCGTTGTTGGCTCTTCCGGCGTCCATGTCCGCCATCGCTTCCAGCGCTGGGCGCCTTCGCTCTTCTTCCCGATCGATCCACGCGGTCAGCGCCTGGGTCAATACCCAGCCCCGCGATCGCTTCCGGCGCGCGGCGATCTCGTCAACCTTTTCCAAAAGCGGCTGTGGCACCTGCGCGGTAGTGACTTTGCTTTTCATGGGGCGCTCCTTTTGATTCGTGAGTTTCAAATATCTGACAATTAGCCGCGGCAGGTAACAATGATGGCGTTTCCCGGAGGGCGGCGGCGAATCCACGGGTTGATTGCGATCGCCACCGAGGCTGGTCACTATCGGATTGAGGTGCCTGCAGGGTTGTTTCCGGTCTTCTCTCTTTGCTCATTTGTCCAAGCCCAATTCCGCTCTCACCTGATCGGCAGAATGAATTGTCTCTTCGCCATTCCGTGCACGTTCCAATATTGCCGCTGCCCGGTAAAAGTCTTCTAAATCATCCAGACCGCTCGCGATGAGCGCGCGAAGCAGATACGCCTTGGTACGGCCGGTCTGGGCGGCGAGGCGGTCTAGTCGTCGTTCGGTTGCAGGGTCAAGTTGGATTGAGGTCGTCGTCATTGTTGGTTAGCAATTGCCTGTTGGTTGGACTTCGACCGTCACAACAGCAAACTGGATTTCCATGGCGACCGCCTCATCTATTCTGTTCGCACCTTCGTCGTGCGTGATTGTGGCGAGCAAAGTTTCGTCAACTGCCCCCTGATTCAATCATTCGTTGACGGTCCTTGCGGCATAGCGAAGCGCCTGCACGACGTCTTCGCGTTCAAGGTACGGGTAATCAACGAGAAGCTCGTCGACGCTACGCCCGGCGCCAATTTGCCCCAGGATCATTCCAACTGTGACACGCATTCCGCGGATGCGCGCCTTGCCACCCATAACTTCTGGTTGCTGCGTGATTCGATTCAGTGGTTCCATGTTTCCCTCCGCAGGTAAGACGTATTGTCATCGCCGTCGATTGAGAATAACTGGTCAAGACCGTCGTCACCTCCACGGTACAATTTCGACTCGTGGAATCGCTGGGTGCGACTGAACGAATGAATCATGTCACGCTGTTTCCCGACGACAACAGGTCCGGCGCAATAGCGTGGTGTTTCTGTTCGTATATCGAGACCAGATCCCCCACCCAGATCGAGCAGTCCGGCCAACGCGTGGTCGTCGCTATCGCCGACCGCGTCCAGCAACGTATTCATGAGGGCTACCGTGATGTCGTACTCGGCTTCGGTATGAATGGAACGAAGACCGGTCGTCGCCTCAAAGACGCGCCAGGCCTCTTGGAGCGCGTGAAGGTCAAATCGATTTTGGGCGGCAGCCACGATTACACCGGGCCTTTCTGATCTTGCTGGCGAAAGTTATTTCATCCTTATTCACAGCACAGGTCTCGATCGGTCGTAGAGCGTTTCGGGCGCAATATCGATATCCCCGGGCCAACCGACGGTTCCATTCGTGATTGACGCCATCGCAAATCGGGAATGATCCTTCAATTGAGAGAAGGGTTTCTCATCCATATACGGTGACATGTCAAACAGCCGCTTTTCGCCGTTCTCAAACTCAAGATACAGCGTGTAACCTGCCCGGGCTTCAACCTTGACTACATCGAGTAATGGTTCCATGCGAACTTCCTTATTAGCGCGTCGCAATCGGCAAGCGAGGGCTACGCCGCCGCGTTGACCTGCTGACCGAACCTCAGCATCAGACGCATCGTCCGCCGTGACGCCGCCGCGTCCAGAATGGATTCGTCGCAGGCACCACAGAAATCGCCCGTCACCTTGGGAAGTATTGTTGACAGGCCCCTGTAACGGTAGGACACATCACGTGTGTCATGCACCAGCGTTGACTCGCCACAGTTGGGACACTTCATGGCTATCGCTCCTTAAAAAATTCGATGCGTTCGTCGTTCACCTCAGTCCGCTTCAGATTTAGTCGCCCGCTCGCTTTTTCGGCCGGTAAACGTCCTGCCAAACCGATGGTTCGCCTGGCTCGTCATCCGCTTGTAGAAATCGTTCCTACATAGCACCCGCTGTACGTCAACATTGACCCCATCCAGCAGGATTGCCATGTTGCCCCTCCGGTTAAATTGCAGCGGTCCATTTTCCCGATGGTCGCCAACGCAGGCTCATGGGGGGATTTCCGGGATACGGCACGAAAACGCGTTAAAAAGCGTTGAATCCCGGAAAAACGCAATGAAACAGTTACTTAGCAAGTGTGGTAGTGTAATCCCATGGCTGGGATTTGGGGATTTTTTGCGCCGGAACGCTCGGCCATTTGCCGTCGTTTGATCCGCCGTTCCAGGCAACAACTCGCTGGTCTTTTTTGCGCCACGTTGGCGCCAACCCGGTCACCATGCATAAATTGGCCAACCAAAAACTTTCAGGCGAACAGCCTTTGGACTTGAAATCGCCCGACGTGGGACGGAAAGGGCTGGCGGTGTTCTTTCGTATCGCGGCACGTTGGACGTTGGATGTTCCGACGCAGATGGTGTTACTGGGGATTCGCAGCCGATCCACTTACTATCGATGGCGAAAGTTGAAGAACCGTTCGCTTAAGCCGGACACGCTGGTGCGGCTGTCATACATCTTCGGCATCTACAAAGCGTTGCAAATACTGTTGCCAAAGGCGGACCTGGCAGATGGCTGGATGCACAAGCCGAATACGGCACCGCTCTTCAAGGGAAAGTCGGCGTTGGACTATATGCGCGGCGGCCAAGTTGCCGACCTTCGGGCGGTGCGACGATACCTTGATAGCGTTATCGCAAATGACATTGCGGACATTTCTTGAGTCCTTCGCCGATCCGAGGCAAGACGCGCGCTATGTGCGTGCCGCCAGTGGAGGGACGAAAAGAATACGCGTCACGCAAGAAAATCTGGCGGGAAGAACCCAGACACACTCGGAAATAGCAGCGAACAACATTTTGAAATCCGGGAGGCCACCATGTTTCGATACCGCTAAACTTTTCACCATCGGCCGCAGCCGGGCTGTGCGACTGCCAGAAAAATACCGCTTCAAGGGTAAGCTGGTTTACATCCGTCGCGATCCGGTGACGGGCGACGTTGTGATCTCAAGCCGGTCGACATATTGGGCAGGCTTTTTTGCCGCGCGTAAAGCGGCTGACGTGCCTGCTGACTTCCTAAGCAAGGCCGAGCGTTTTCAGGACGATCAAATCCGTGATCCGCTGGAGGGAATTGACGAGTGACCGAGCCAGAGCCGAGCACCGCTTGGCAAGCTTGCATAGGTTACTGAGCGCAAGCGCGGCGGCGGATTTTCTAAACGCAGGGTTGCCGCGGGAAAAGGTCGCCTTGGTCGTGAAGGCGTCGTGCATCGCCAAGCTCTCCAAGCGCCTGGAGTCGGATTCGCGTTTGGTTAAGATCAGTGCGTGCGCGTGTCAGGCGCTCGACACGGAAAATGCGGCCTATCACGGGATGTCGCACCTAGACCTGCTACTCGGTGGATGGACGCCGATTGAAGCAATGCTCGCGGGGAACGACGATCAGGTCGTGAGGCTCATCATAAATATTGAGCACGGCTTGCCGATCTGACTTCAGCACGAGAGTGCCGCCAAATCTAGGCGTCTTGTCTAAATGGTAGCTGGGAAGCGGGCGAAAAGGGACGTGACCAAAGTAATGATGCGCTGAAAGAAGATAGGAATGCGTTTTTTTGTGTCAATGGAGGCATTGTTACTCCGTTCGGGAAGAATTGTTTTCCGCATACATCAAGTCTTTGTAGAAGCGCAGTCATAAGAGGCGTCGCATTGGCGGCGAATATGCCGGGATCAAATTGATCGCAGCCTCCTCGCCCCCGCGAGAACAGTTCGTATGATCGCTTTCGCGATTTTTGTGGAGGTAAGGTTTGGTTTCAACCGCCTAGAATCAAACTAGTCCGTATGCACCAATGTTCCGTTGCGGAAAGTGTAGGCATGCGGAACAGCCTCCCAGCCCGTTTCGCTGTCGACGTAGCGCCAACCATGCCAACCATTCACGGTTAAGGCGTTCTTTGTAGTTTCTTTCCGCGCGCGCTCTTGATCGAGCGAAGCCGGGCTTGGCTTTGGCGGGTTGTGACCAAGCTTGTCAGCATGGACCCATTTTCCATTGCGGAATTCGTAGGCGTGCTGAACAAGCTCCCAACCGGTATCACTGTTGACGTAGCGCCAGCCATGAAAAGTTGCCGGCTCCTTGGTAGCTTCATTTCGCCCAGCATCTATTTGCGTCCGCGTTTCAGTACTTGGAACGATGTGCATGACCGAGCTGGGTTCATCGTTCGACGCATGAAATGTCTGGTCGGCAACGGCTATGCCAGCCGACAGGAACAGGGCAACAGAAATGGGGATGATTTTATTGAACATGGCAAACTCCTATTGATCGTTTCATTTACCAGGTTTTCGCTTGGTAACCGCGCTGCAAAGTGCCCGCGATGGAATGAAGTGTGACCTTCGGCTGCCGTCAGAAAGCTGGCCGCGTCATTACAGTTTTGTCCACGTTGCCGACTCGTTAACCAATAAGCCAACAATAGTGGTGACCGTAGAGCGTGGACGCATCGCGGTGGGTGATAGAACAAACCTGAAAGACAAGGCAACGAAAAGCATGCTGATCCGGAAATTCAACGCGGGGTAGCGATACGGCTTAGCACCATTTTCGTGAGAATTATTGGCCTACTCCGGCATTGCTTAAACACAATACTATGCAAACGAAACAAATTGCACGACATTGAAATTCAGCATCATGCCGTCGTCCTCGTGTTCGAGGTTATGGCAATGAAGTACGTAATTGCCGGCAACGGCGAAACGCAGCACGATCTCAACCGTTTCCATGGAACGCACCAGCACCGTGTCCTTCCAGCCAAAGTCGGTCGGCAGGCGATTCGCCGCACTGCCATCGCGTGACACCACCTGAAATTGAGTGCCGTGCACGTGCATCGGATGCGGCTCGCCGCCGCGGTTGACGAATTGCCAGCGCTCAAGATCGCCGTGCCGGGCGACGAAATCGATGCGCGCGCTATCGTAGACGAGACCGTTAATGCGATGCAGGCCGTTGCTCATGCCGCCCATTTCCGTCAGCTCGAATACGCGGCTCGTGGTTGCCGCCGCCGGATCGAGCCGGATGATGGCGGAAAAGACGGCCGGGATCGTGCCCGCATTGGCGGCGACGGCGGTCGAGACAACAAAAGTAATCAAGTCGAAGGCGCTGCCTTGCGGTGGCGCCGTGCCCATCATCCCTCCGCCCATCATGCCGCCCGATAGCGCGAACGCCGCACTGACGAACCGGATCGATTTTCCGGCATCGCCGCGCAGGTCCAGCAATATCTCCGCGCGTTCGCCCGGCGCAAGCAGCAGGCTGGTCACCACGACAGGTGCTGGCATTAAGCCGCCGTCGGTACCAATCAACCAAAAATTGCGGCCGTCTACCAGCGCCGGATTCAGGACGCGCGCATTCGACGCATTCAGTAGCCGCAAGCGGATGATCGCGGGCTCGACACTGGCTGAAATCGACCCGGACATTCCGTTGACCGTCATCGTATTGCCGAGCCAGCCGGTCATGAAATCCATGGCGGTTGGCTGATAAATCAACGCGCCATTGCTCACGCGCTTGTCGGCGAGCACCAGCGGAATGTCACGCACGCCGGTCGGCAGTCCGCGCGCGGCGTCGTTGCCGTCGTCGACAATCAGCATTCCCGCGAGTCCGGAATACGCCTGCCGCGCCGTCGCCCCGTCGGGATGCGGATGATACCAATAGGTGCCGGGACGCTCATTGACCGTGAAGGTGTAGCGCTTGCTGTTACCGGGCGCGACCCGTTCGGTGGGATGGCCGTCCATGCCCGCTGCCGCAGCCAACCCGTGCCAGTGAATGTTGGTGGATTCCGTCAACTGGTTTTGCAAGGTGAGGTCGAGCGTGCCGCCCGCCGCGAGCCGGATCAAAGGCGATGGCCATTGGCCGTTGTACAGCAGCGCGCCGGTGCGTGCGCCGCTGCCGAGATCGTAGCTTCCCGCGGCGGCGCTGATATTGTTTCCGGATAATGTGATCGGCAGCCTCAGGCTGTTCGCGCCTGAGGTGCCAGTTGATTGCGCGCTGCTACCGGTAATGGCCCCCGCGTTGTTGTCGCCGCCACCGCCGCTGCCGCAACCCGTTAGTCCCAACAGGCCGAGCGCGGCCAATCCGGTCAGTATTTCGCGGCGTTCTTCATCAATGGGCAGATTCATTCATTCCTCGATTTATTTAAGACGCGCACGCGTTGATTCCGTGATCGGCGAAGCGCCAGACGATTGGGTAAAACACTCAGTTCTTCCTGCGCAAAACGCAAAGATTGCGCGGGACGCGTGACGTGACCACGAGGGCGATATTGGAATGGATCCCGCCTTCGCCTTCGTGGGCCGAGAGAAACTCTGTCACCGATAGGTAATGCACCACATCGCACAAGGTCAGCTCGCGCCGCGCCGGCCATTCCGCGAAACTCTCCTCCGCGCATTCCAGGATCGCGTCGGCCGCCATCGAATCGCAGCCTGTGCGTATCATGACCACCAGCTTGAAGCGTTCCCTCTCAGGCATTTTGGGATGATCGGCGGAGACCGTGCGATACAGCGCCAGCAGTTCGTCGCTCGCTCGCGCGGCATGACGGCGCTCACGCCTTGCGAGGAACCACAAGCCAATCTGCCCGCGCAATCCGACATGCGCCCGATGTTGATGTTTGCCGCCGGGCTTCAAGGCACCTTCCGCCATCGTCTGGCGACCCGGTTCTTCACGAACCTCGACAACTGGCAGCGCCGGAACGGGTGTGGATTCGTCATGTGCCGGCAAGTCGATGACGACGACGCGCAACGGACCGGCCATGAAACGCGCACGGCACGCCTCGCTGCAGAAGTAGAACAGCGCCCCGCCGCGCACACAGTAATGCGGCGACGCGGTGTTGATCGACGCGCCGCAAACGGGGTCAATCAGCTCAAACTGCGTCGCGTCGTTGGGTCGCATGATGTTATCTCCATGGTTTCCGTGCCCCAAATGCCCGAGCATCAAATGTGCCCATTGGAGCCGTTCAGCCTTTGCATCAGTGCCGCCATGTCCGCGATCGTCAGGCCTGACATGTTTGCGGCGGAATTCATGAATCCGGTCATCGCTGTCGCCAGGCCACTGGTGCCTGCATTTGCTTGCATCATGCTTGTCCCCATCATCCCGCCCATCGACATGGAAATCTGCGTGGTCCCTTTTTTGCCGTCCATGACGCCATCGAACGCGTCGTTCATCATCGCCGTGCAGAGAGACGAGGAGACCGACATATTGAATGACTTGGCGTATTGCGACATGGCGGCCAGCGCCATGCCATAGTTGCGCTGATCCTGGCTCGCACCGGCGCCAGAACCTGATACTGTGGGATTCATGGGTCGCGTGTGGAGGATATCGTTGACCAGGAAGTAGTTGCCCATGGCCATATTCGCCGCGACGATGTTGGCGTCCGTCATACCGCCGCTCATGCCCAGCGCCCGGCTCTGTGCCATGGCCGTGAGCGGAGTGATCCAGATACCGGTCACATTCGCCCCGCTGGCTACGGTCGGCAGCAGAGCGCTCATGAATTCGTTTGCCGCCATCATCATGGTTGTCTGGGTTGCCGCATCGATGTAGCTTGCGCCGCTCATCTGCAACATCACGGGGCCGGTGTAGGTGCCCAGCGAAAGGCTGAAGTTGCCCTGGCTATCGGTGGTGACGCTGGCGATCTGCGCGCCCATCGCGCCATTGTTGATCGCGAGGGCCACGACGGTTGCATTGCTTACTGGTCCGTTGAACACGGTTCCACTCACCGTCGCATTGCTGACGGGTGGCATACCACTGAGGATCTGGCCGCCCGACCCATTCAGCTTGTTCACAAGCGCCGCCGTCATGATGCCGGATCGGTTTTGCGCGGAGTTCATGAAGGCATTCATGGCGGCACCCATCCCCGTCGTTCCCGCGTTTGACGGCATCATTCCACCCGCCATGCCGCCCATGCCACCCATTTGCACGGGTGCGCTGCCGGCCTTGCCATCCATCATTCCGTCCGAGGCATCGTTCATTAGCGCGGTGACCATGGCCGAGGTGGAATTCAGGCCAAGGGTCTGCGCATATTTCGACATCGCCGCCAGCGTCATACCGTAGTTCTGTGCATCCTGGCTTGCGCCGGCGCCCGAACCCGCCACCAGGGTATTGATCGGTGGAACGTGCAGGATGTCGTTCACCGAGAAATAGTTACCCATGGCGGTATTCGCCGTTGCAATATTGGCGTCCGTCATGCCGCCCGCCATGCGGTGCGCCAGCGTTTGCGCCATGGCGGTGACCGGCGTCACCTGGATACCAGTGCTGTTTGCGCCAGCAGCAACCGGCGGCATGATGGCGGTCATCACGTCACCTGATGCCATGGCCATCGTTGCGCCCGTGGCTTCGTCCACGTAGCTTCCGCCGCTCACCTGTAACATGACGGCGCCGGCGTGTGCACCGATGGACATGGTGAAGTTGCCATTGGCGCCGGTCGTTGCCGTGCCGATTTGTGCGCCCATTTGACCGTTGCTGATGGCAAAGCCAGCCATCGTGCCATTGCCCACCGGCCCTTTGGTGACCGTCCCGCTGATATAGCCTGTGCCGCCGGAGCCGACGCCGGCGACGGCGCTATCCCCGCCTCCCCCGCCGCACGCGGTTGCAAGCAACATCGTCACGACCATCGCGATGATGATTCGGATACGCACAAACGAGTAAGTGGACATTTGAGACTCCTGAGAAATGCAAAGACAGCGAACTGAACTAGGGTTTGAGATTGGGGCCGTGATAGAAATACATGCCGATTCGGATGCGTTGATCAGCGTCGGACTGGCCCCGGTCTTGATCACTCAGGACCGTGGCGTTGCGGACAATTTCATGGAAAGCGCTTGACCAGATTTGACGGGCCAATTTGTTCATGGCGACCACTGATTCCGGGCGCAGGTTATCGGCAAACACGCTCTGCTCGAGCATCGGGGTACCGCTGTCCGTCAAGTTGTGCACGGCTGCGGCGAGATGATCGCCGACGTTATCGGAGAACAACCGCAACAATTCAGCGGTCCCTTCCTTGGGCACAAAAGCCTCAAGACACAGGCTGACTTTGTCGTTTTCTCCATTCGCGGTGGCCTCGGCGCGCCGCGCAACGCCAAGGCGTATCAACTCCTGCAACAACGTGTGCGGGTGGACGTCATTCGATATAGAGACCGCCAGTGCCTCAAACGAGCCGGGACCACCGGCGCGATCCAGCACCCGTGGCTGCCCTTTCTTGTCGCAATATTCCGGATCATTCGCCCAACGGGTAAAGACTTCCATGGCCGCGCCGAGGGTTTTAGCCTGGGG
This sequence comes from Betaproteobacteria bacterium, assembly GCA_016720925.1. Taxonomy (NCBI): domain Bacteria; kingdom Pseudomonadati; phylum Pseudomonadota; class Betaproteobacteria; species Betaproteobacteria bacterium. The sequence goes on along the minus strand of JADKJR010000001.1, from coordinate 517,535 downwards.
GCGAGGCTGGCCGACCGAGCGCCACTCGCGTACATCTTTGCGGTGAATGCCCGTCAAGGCACTGATGCGCGAATCATTGACCCGCGCCGAACTTTCTTCGAGAAGGCTCGTGGCGGATTCGAGAAATGTCGTCTTGAGTGCGTTGGCGAAGCGGGGATAGGTCACCCCCTCACGCAACATCAACTCGACCATCGGCGCCAATACACGCAAGGCAGCAGCAAGAGAAAGATCGGCACGCGATTCGGACATGATCTATAAGCAATTCGACTTTTTGAAATGGGAATATATCCCATTTTTTGGGGATTTGCAAGCCATGGCCCAAATATTTCACCAATAGCGACGGTTAGCATTCGATACCCCGCTTAAGGCGCCATTGCTTGACCAGCGCGTAAATTGCGGGAATCACAGCGAGCGTGAGCACGGTCGAGGAAATCATGCCGCCCACCATGGGCGCCGCGATGCGGCTCATTACTTCCGAACCAGTTCCCGTTCCCCACATGATTGGCAGGAGGCCTGCCATGATTGCCACCACGGTCATCATCTTCGGTCGCACGCGCTCGACGGCGCCCTCCATGACGGCTTCGTAGAGGTCAGTGACACTCGGCGTGCGCCCGGCGACGCGGCATTTTTCCTTGACTGCCTCCCAAGCGTGATCGAGGTAAATCAGCATAATTACCCCGGTCTCGGCCGCCACCCCAGCGAGTGCAATAAAGCCGACCGCAACTGCCACCGAGAGGTTGTAGTTCAAAACCCACATCAACCACACCCCGCCGATCAGCGCAAAGGGTACCGAAAGCATCACAATCAGCGTTTCTGTTATGCGCCGAAAGTTGAGATAGAGCAGCAGAAAGATTGATAACAGCGTCACCGGAATGACGATCTTCATCGTCTCGATGGCCCGTTCCATGTACTCGAACTGACCACTCCAGGTGACGTAATAGCCAGACGGGAATTTGATCTTGTCCGCCACCGCCTTCTTCGCGTCGGCGACGTAGCCGCCGATGTCGCGGTCGCGGATGTCCACGTAGATGTAGGCGGACAGCAACGCATTCTCGGTCCGGATGCCTGGCGCCCCCTTGGCGACAACAACTTTGGCCAATTGTCCCAAGGGGATCATGGCGCCATCCATCGTCGGTATCAGCACCTCGCGGGCAATCTGCTGCGGATCGGCGCGCAGCTCGCGCGGATAGCGGATGGTAACGCCGAATCGCTCGCGACCTTCGACCGTGGTGGTCACCATTTCACCACCCAGTGCTGTGCCAATCACGTCTTGCAGGTCGCCGACGGCCAGCCCATAGCGGGCAAGTTGTTCACGGTCCGGTTTGATGTTGAGATAGAAGCCGCCAGTGATGCGTTCGGCAAAGGCGCTGGTGGTGCCGGGAACAGCCTTCACCACGGCCTCGATTTCCTTGGCCAGCTTCTCCATTTCATCGAGGTCCTTGCCGAAGACCTTGATACCGATCGGCGTGCGAATACCCGTTGACAGCATATCGATGCGGGCCTTTATCGGCATGGTCCACGCATTCGCGACACCGGGGAATTGCAGCGCCTTATCGAGCTCCGCAATCAGCTTGTCGGTGGTCATGCCAGGTCGCCACTCGGATTCCGGCTTGAGGTTGATCACCGTTTCAAACATCTCGGTTGGTGCCGGATCCGTTGCCGTGTTGGCACGACCGGCCTTGCCGTAGACGGATGTCACTTCCGGAAAGCTCTTGATGATTTTGTTCTGGGTCTGCATCAGTTCCGCAGCCTTGGTGATCGACATACCCGGCAGCGAGGCTGGCATGTAGAGCAGTGATCCCTCGTTGAGCGTCGGCATGAACTCGGAACCGAGCTTGGAGGCAGGGTAGATCGACACGCCCAAAACCACCAAGGCGGCGATGATGGTCATTTTCTTCCAGCGCATCACTCCGGCAATGATCGGTCGATAGACCCAGATCAGAAAGCGATTAACCGGATTCCTGGCTTCCGGCATGATCTTGCCGCGGATGAACATCATCATCAGCACCGGCACCAAGGTTACCGAGAGGATGGCTGCACCGGCCATGGAAAAGGTCTTCGTGTATGCGAGTGGCGAAAACAGCCTTCCTTCTTGACCTTCGAGGCTAAAGACCGGCAGGAATGAGACGGTGATAATGAGCAGCGAAAAAAACAACGCTGGCCCGACTTCTTTGCACGCCACAAGCATGGCGGTAACACGATCGCTGTCAGAATGCCCCTCGGGCAAGCGTTCCAGATGCTTGTGGGCGTTTTCGATCATGACGATGGCCGCGTCGATCATGGCGCCGATAGCGATGGCAATGCCACCAAGGCTCATGAGATTGGAGTTCATGCCGAGCAGGCGCATGGCGATGAAGGAGATGAGTATGCCCACGGGCAACATCAGGATAGCGACCAAGGCGCTACGCACATGCAGCAGGAACACAAAGCAGACCAATGCGACGATGACCGATTCTTCCAGCAGTGTTCGCTTAAGGGTGTCGATGGCACGGTGAATGAGTTCGGAGCGGTCGTAGACCGTCTGCACGGTCACTCCATCGGGAAGACCCGGACCAATTTCGGCGATCTTGGCTTTCAGGTTATGGATGACTTCTAGGGCATTCTGACCATAGCGTGCCATGGCAATACCCGACACGACTTCACCTTCACCATTGAGTTCGGTCAGGCCGCGCCTCTCGTCCGGCGCGAGTTCCACCCTGGCGATGTCGCGAATCAGCACAGGGGTGCCTTTGTCACTCTTGACAACCAGCATTTCGATGTCGCCCTTGCCGCGTAGATAGCCTTCGCCGCGCACCATGTACTCTGTCTCGGCCATCTCCACAACCCGGCCGCCGACATCGCGATTGGAATCGCGGATGACCTGAGCGACCTTCATCAAGGGGATGTTGTAGGCCCGCAACTTCACCGGGTCGACGGTAACCTGATAGGTTTGGACAAAGCCGCCGATGGAGGCCACCTCGGCGACACCGTGCGCCTTGGTCAGCTGGTAGCGTACGTACCAGTCCTGGATGGTACGCAGTTCCGCCAGCGTCTTGTCCTTTGCCAGCAGCGCGTACTGGTAGACCCAGCCAACGCCGGTGGCGTCCGGCCCGAGCGAGGGCGTAACCCCCTTGGGCATGCGGCTCGATGCAAAATTCAGGTATTCCAGCACACGCGAGCGTGCCCAGTAGATGTCGGTACCGTCCTCGAAGATGATGTAGACGAAAGACGCGCCGAAGAACGAGAATCCCCGAACCACCTTGGATTTCGGCACGGAGAGCATGGACGTGGTCAGTGGATAGGTGACTTGATCTTCCACCACTTGCGGCGCCTGACCGGGGTACTCGGTGTAGACGATGACCTGCACGTCGGAGAGGTCGGGCAATGCGTCAATAGGTGTTCGCAGCACGGCAAAAATACCGCCGAGGGTGACGAACAGGGTGGCGAGCAGAACCATGAAACGGTTCCTGCCCGACCAGTCGATGATTTTGGCCAGCATGGTGTCTCCCGTCAATGAGCAGCGTGAGGCGTAACTGCCGCGACCGGGGCGCCGGACTCCTTGGCGGACGCCACCGGTTTGACCGCTGTGATGACCCATTCGCCGGGCTGACGTTCGACAAACTCAAAGCCAACTTTAGCGCCCGCCTTCAGGCCTTCTTGCAGCGCCGCGTTGGCCAACTTGAACTCCATGGTCATGGCTGGCCATTTGAGACTTTCCACCGGCCCGTGGCGGATGCTCACCGTGCCGGCTTTCGCATCCAATGCTTCCACGGTACCTTCTGCCCGGTGGCCTGCGCCCATTGGTTCCGGTTTCACGTTGCCTGCGTCCGACGCTGTCTTGCCGTCACTGTGCGCGGCGTGGCCGAAGCCGCCTATCGCCGCCTTCAAATTACTTTCGGCATCGATCAGAAAATTGGCCGCGATCACCACGGCTTCGCCATCCTTCACGCCGTTCAGGACCTCGACATAGTCATCGCTGCGTGCGCCGAGTTTGACCTCTCGCGGCTCATAGCGGCCTTCCCTGGCCTGGACGAGGACGATCTGACGGGTACCACTATCAATCACCGCCGTGACCGGCACGGTGACTACGGCGCCACTGGCCGCGACACCCAATTCGACCTGGGCGAACATCCCGGGCTTGAGCAATGCGCCTGGATTGGATAATTCAATCCGAACCGGTACCGTGCGGGTCTCGAGCTTTAGGGTCGGATAGACATAGGTAACGTTGCCTTCGAATAGCTTATCGGGATAGGCATTAATTTTGATCTTGGCCTTGGCACCCGACGTCACCAGTGCGATGTCTTGCTCGAAAAGGTCTGCAATGACCCAAACACGGGAGAGATCCGTGATCTGGTATAACGCCTCACCTGGCATGAAACGCATGCCTTGCACGGCTTTCTTCTCGGTCACGATGCCTGCAACCGGCGAACGAAACGTCAACGTGCGCCTGGTTTGCCCGGACTTGGCGAGTACGTTTATCTGTTCTTCCGAGATATCCCAATTCTTGAGGCGAATCAGACTCGATTCTGCCAATCGGCGCATGCTGGCCTGCGCTTCTCCACCCGCCTCCGTGAGCGATTCCACACCCTTGGCGGCGATGGCGTATTCGCGCTGGGCCGAGACCAGTTCCGGACTGTAGACCTCAAACAGTGGCTGGCCTTTGCTGACCGGCTGGCCAGTCGCATTGACGAGCAGACGTTCAACATATCCCTCAAACTTGGGGGAAATGGCATAGGTACGGCGCTCGTCCGGGTCGATCCGACCAGCGGCACGAACGGCCCTGGTGAGCGAACGCATGCGCGCCACTTCCGTTTTGACGCCGAGTTTCTGTACTTTTTCGGTACTGATGATGACTTGGTTGACGGATGCAGGTTCATCGTTTGGTTCGCCCTCGTAGACCGCGATGTAATCCATGCCCATTGGATCCTTCTTCTGGGTAGGCGAGGTATCCGGCAAACCCATTGGGTTGCGGTAGTAGAGGATTTTGCGCTCGCCTTTCGCGCCCATTCCATCTGCCATTGCGGTGGTCGCTGCCGCTCTCTTCGTACCCCACCAGTAACCGCCCCCAAGTGCTGCTGCGACGAGCGCCGCCACAATCATTGTCGCTGCTATGCGTTTCAAGATTTTTCTCCCACTACTCGATCAATTCAAAAAAAGCCCACGCCCTGATTTCCCGAACCGGTCATTGGTAGCACACCGACCGACGAAGATCATTCCGGCGCGAAGACAAGGGTCCGGACGACGCGTGGTTATCCCATGGTTATTCCCCGGAATGGCGGAGAGGGTCACGGTTTCGGCTGCGCATCTCATTCGACCGAAAACACTTTTGGCTTTTCATCGCCGTCCGGAATCTCATACACGGTCAGCGTGCCAGGCTTCACCGGCCCCATTCCAGGGGAACCCGCGGGCATGCCCGGCAGTGAAATACCCTTGATTTTTCTATCTTCGCTAACCAGTTTCCTGATCGCACCAATAGGCACATGTCCTTCCACGACATAGCCATTTATGAGCGCGGTATGGCAGCTTTGTAGCTTGTTTGATACGCCGTATTTGGCGTGCACGAACCTCGTGTCGAGCGTATTGACGACCGACACCTCGAGCCCATTTTTTTTCAGGTACTCGACATACTGTCCACAGCAACCACACGTCGGGCTTTTGAAGACCTGGACGGTCTTCAGTTCCGCGGCATTGCCTGTAAGGCTCGCCACAATGAGCGCGGCCAAGACAACTGATTTTCGAATGAGCATGATGCAATCTCCAGTGACTTTTCTGAAAGTTCCCCGGGCTTTGCCGGGGGATCGTTGCAAGGCATTCCGCCTTTGTTACTTCGTATTCCCGACGGCAGCCCGGCGGTGCTCCGCAGCAAGTTCGAGATTGGTTTTTGCCGCCTGTTCATAAAGATTCGCCAGATTCTCGCAGTGCTTCACCATCGCCGGATTGCCCTTTGGCACGTTGCCCGCTCCACGGGTCCAGGGCACGCCCTGGGTCCATGACTTCGCATAAGCTTCCGCGAACTTGCGATGCTTTTCCGCGGACGCCTTATCCGTGCTCGCTTGTTGTTCATACACGGCTGCGATGTCGCGATGGTCAGCTTCAGTGCGTGCATTTTCGATGCGTTGTTCAAGGCCCTGAAGTGCGATGGGTCTTTCTGTTGCGCAACCTCCTAAAACCAGCGCCGCGAAAAATATGCCGGCAGCGAGCGGTGGAGAGAGAAAGCGTCGTTTATTGCTTTGTGGCATGTTCATGATTTGCTCCAATACGTGGTTAGAAAATGAAATGGCCTGATCCCTGCTGCAAATCAGCCATTTGGTGCGCAAGCTACAATTCCCCTCCGGTCACGAATTCAATTTCCGCCAGCGCTTTAGCTTGACTGACCACGGCGCTGACGTAGGCAATCTCATAGTTGAAAACAGTCATCTGGTTATCAAGCAGCGTGAAAAAATCCACCCGGTTGACTTGATAGGCGGCGAGCGAAGACTCCACGGTCAGGCGCGCCTGTGGTAAGAGGACGTTGTCATAGAGTCGCGCCGACTTGAAGCTTTGCTCCTGGTTGGCGATTTCCTGCCGAAGGCGGGTATTTATCTCATTCTGAAATCCGCGGACCATGCTGGCTGCCTGGTCCCGCATGGCAATCGCTTCCATCACGCGGGGTTCTATTTTTTGCTTGCCCCATACGGGCAGATTGATCGCGACCGTGAGGCTGACCATGTCGTCGCGCCGCTCGCCAGTGGGCATTCTGTCGCGCTGACCATAGGACAACTTGATATCGAAGTCCGGAAAATAATCCTTGCGCGCAAGCTCGACTGCCGTGTCGTTGCGTGTTGTCGCGCTTTGCAGGGATTGGAGCTGTGGGCGCGAGTTTCGCGCTTGGGCACGCAGGTCTTCAAGTTTTATCGAGACAGTTCTCAATACCGGCAACTCAGGCTGCGGCGCTTGCTTTTCGTCGCCACGGCCAAGCGCGCGATTCAGTTCAGCGTCCATATTTCGTTGCTCGCGCGCCAGCTTAAGCAGTTCGTCCGCCATTTTCGCGACCTGCGTCTGTGCCTTCAGCACGTCCGCCTGGGTTGCCAGCCCGACGGTATAACGCGACTCCGCGATAGCAAGGAATTGCTCAAGCACGCGCTTGTTTTTCTCGGTCAGTCGCGCCGACTCTTGCGCCAAGGCTAAGTCAAAATACGCGAGCTTCACCTCTTTCGAAACGCGATTGACGACCTCATGGTATGCATAGCGGCGCGTGTCAGCGTCGCGGTTGGCAAGACTTTCACGCAAAGCACGTTTTCCCGGATACGGAATCCGTTGCGATATGCCAATCATTTTTTGCGTCATGTCCTCTCGGTTGAATCGCAGCGAAGTAGGCAGATCGGTGAACCCCGCTTCCAGCATGGGGTCATCAAGCGCGCCGGCTGGCGCGACCCGTTGTTGCGCAGCTTCGAATTCCTTTCGTGCGGACAGCACGTCAGGGTTATTCGTCGTCGCCTCGGTCAGCGCCTCTCGCAAGATCCTCGGGTATTTGTCCGAGAAATCTCCGGCTATTCCCGTCGCCGCCCCGAGTACCATACTCAATGCAAACAGGGCGTGCGTCGTCAACAATAACCAATTCATGCGAACTCCGATGTGAGGGATGTAGCTACAAGTCTGGCAAGACTGTTGTGAAATGAGGCCGCACGTGAATCCTTGCCTTGCTCAATGTGACTGCCAAGTGAAATTGAAACTGTTCGCACACGGTGGGACCACGAGCTATGGCAATTCTTACTTTCTGCGGACTTCAGATCGAAATGCCGCGAACGAGGCAAGTCAAACAGGGCCGTCGGGTTCAGACGCGCCAAAATGAACTTCATGACAACGCCAGTTCCAGCGCTGGCCACACGCGCATCGTTGCGGCATAGCCAGCGGCAATTAGTTGTTCATGCGAGTTTTCCATGCCAATCAATGGATGCAGATTCATGCGAATTGCAACATCGGCCCGGGGTATCTGCTCGTTGATCAAGGCATTTGCCATGATATGCATGGTCTGAAACGCAACGCCGGTCAGCCCCTGAAACCGTTCTTCACTTGGTCGAAAGGCGACATCCACGCCGATGACAAAGTCCGCCCCCATCTCGCGCACCGCGATGACTGGTACCGGCTCTGTCAAACCGCCGTCGACCAGATCGCGTCCCTCAATTTTGACGGGTTCAAAGAGCACCGGGACACTGGACGATGCGCCAATCGCCGCGCCCGCTGCTCCTGCGCGAATGATTACACGCTCACCGGTCGTTACGTCCGTCGCGATCGCACCGAATGGGATCGGCAATTGTTCAATTCTTCGATTGCCCAGCGCGCTATCGATCAATGATCGCAGTTTGGCGTGTTGCATTAGTCCTTTGCCGGACCACGAAAGGCTCATTACGCCAGGCCACTCGATGCGCCGAACGATCATCTCGATTTCGCGGTGCGACAATTGTGCCGCCGCGAGCACGCCAACAATGGCTCCTGCGCTGGTGCCGGCGATGTACTGAATCGGAAGACTCTTCTCGGCAAGGGCTTTCAACACGCCCACATGCGCCATCCCATGGATTGAGCCACCGCCTAGCGCAATACCCACCTGGCGACGGTGGCCGGTTGAATCCTGTTCAGCGGATTTTTGGGAAACCACGTCGGTACTGGAAACCGATTGTGCGACTAACGGGATGCAACCTATCGCGGCAAGAAGTAATCTACGCTCCATGAAAATCAACTTTCCGAAATGGAGTCATGGCAATGGCGCACGTTCAGCAGACTTGTCGCAGCATCCTTAGCCGCCGGAATACAAGTCTTGATACTGCTTTCTCGCTCGTTCGAGCGAAGCAAGGCTGGGCTTAGGCGTGTTGTGATCGAACTTGTCGGCATGCGCCCACTTTCCGTTGTGGAAATCGACGGCATGCTGAACCAGCTCCCAGCCGGTTTCGCCACCCACGTAGCGCCAGCCGTCCGCGGTCACGTCATTCTTTGCGGCCTTAGTCCGCTCCGCCTCTACTTGCGTTCGCGATTTGGTGCCCGGCACGTAGTGCATGATTGCGCCGGCCTCATCGTTCGCCGTATGGAACGTCTGGTCGGCAACGGCTGCACCGGCGGACAGGGACAGGCCTACAGCAACAGCGATGGGAATGGTTTTCTTGAACATGGCAAACTCCTGTTGGTTGAGTCGTTTCATTCGCCAAGCTTGGACTTGGCAACCACGCGCATAAGGTGCCACGATGGAATGAAGTTTGAGCCTCGGGTGCCGACTGAAAGCTGACCGCGTCATTACAGTTCTGTTAACTTGCAGGAACTGGCAGATATGTTCTCCGCCACTGTCGTCAGAAACTTACCTGTTTCGTTTCGCGTAAATACAAAAATTGGCTGACATCTCGCGTTAGTATCCGGCTCCCCATGCATGGTCCACAATCGATCCAGCGCAGCGGCAACCGTGGTCGGCACACTCACTTCGACTCGGACGCAGGCTCCGTTACTTCCACGACTTTTACGCCCGCGAGCTTGAAGTGGAATCTGCTGGTAACCGGTTTTGTCCACAGGTCCTTGTTCTTCGCGGTGCGTCCGAAGGTTGGCACTCCCACCGTAACCGTCACGTCATAATTGCCGTCGCCTGCGAGCGCGCTGTTATAGGCGTAATGCAGGCCGCTGTCGCCCCAGCTCGGATGCAGCGTGCCCGACACGGTTTTCTTGTTGTCTCGGTTCACGGCGCTGAACTTGACTTCGGCGTAGGGGATGCGCGTCCCGGAACCGGGATCGACAGGCTTGACTTCGACGTGAAAGAGTTCGCCCTTGGCCGCCGGCTGCTCCATCCATTTGGGCGGATTGCCCATCTGCATCCACATGCTTTCCGCGCCTTCGATCTCAAGACTGATGATCATCTTGTCGACGACGGTGCGGCCGATCAGCACCGTTTTCTGGGTCGCATCTTCTGCCGGGGAAAGCGCCTTGACTTTGAGGTCGGCGCCAAAGATGACGGGCGCCGCCAGTGCGCAGGCAACGCCTGCGGCAATGAGTATTGAGGTTTTCATGATGGTGTGTCCTTTGGGGTTGAATGAATCCGTGTTTCCGTTACGGGCGCCTGCCGTTCGCCTGGTCTTGCAGCGCTTAAAGGCGAACATCATCGATGGCCATGGTCGCGACGCAATGCGCCAATAGCGGCGATAACCATGCCGGCAATGCCACTGAGTATCATTGCCTCGCCGACAGTGTGATGCCAACCGCCCATCGGCGTCAGCAGCAGCATCGAGCCGCCGATCACCAGCGCCGCAAACGCGACAGCATGCGCGAGCCGCTCAAGATTTCGACTGAATCGAGCTCCCAGCGCCTCCAGACTCGGCAGTCTGCCCAGATCGCCTTCGGCAAATCGCCGCAGGACCCGACGTGTATCGCCGGGCGCATCCATGATCAGGCGCTCCACGTCGCGCGCCAGCCGGGTGGTATTGTCTTTTATCCGCGCGGGCGAGAAGTGCTGCGCGGTCAGGCGGGAGATTTCATGGCGAAACGACTCCATGTAGTTATGTTCCGGGGCGAGTTTGCCGATCATGGATTCAAGGATGACGAACGCACGCGTCAACATAACGAACTCGCCGGGATTGTGGACGCCGTTGCGGCTGCCGGCGCGCAGCAGGGACTCGAATGCATCGCCGATGGAAACCTCCGTCAGATTGGTCCGGCGGATTTCATACAGCGCCGCCTTGATGTCCACCAGCAGTGCCGCGCGATCGACTTTTCGCTTCCCGGCGCCATTTCCAGATAAGCCTCGGTGGCGGACCGCGCATCGCCTTTGACGACCGCTTCGAGCAGAAGTGTCAGCGATTCACGCATCGGCCCGTCAAGTTCGCCGGTATTGCCGAAATCGAGCAGGGAAACACGCTTGTCGGGCAGAATAAAGACATTGCCGGGATGCGGGTCGGCGTGAAACAAGCCTTCTTCGAAAATAGTTTGCAGCATCATCGTGACCAGCGTGTTCATCGCCTTCGGCATCGCGTCCGCGTGCCGCTTGGCGTAATGATCGATCCGTTTCCCGGCCGAGAACTCCAATGTGAGCACCGCACCGCCAGTACACTCCGGTACGACATCCGGAATCCACAGATCCGGGAAATCCGCCATCGCGGTGCGAAACAGCACGATGGAGCGCGCTTCGCGGGTGAAATCGGTTTCCCGGTTCAGACTAACGGAAAATTCGCGCACGACAGACGGGAGATCGAGCGCGCGCAGGCGCGGAAACAGCTTTTCGCCCAATGCCACCAAGTAATTGAGCGCCGCCATATCGGTGGCGATCTTTATCTTGAGGCCGGGGCGCTGCACCTTCACCGCCACGCGCCGCCCGTCCAGCATGGTTGCTTCATGCACCTGGGCAATGGTGGCGGAACCCAATGGTGTTTCGGCGAATGACGCGAACAATTCCGTTACCGGCGCACCCAGCTCCGTTTTGACTCGCGCGCGCACGACGGCAATGCTCATCGCCGGCAACTGGTCATGCAACTGTTCCAGCTCTTTGGTATAGGCAGCCGGCAGCAGGTCGCGCCGCATCGCGAGCACCTGCCCGAATTTAAGGAAGACCACTCCCAGTTCTTCGAGGGTTTCTCGCACCTCCTTCGGTGGCGGCCAGTGGCCCCTGCCAAACAAGGCGCCCAGAAACTTGTGTCGGGTGAGCATGCGCAGGATTTGTAGCAGGCGCGGCACCGCGCGCAGTTTGCTCCTATCCGGGTCGATCAATACGGCCATGCGCGCCTCTCAAAATCCACCGCCAGATTCGGCGAATGCCGGAGGCCAGACTTTTGGACAAGGATGGGGCAGTCTTTCCACGAAACACAGGCGGCACGGAATCCGCAAGCATTCGAGTTCTTCTTGGTGCTTACGATGTGTACAAGCGTATGTCGCGATGATCATTGTCAATTCCTATCGCTTCTTGGCGAATTCGAAAGCCACCACCGCCGCGCTTGACGGCCCGTCCCATAGTTCGGCCGTCATCGGCTCTATGCGAAGCACTCGCACATTCGGATCGGCGAGCCCGCCCTCAAACCAGACGTCGTCGGTCTTTCTCCAGATTTCTTTCGTCCTGGCAGTGGCGCGTGTCACGAAAGCGCGGCCGGTGATAGAGAGATAGGCGCCATCGCCCGCATCGATGAAGACGAGCCCGATGTCTTGAGACGCCTCGATCTCATCGTCCTTGGCGCCGCGCACATCGGTCACGAACCAGATGATGCCGGCCTCGCGGTCAGCCCGCGCTTCCAGCGGTCGCGCGCGCAAGCCGCCGCTAAATTGCGTCGTCAGCATACCGACGCGTGTCTTTCGACAATATCCCAGACGCGGGAAATATGGTTCCGCTCCGTCATGTCACAGGCCCCCACAGGGTGTGCCTGGCCATTCGTCGCGCCGGCTCCGGGGGCGTTCGTTCCCGCAGACAATCGTTGCGTATCTCGACGATCTTGTTATCGCCCGTGGCGCGCCAACTTTTCCTACAAACGAGTGTTTCATGATGTGCTCCTTAGTACACTGGTTCATTCGAGCCAGCATTCCTGATCGCGCTCCGCGGCAGTCCCGACCAGCCGACCTGCCGACACGGCAACCAGTTCAGGCTGCTCATCCGGCCGGATGAATTTGATGCCGACCGCGCGTCGGTACACGTTAGCGACCCGTGTTTCCGGACTTTTGCGATGCCTTCGGCGCAAGCGTGGAATGGTCCTTGGCCTGTCCCGGCAACGGCATGGCACTCGACTGCTCGGCTTTGCTGATCGAGGACTTGACGGGCGAGGTCGTTGCCGGAGCTTCTGTCGTGGACCCCGCAGGCTCGACACCGACTACTTTCGAGCGTGGGTCAATGTCTGCGGCCGTGGCAGGCGACAACTTCGCATTGGTGGATGGCGTTGCGCCTCTGTCCGTGCAACCCACCACAGAAAGAACGGCAAGAATAGCGATCGACGCTGCACAGCGTTGAACGATTGCGATGCTCATAGTGAACTCCTCTCAGGTAAATTGTGGAACGGTTAAAAGGGGCCAAGTTCGATATATATTCGTGCGTTTGTCGAGCATGGCCCCTTGAACTTGCACTGATTAGCCGGCCATCTTGTGGCAAGCCTCGACACAACGGCGGCATGCCTCGGCGCAACGCTTGCAGTGATCCATGTCATGCGCGCCACATTGTTTGGCACACCACTCGCAGATGTCCGCGCACAGCTTGCAGACCTGCTTGGCAAAAGGGCTATTGCGGGCGATCGCATCGGTGCACAGTCGGCAGATTGCCGCGCACTCGATGCAGCAGGCCGGACAGGCGTTTTTGCTTTCCTTGCCGACCATATGCGCAAAACAATTGCCGCACTCGGTCGCGCAGTCGTTACAGGCGGCAACGCAGTCTTTGGCGTTCTGGTCCAGATGATGACTCATGATGTGTTTCCTTTAGTGACGGCCGGGCGATACTGGCGCGCTCGACACGCCCGTATTGTCAAAATATGGAGATCGGTTCGATCCATGTTCGTGAAATTGTCTAGCCCGCGTTGATTGGGATGTCTTGCCACGGCATCAAACCTTGAGGCGCGCGCTGACCCGCTGCAGAAGTGCCTTTACTTCCTTGCCAAGAGCATGTATTTCCGGTTTGTCGACCAACTGCAATACGACAGCGGTGTCCATGAATGCAACCGTGATGGTTCCATCGGCCTCTTCGCGCACGACCACGTTGCACGGCAGTAACAACCCGATGTCGGGGTCGGCCTCGATCGCGCGGTGCGCGAGCGGCGGGTTGCATGCGCCGAGTATGCGATAAGGCCGGCGTTCGATATTGAGCTTGGCTTTCAGCGTTGCCTGGACATCGATATCGGTGAGCACGCCGAATCCTTCCTTTTGCAGGGCCTCGGTGACTTTTGCGACGGCGGTATCGAACGGTACCTTTAGCTGAGTGCTGAATCCATACATGAATCGACTCCTTTTAAGTGGCGGAACTGTAGGTTGGCTAATGCGATTTCATTAAAGGTTGCCGTCATTTGGCGGGCATGGGCTGCATCATCTGGTCGCGTTGCATCATCTGCTCCATCATCATCTGCATCATGTCCATGCGCCTTTCCATCATGTCGTGATGCTTCATCATTTCGCCATCTTTCATGCCGTCCTTCATGGCGCCTTTCTTGCCGCCCATCATCATGCCGCCCTGCTCGTCGCCGCCCTTCATCATCGGGCCCCCCATGCCACCCATGCCACCCATGCCACGCATCGCTTTCATGTTTTCCTGCATGGCCTGCATGTGTGCTTGCATCAGCTGCTGGCGTTCCTTCGGGTCGGTGGTCGCGCGGATTTTCTCCATCTGCTCCTGCATTTTTTTCATGTTCTCCTGCATCTCGGGCATTTGCTTGTCCATGCCCATGCCCATTCCCATTTTCATGTTCATTGCCGGCTTGGCGAGCGAGGTTTTTTCCTGTGCTGAGACGACTGACGCCGGCACAGCGCAGGCAAGGATGGTGGCAACGAGTATTGAGGTTTTCATTTTGGTCTTTCCTTTTGGGTTGATTGAATTCATGTTTCCGGTATGTGCAACGACTGGCCGCAAAAAAGGTTGTTGTGAGTTCCAAGCGGCACGTCCCGGTCGCCCTGCGTTGACGTGGTTACCTACAGTTGGGGTGACGGCTTTACTCCTTGCCGAAAAGAACCGAGACAAGCACAACGCCTAGTACGACGACCAGCAAAATGGGAATCCACATCCAGCTAATCCCACCCATGCTTCCGCTGCCCATCATGCCGCCACTCATCATGGTTCCCGTCGCCATGCCGCCACCGAAGAGCAGCAATAGCAGGGCGACGACGACAAATGCAAAGACGAGGGCTGTTTTGGTTGAAGAGTTCATGATTTGAATTTCCTTTGAGAGGGTAGGGTTTAAGTTCTGTTCCACCGTGGCATGGCAGTGCATGGCCACGATTGGCGATGTCATGCAATTCGTTCGTTGCTGTTGATGCGTGTTAGCCGCAACAGCAGCCTTGCCTTCGGTTTTCTGCGCAGCGTCGATTCCATCAACGCCATAGCCCGCGCCTTTCACGGCCGATTTCAGCTGCTCGGGCGAGGTCAGCCGCTCGTCGTATTGCACCGTGGCTTCGCCGGCCGACAGCGACACTTTTACGTCACCGACCCCGGCAATCGCTTTCAGCGCATGCGTGACACTGCCGGTGCAGCTGCCACAAGTCATACCTGTCACTTTCAAAAGTTCAGTTTGCATCTTGAAGCCTCTTTCCAATGGGTTTAACAAGAACTACACGGTGATTCGCGTTCAAGCAGGAGCAGCTCCGCCGTTGATAATTTTTCTGTGATGCTTCCATTTGCCGTGCGCAACCCAATGTCACCTTTAGTCAACGCAATTGCACGTGCCGACCAATGGCGACGGTCGTTGCTTTGCGATGGATAGGTCAACGCATGGATATCACGGGTTCGGCACTTATCGACCGGCGGCAGTGGGCGCTGCGGGCTTGCCCGAAGGCAACAGCGCAGATCGTCTGATCGCTCTGGTGCCAACCGGCGCAGACGTCCCGGTTGGAAAGTGCCAATGTGACGCTGGACTAAATCAGCAGGCGCTGAGTGTGCAGGTAGAGGCGAGAAGTGGCGTGAGGAGGTGGGGGGTGGTAGTCACGAGGCGCGAGGATTGCGGCGCGGATTACTGCTGTCTGACCAACGACGTTCGGGACATGGATCATGATCCATTCCAACGGGGCGTGACCTTTTGGCAGTCCTGCATACTCGCCACTAGTCGCTGGCCCCGCATCAAGCTTGTAATCGCAAGGCGAGTCTGGGCTATGGTGCGGGCGTTCGGAATGAGTCGCGTCGGAATCGTGCGCTGGTTCCGCGACCGCGGCCGATTGCGAAACGTCATTGGAGTGATCATCGAAGGCCGCTGCAAACGCCTCGCAACACGGGAAAAATACGCTGTTAAGCCAGAATGCGACCCAAGCCATCACCAACGTCACGCGCGCAGACCGACACCGACGCAGCGGCAGTCTGGCCTCAGGCACCCCGGTGATACTTCGCGTCAATGAAAGCGTCTTTGCCAAATTGCACCTTTTTCGGGAATCTATAGCTGCCATGTTCACACTGACTTTTACGCGGGAAGAACTGCCGGTTCTGTTCGTTGTCGCACATAGCCTGACTTTTTCCAGATTCATTTCGACATGAAAGCGTGGCACTGAAATTTAGCGCGGCAGACGGTGGTGCTAAATCTGGCGCATGGATCGAGTGGGTTTAGCCGAAGATTTGACCCACTACTTTTGGCAGGACATGGAGTTGAATGTTTCGCGCCCATTTCCGCGGCGTTCTGGCTTGTGGTCGCGCCAGCGCTAGACATCGGATTACTTCACGCGCTGCGATTCAGCCGTAGCGCGTTAAACACCACTGACGCCGAACTCAGGCTCATCGCCAGCGCGGCGATCATCGGCGACAGCACCCATCCGGTGAGCGGATACAGCACCCCTGCCGCCAGCGGCACGCCAAGCGCGTTGTAGACGAAGGCAAATACGAGGTTCTGGCGCATGTTGCGGATGGTCGCATTGGAGAGCAGGCGGGCACGCGCGATGCCGCGCAAGTCGCCCTTGATCAGCGTGACCGCTGCGCTGTTCATCGCCACATCGGTGCCGGTGCCCATGGCGATGCCGATATCAGCCTTCGCCAATGCCGGTGCATCGTTGATGCCGTCGCCGGCCATTGCGACCATGGCACCCTCGCCCTGCAGTTTTGCCACCAGGTCGAGCTTGTCCTTCGGCTTGACCTCGCCGTGCACTTCGTCGATGCCGAGCTTGGCGGCAACCGCCTTGGCGGTGATGGTGCCGTCGCCCGTCGCCATGACCACGCGAATGCCGGCGGCTTTCAGTTGCTGCAATGCCTCCCGCGTGCTGGCCTTGATCGGGTCCGACACGGCGAGCATGCCGGCCAATGCATTATCGACACCGAGGAACATGACGCTGGCGCCCTCCTTCCGCAGTGAGTCTGCTTCGCCCAGTAGCGGGGCGAGTTCGATCTTCAAATCCGCCATCAACGCCGCGTTACCCAGTGCAAGTTGTTTCGCGCCCACGCGGCCACGCACACCGATGCCGGTACCGGACTCGAACTCCTCCGCCTTGTCCAATGCCAACCCGCGTGCCACCGCGGCGTCGACTATCGCTTTCGCCAGCGGATGCTCGCTGCCCTGATCCAGGCTCGCGGCGAGGCGCAGCACTTCGGCCTCGTCGAAGCCGGGTGCGGCGATCGCGCGTTCGAACGCCGGCTTGCCCTCCGTCAGGGTGCCGGTCTTGTCGACGATCAGCGTGTCGATGCGCCGGAAGTTCTCGATGGCGGCCGCATCGCGAAACAGGATGCCGCTGGTGGCCGCCTTGCCGGTGGCGACCATGATCGACATGGGGTGGCCAGTCCCAGCGCGCAGGGGCAGGCGATGATCAGCACGGCGACCGCGTTGATCAGTCCGAACACCCAGCTCGGTTCCGGCCCGAAGAATCCCCAGACAAAGAAGGTAGCGATAGCGATGGTGACCACGACCAGTACAAAATAGCCTGCCACGGTATCCGCCAGACGTTGCAGCGGCGCCTTCGATCGCTGCGCTTGCGCGACCATTTGCACGATTTGTGAAAGCATGGTTTCGGCGCCGACCTTTTCCGCGCGCATCACCAGCCCGCCCGTGGTGTTCATGGTCGCGCCGATGACCTTGTCACCGGCCTTCTTCATCACCGGCATGGGTTCGCCGGTGAGCATCGACTCGTCGACCGCGCTGCTGCCTTCGGTCACCACGCCATCGACCGGCACTTTCTCGCCCGGTCGAACCCGCAACAGGTCGCCCAGATGCACATTTGCGAGCGGGATGTCGTCCTCGCTCCCGTCGGGCTTGATACGGCGCGCGGTCTTGGGCGCGAGGCCGAGCAGCGATTTGATCGCCGCTGAAGTCTGCGAGCGCGCCTTCAGTTCCAGTATTTGCCCGAGCAAGGTGAGCGAGATGATCACCGCTGCGGCCTCGAAATAAACCTGGACGCGGTCCATGGCCACAAAGGTCGCGGGGAATACGCCGGGGGCGACGGTGGCGACGACGCTGTAGAGGTAGGCGGCGCCGGTGCCAAGGCCGATCAGGGTCCACATGTTCGGGCTGCGCGTGAGCACCGATCGCACGCCGCGAACGAAGAACGGCCAGCCGGCCCACAGCACCACCGGCGTCGCCAGCGCCAGTTCCATCCAACTTTGATTGGTGCCATCGAACCAATCCAGGCGATGGCCGATCATTGCGAGCAGTACCGCGACGACGGTCAGCGGCAGCGTCCACCAGAAGCGGCGCTGAAAGTCGGCCAGCTCTGGATTTTCATCATCGTCGAGCGCGGGCATGACCGGTTCGAGCGTCATGCCGCAGATTGGACAGGAACCCGGTTCGTTCCGGCGGATTTCCGGGTGCATCGGGCAGGTGAAGATCGTGCCGGTTGCTACCGCTGATGGCGGCCCGGTATTTGTCTCCTCATGCGAGTGGGACGCGGCAGGCAACGTAACGGCAATATGGTCGCGCTTCGGCGCTTGCTCGCGATGCTTGGAATGTTCGTGCGGTTCGTCTGGCGCGCTCATGAGTATTTCCTTTTGATTGACATTTCGGCGTGGCGCTTATGACGACATCACGAGAGCAACCATGTCCTCAATAGGCGCCATTGCGGTTACCATCGTCGCGCGCGCCGGTACAATTTCGCCCCCGGCGGATCAGGTGTTCTGCTGAATGTGGCGCTGCGAGGACGGGCGTCAGGAGAAATTGTGGTGTAACAGAAACAATCCGAGTCAGGAATGTCCTAGGGAATTTCTGCGTCAAACGCAGGACCCAATCAAGCACTCATACAGCCTTTCACGCATCGGAAATAATTCACGCGTCAGTCGTGATCTCATTGATCAGTGCGCATCTGAGCGCCAAGACAGATCTTGGATGTTGGCCGGTTGGCAGTGCATCGTGCCGAGCCGGGAGGCCGATCCGTCGCAAAATCGACCGGCCCCCGCTGCATTACCAATTGCTATAGTCTGTCGGCGATCAGCCGCCGCTAATCGTGTTGAACTGCTTTAAGAAAGTCTCAGTCTGCGGCTTGTCGAGCTTGCCTGCCTTCTTGACGTCCACCTTGTCGAACATCTTCTCCATGTGTTTCAACATCTCGGCCTTTGACATCATTCCGTCGTGGTCCATGTCGCACTCCTTCATGAACTCGTGAATGTTGGCCTTCTTGGGCGTTTCCGCCGCGAATACCGCAGGTGCGGTCAACAGCGATACCGCGACCATCGCGCTTGCAAGTGTATTGAGGAGTTTCATTGCATTGTCCTTCACTGGTTGATAGGTTGACTCGTTTCATTTGCCAAGCTTGGCGCCTGGCAATCACGCGGCATAAGTTACCGCGATGGAATGAAGTTTGGACCTCGGGTGCCGACTGGAAGCTGACCGCGCCATTACAGTTCTGTTAGCTTGCGGTATCCCGGCAAACCTGTTGGCCCTCCATCCTTATCCACAAGAACTCTGGCATAAGAGATGCAAATGCTCATTGTTGAAGCACTGGCTTTCGTACTGGAAGCGCTCCTTGCCCGGAAGCGAATGTACGATCAGCAAGGCGAAGTACTTCACGCAAATGGCGCCGCCATTCTCGCGCTCCCGTCGCAACTCGATGACAGCTATCGCGCGGTGAATGCCGACAACTTCGCGTGTTGGTGGCGGAAATGGGAAGCCCCACTGGCTCGCCTGGCTGCACAAGCCTACGACTTACGCGCGCACGGCGAAATTCGATGCTACAGATCGCGTGTTGCTCGGTTACGCCCTCTGTATCGGTTTCAGGTTCGGCGGGCGCGTCCCGTGGGAGGCAAATTCGTACATCACCCCCCGGCCGGCTTAACTGCACTATAGAGCGCCATTGTTCCGTAGACAGTGCTGAAAGTTTGCCGCTGTGATACGTCGGCAAACCCGGCTTGGTTGAAGAGTGTGACGAGTTTGCCCGACGCGTTGTCCTGAGTGTTGTCGAGACCGTCAAGAAGTTGAATGAATAGAAACAACCCACGCATCAAAGGGTTGGTGGCGCGTCCCCAGTCGGCCACATGCAGCTCCGCACCCGGCTTGAGAACCCGAAACAGCTCGTGGGCGGTGCGCACTTTGTCCTCCCACGACAGGTGGTGAAAGAAGAGGCTTGAAACCGCTCGATCAAAGTGCGCCGTCGGATATGGGAGGTGGTAGGACAGAGCGTGGTCGAACTGCACCGAGACGACCGCCCTGCGTGCCTTTCGACACGCAAGCGAAAGAATGGCTGGGTCACCATCAACGCCTGTGACATCGGCCAATGGTTGGTGTTGCTTGATCCAGATCGCCAAGGTGCCGGTTCCAGACGCCAGATCCAGCACCCGCTGACCCGGCTCGATGCGCGCCTGCTTGATGAGAGCCCGCTTGAAACGGCGCTCCCTCGTGGTGGTGCCGACCACGGCATCGTAATACGGGGTAAGCCAGTTGAAACCCAACGCGGGTACGTATTTCGAGTCAGATGGTTGTTGCATCGCCGCTTCGCTGTACTGTGCAAATCTGCTTTGCGCATCGCTTTCGTTGCGCCTTCTTGGTGACTTCCAATCCGTTATGTTTCTTTTTAACTTTCATGATTCCGCTCTCGCAAAGGACTCAACGAAAAGGTTACACAATCACCTTTAACTCAGTGCTTGTGCTCTGTACCCGCGTCCTTCGAGGCGGCAAGCGGCGTGAAGCGTGCCTGCTCGGCCGCCTTGCCGGACAAAGTTATCGACAGCACAACTTTCAGGTCCGGCAATGAAGCGTACTTGGCTGTACCCTTCATGCGGTTATCGCCGTCGGGGACCAGGGTCGCGGAGACCTTGGTTTTGCCGGCGAGGATCGTCGCTGCGGCGCTCGCGCCGGCGGTCGATACTTTAGCACCGGCACGGTCGGTCACATAGACGACGAGCGGGCTTTCCCTTGCCTCGTTGCCGTCCTTCGCCATCACCAGTTCGAAACGATATATCCTGGCCTCGCGCAACTGACCGCCATTGGGCGCTTTCTGTGTTCGTCGCCATGGGCGTGTACTGACTCGGCCGGCCAGCATAAGCGCGCTGGTGCAAGCTGAAAGAATGATGGTTTGAATGTGATTCATGGTGCGCTTTCCTCGGTTATTGGAACAAGGTTAAAAACTGTCTTTCTCATGAGCGGCAAGCAGACGCTCCAACGCCGGCTTGCCCCACAGCCAGAACATCAGCGGGGTGAGCAGGGTATCAAGCAACGTCGAACTGATTAGTCCGCCGAAGATCACGACGGCCACCGGGTGCAGTACCTCCTTGCCCGGCGCGTCGGCCGAGACCAGTAAGGGCATCAGGGCGAAGGCCGCCACCAGCGCGGTCATCAGCACCGGCGTAAGACGTTCCAACGAGCCGCGCACGATCATAGACTTCCCGAACTGCTCGCCCTCGAAGGCGCAAAGGTTGATGTAGTGGCTGATCTTGAGGATGCCGTTGCGGGTGGCGATGCCGGTCAGGGTAATGAAGCCCACCAGGGCGGCAACCGACAGGGGCTGCCCGGATATCCACAGTGCGATCACGCTGCCGATCAACGCCAGCGGAATATTGCCCATGATGATGAGAGTCAGCGCCGCCGAACGGTAGCGGCTGTAGAGCACCATGAAGATCATGGTCAGCGATACGGCAGCCAGCAGAGTAATGAGCCTGGCCGCCTGCTCCTGCGCCTGGAACTGCCCCTCCAGCGCAGTGAAGTAGCCCCTCCGGCAGGGCCCTTGTGCCGAGCTCGGCGCGGATGTCGGCGATCACCTTGGACATATCGCGACCGTCCGTATTGGCCGAGAGCACGATACGGCGGCGTGAATTCTCGCGGCTGACCTGATTGGGACCGTCACTCTCTTCCACGCTGGCGATTTTAGACAGGGGGACGTGGCCGGACGGCGTTTCGATCAGCAGTTCAGCCAGCGCCTGCGGCCCGCGCGCGCGCTCCGGCAGGCGTACCAGCAGGTCAAAGCGGCGGTTTCCTTCGATGAGCTGGGTGATGCGCTCACCTTCGATCATCTGCTGTAGTCCGCGAAGGACGGTGCCCGGCGCCACGCCGTAGAGCGCCGCCCGCTCGTAATCCAGACGGATCTTTACCTGCGGGATCAACACCTGTTTCTCGATTTGCAAATCGGTGATGCCGGGAATCTTCGTCAACCGATCGCGCAGATCGGCTGCCAGCCCGCGCAACGTATCGAGGTCGTCGCCATAGACCTGCAGTGCAATCTGGGCGCGTACGCCGGAAAGCAGGTGATCAAGGCGGTGAGAGATCGGTTGGCTGACGTTGGAAGACGCCGGAAGGGTAGCCGGCGTTGCCGGATATCGGCGATGATTTCTTCGCGGTTGCGCGCGGAAGCTTTGAGGTCCACGTCCATCTCGGTGTAGTGCACGCCCTCGGCATGTTCGTCGAGTTCAGCGCGGCCGGTGCGGCGACCGACTTGGGTTACCTCAGGTACCTGTGCGACCAGTTGCTCGGCCAGCGTGCCAATATGGTTGGATTCGGCCAATGAAGTGCCGGGGTTGAGCAGCACATTGACCGTCAGCGTGCCCTCGTTGAAGGGCGGCAGGAAGGAGCGCGGGAAGAAAGGTACGCTCGCCGCCACGATCACGACCAGCGCGAGAGCGCCAACCAGTAGCGCGCGCGCATGACCGAAGGACCAATGCAGCAGTTCAGCATCCCGGCGCTTGAGCCAAGTTACCACCGGGCTGTCGCCGGCATGCAGCTGCTTCATCCGTGGCAAGAGGTAATAGGCCATCACCGGTGTCAGCGTCACCGAAACAACCATGCTGGCGAGGATGGAGACAATATACGCCACGCCCAGTGGCGTAAACAGCCGCCCCTCGATGCCGGGCAGTGCGAACAGCGGCACGAACACCAGCACGATGATCAAGGTGGCGTACACGATGGCTGAGCGCACTTCCATGGTGGCCGCGGCAATGACCTCGGCCACCGGTCGCGGCGCGGATGTCGCACGGTTCAGCTTCAGGCGCCGCAATACGTTTTCAACGCCGACCACGGCATCGTCCACCAACTCACCAATGGCGATCGCCAGTCCACCCAGCGTCATGGTGTTGATCGACAGACCGAAGTAATGAAACACCAATGCCGTGGCCAGCAGCGATACCGGAATTGCCATCAGTGAAATGAGGGTAGTGCGGATGTTTAGCAGGAACAGGAACAGGATTACCGCGACCAGGATCGCGCCGTCGCGCAGGGCCTCCTCGACATTGTTCACCGAATGCTCGATGAAGTCGGCCTGCTTGAAGAGAAAGGACGGCGTTTCAATCCCCTTGGGCAGACTCTTGCCAAGTTCGACGATTGCTTTTTCTACCGCACGGGTAAGTGCCACGCTGTCGGCCGATGGCTGCTTTTGAACTGAAAGTATCACGGCCGGCTTGCCCTTGTAGCTGCCATCGCCACGTTTGATCGCTGGCGCCACCTTCACATCGGCGAGCTGCTTGAGCAGGATGGGTTGCCCGTTCTTTATGGTCACCACCAAGTTCTGCAAATCTTCGATGCGCGCGCTGCGGCCTATCTGGCGGATCAGGTATTCGCGGCCTTGCGCTTCGAGAAAACCGCCGCTGGTATTAGCCCCGAAATCGCGTAGCGCAGCCTCAAGTTTCTCGCGTTCGATGCCCAATACCTGAAGTTGGGCCGGGCGCAGCTCCACGAGGTATTGGCGAACCTCGCCGCCGATGGGAGTCACTTGGGCGACGCCGGGGATGGTCAGGAGGCGCGGTCGCACCACCCAGTCGGCGTATTCACGGACTGCCATCGGACTGACCTTGGCAGGATCGGCCGGGATGGCGATCAGTAAAATCTCACCCATGATCGAGGAGATCGGCCCAAGCTGCGGCACGATACCTGGGGGCAACTGCTCGCGCACCAGGTTCAGGCGTTCGGCAATCTGCTGCCGGTTGCGGTAAATGTCCGATCCCCACTCGAATTCGACATAAATAATCGACAGTCCGATGCCTGATACCGAACGCACGCGTGTCACGCCAGGCATGCCATTCATTCCCGATTCGATCGGGAACGTCACCAGTTGCTCGACTTCCTCGGGCGCCATGCCACCGGCTTCGGTCATTAGCGTCACAGTGGGCTTGTTGAGATCGGGGAAAACATCGACCGGCATCTGCCGCAGCGTGATCGCGCCGTAGATGATCAGCAGCAGCGAGACGCCAAGGACGATCAGCCGCTGCTTGAGGCTGGTGTGGATGATGAAATCGAACATGTCACTCCTCCGCTGGGCCGCCCCGAGAGGGTGTGCGCCCCCGGAGGGCAACGAGCTGGGTTTGCGAGCGTGGGGGGCCATTTATCTCACCTGCGACAACAGGCCAACGCCCTCGACGACCACACGGTCGCCCTCATGCAGACCGTCGGCGATGACGACGTTCGTCGCGTCTAGCGACTGATAGCGGACGCGGCGGGCGACAAAGCGTTCGGCTTGGGTATGCACCCAAACCGCCGTCTCGCCGGCACCAACTTTTGTCAGCGCCGATCGCCGCACGGCAGCACCCTTGATCCCCTGCGTTGTACGTACGATCACCTTGACTGGCTGACCTACCGCCACCGGAGCATTGTTCGTCGTGATACGGAACAGCAACGGTAGTGCCTGCTCACGCAGCTGCCGGCCGCCGCCAACAAACTTGAGTTCCAGCGCGGTTTGCTCTGCCAGCGCGCTGGCAGAACTCAGTGTCGAGACTATGCTTGCATCGTAGGCCAGCGCCTCGACTGCAAGGCGGGTTGGGTCGACGATCTCGAACAGAATTTCCTTGGCGTCCACTACCTGACCGGCGACCAGATGGTGCGATGCGCTAATCACGCCCCCTGCTGGCGCCAGCAATGGTTCGGCGGTATCAATGCTGGCGCTGACAAAGGCACGGCGCCGCTGCAACGCCCCGCGCTCGATGCGCGCCGCATCGATTTCTTTTTGCGGCACGGCACCTTCAAGCTGTTCGAAACGCTTCACGCGCCCGTCGGCAATAGCTAACTGGGCCTCCAGTTCGGCCAGTTGCGATTTCTGATTGCCACGTTCGATGGCTCCGCTGACCGGCGCAGATAGGCGAGTACCTCGCCTTTGGCGACCTTTCGTCCTTGTACCGGCATGCCTTTAGGACCGGGCACAACGATGCCGGCAAACGTCGCCTGAACCCGACCGCTCGTCTCGGGATCCGGGATTACTTTGCCGTTGAGTTCGATCGTTGCGGTGAGTTCGGCAATACGGATTGGCTGAGTGCGAACCCCGATCTGACGCTGCAAGATCTTGGGAACAAACAGGCTGCCGTCGTTCAGCCGCTGCGGAGAGGCGAAGTTACTCATTGAGCCCGTTGCACTCGCTGGCGCGACGGCAGTGGTTTTATTCTTGTCCTGGCTGTGGTCTTCGTCGCCGTGGGCGAAGGCGTTGCCCACGGCGACCGCCAACATTGTTACGACCACGATTGAACATGCGTTGATCTTGTGCATGGTCAGATTCTCCTGGCGTTTTTGCGACGCCCTGCAACAAACCACCCACCACCGGCAAGCAAGAGCAGGGCAGCGACAATCCAGACGACCCGTTGCCTCCAACGGTCGACAGGCTCGACGCCCGCCGTTGGCGGCGGAATATCCAGTACTGCCGTAAGTAGATCCGTGGTGTCGCCCACCTCAATGCCAATCGTCAATGGATGCCTGGCCGGTGGAATCGCTGCGGCGATATCCATGACATACGTGCCGGGTGCTGCATCACGGGCGATGCCCTTCAGTCCCGCACCCTCGACCTCCACCTTGGCGTTCGTGACCGGTTCGTTGCTGGCGAAACGGTCGACATACACCACCAGCTTCTTGTCTTCGAGCACAACCACTATCTCGAATTCCTCGGTCGCGGCGCTTGCACGCGGCGCCACGTGCAGACTGACTGCCGGCGGCGGCGCGCCATGATCCTCCCCTTCGTGACCCATGGCGGGTAATGCCAAAACAAACAACGCGATTGCAACGACATGTCTCACGGCAATACTCCCAAGGATTGATTCAGGCGCGATACCGCCACCGCGCGAGCGACGCGCTGGCGGCCAAGCAAGGCTTCGGCGTCGAAGGCGGCGGCGCGGATGCGCAGCAGTGTCGCCAGATCGGATTCGCCGAGTGAAAAGGCCTTTTCGATCAGGCGCAGATTTTCCGCGGAGAGAGTACGGCGCTCCTGCGCCATGGCGAACTGCCGCTCCGTTGCATGCGATGCGCGTTGCGCCCGCTCCGCATCGAGTTGGACGCGGATCATGATGCGCCGCATTTCGGCGTCCGCCTGGGCGACTTCGGCCTCAGCCGCCGAGGATTCGCGGCGTACCCGTGGTGCCGAAGAAAATGGAATCTTCAGCCTGATGCCGACACTGTTGGCATAGGGTTCCGCAAAGTCACCGCGTTCGCGCACGACCCGCAACGCCAATTCCGGCGCGGCACGGCGCGATTCGCTGGCAATCTTCGCCTTGGCGCGGGCGCCGCGCGAGGCAGCGGCGGCAGCCAAGAGTTGCGGGTGGGACTCGAACGCAGACGAATTTCCACCCGGACTAGACCGCGTCGCTGGCGTTTCTGTGTCCATATCCATCGGCGCAGCCGCGCCGGTCAACGTTTGCATGGCCTGCTCCGCCTGAAGCAGGGACGCCTCGGATTCGATCAACTCCGCTTCGGCAACATGTACTTCGGACTGCGCAAGGTTGGCGTCGATGCGTGACAACTCACCCACTTGGTAGCGATGCCGCACGTCGGCTTCCAGCGCGTGCGCGGTTTCGAGGCGGCAGGCTGCCAGACCCTGACATTACGCGCCGTAGCCAGCGCCCACCACGCATCGCGCACCTCGCCCGCCAGTTCCCAGCGCAGTGCAGCACGCTTTGCGACAACCTCGTCGATGCGGCTTGCCGCCTCGGCCTCACGCGCGACCTTCTGTCCCGGCAGCCAGAGCGGCGTCGCCAGCTCGATCTCCCATTCCTGCCGTCCCAGATTCCGATTGATGCGGTCGTTGAGATTGCCGATGCTGACCGAACCCGACTCTGGCGTCAGGCTGGCGGCGGCCTCGCGGGCTGCGATAGCCTCGATCTCACGGGCATCCAGGCCCGCTGCCTGCGGGTACAGACGCCACGCTTGCTCCAATGCATACGCCAAGCCGGACGACGCAGGCGGAGTATCGGCTGCCAGCCCTGAAAAGCTTAGCGCCAGTCCGGCAACGCAACTGGCGAACTGCGGCTTCCGAAGGGTAAATATCATGCTCATATCAAGTGGCTGGCAAATACGCCGCCTCCGGCGCCGCAACCACCACAAGTGACGCTCTTGAAGAACTCCGCACGGTGAGCGCCTTGGGCAAACGGCGTCGCTATGACGAGGACGGGTACTAGGGTAATACGTATTGGTTTCATGGCAGACTTTCCTTCAACGACGCGTAGTGAGCATTCTGCAAACAGTTTCCCTTACGCAAGCTGACGCCGGGATTACATTTCTGTAATCATTGACGTGCATTGATTCTGGAAGCGCACAATCGCCGCATCGTCATGAAAGAAAAATGAAAGAAAGGCGCGATGAAGATTCTGGTTGTCGAAGACGAACCGAAAACCGGTGACTACCTCAAGAAGGGTCTGGTCGAGGCTGGTTTTGTCGTCGATCTGGCGCGCGACGGCGTGGACGGGCTGCATCTGGGCGAGACTGGGGATTACGACCTGGCGATCCTCGATGTGATGCTGCCGAAATTGGATGGCTGGCAGGTTCTCGCTGGAATACGCCGCACCAGGCGCGAATTGCCGGTCTTGTTTCTTACCGCGCGCAATCAGGTTGACGACCGAGTGAAGGGCCTCGAACTTGGCGCCGACGATTATCTGGTGAAACCCTTCGCCTTCGCCGAACTGCTTGCCCGGGTGCGCACGCTACTGCGCCGCACCAGTCGCCTCAGGGAGGCAGAGCAGATACGCGTGGCGGATCTGGAACTCGATCTGCTGCGCCGCCGGGTAACGCGCGGTGGCCAGCGCATCGACCTCACGGCCAAGGAATTCGCGCTACTGGAGCTGCTGCTTCGACGCCGTGGCGAAGTGCTGCCGCGCTCGCTGATTGCCTCGCAGATTTGGGACATGAACTTCGACAGCGATACCAATGTCATTGAAGTGGCGGTACGCAGGCTACGCGCCAAAATGGACGACGGTTTCGAACTCAAGCTCATCCGCACCGTGCGCGGCATGGGTTACGTGCTGGAGGATGACCCTGAATGAGGCGCGGCCGCAAGTCGATTACGTCCCGGCTGACGCTACTGTTTGCGGCCATCTCGACGGCGGTGTTGCTGATGCTGGGGCTTTTTATTGGCAATGCGGTTGAGCAACACTTTGTCGAACAGGACATGGAACAGATGACCGGCAAGCTGCATCTGGCCGGAAACCTGCTGGAGAAAGTGCAGACGCCCGCTGATCTCAGTGCACTCGTGGCGCAACTTGACGATTCATTGGTCGGTCACCATGGCCTCGCCATGCTGGTGCGTGGCCCCGGCGAACAGACACTGTTCGTTACCACCGGCACCAGCTTTCCGCCCACCTTGCTGGCGCGCGACACCATCAAGAGTCCGCCGCAGCCGCAAGTCTGGAAACAGGATGGGCTGCCTAGCGCGCAACCACGGCGCGGCATTGCCGCCTTGTTGCCGACAGGTATCGCCGGCTGGCCGCCGGTGCTTGTCGCGGTGGCGATCGACATCACGCACCATGAACACTTCATGGCCTCGTTCCAGCGGACACTTTGGTTGTTCGTGGCCGTTGCTGCCGTCTTGGCCGGGCTCCTCGGTTGGGCTGCGGTAAGGCGCGGGCTGGCGCCCTTGCAGGCCATTCGCGAGGGAGCGGCTGGCGTCACGGCAAGCCGGCTCGACTACCGCCTGGCGGTCGATTCGGTTCCCGTCGAGCTGGAAGAACTCGCGGAAGCCTTGAATGACATGCTCGCCCGCCTCGAGGATTCCTTTCAAAGGCTGAAGGATTTTTCCTCCGATCTGGCTCACGAACTCCGCACGCCAATCAGCAATCTGATGACGGAAACCCAGGTGGCGCTGACCCGGGCGCGTAGTCCCGACGAATACCGTGAGGTGCTGGCGTCCAATACTGAGGAATTCGAACGCCTCGCGCGCATGATTGGCGACATGCTGTTCCTTGCAGAAGCCGACAACGGATTGATTGTGCCCAATCGTGAACCTGTTGACCTGTCGAAGGAGGTGCGCGAACTGTTCGATTTTTCGATGCGCTGGCTGAGGAAAAGGCGTTGCACCTCTCGGTAACCGGTACCGGACAGGTATCCGGTGACAAGCTGATGCTGCGCCGGGCGCTAGCCAACCTGTTATCCAACGCGATCCGCCACACCCCTGTGGACGGCAGCATTCGTGTCGGTATCGAGATGACCGGAGAAGGCACTACGCTGGCGATCGAAAATACTGGCGAGCCGATCCTCAGGAACATCTATCGCGGATATTTGATCGCTTTTACCGTGCCGACCCGTCGCGGCACCGCAGCGGCGAAGGGGCTGGATTGGGTTTGGCTATTTCTCGCTCCATCATCCGTGCCCACGGCGGCGAGATTTATGTCCGATCCGACATTAATAGCGTTTGCTTTGAGCTGCGGATGGTATGACCAACTCTGCCAACAGCAAGCCACGGACCTGTCAGCGCCAACGGGACGGGGGGCATGCTGGCACCACTTAAAGCGCCCAAGCCATCCCACGCACAGGCGGCTTTGCCGATGCTCGTTCACACAGATATGTTGCGCCATGAAAAAGCCAGTCGCCATGAAGTAGGAACAGACGCCCGTGGCATGGCAGGCAAAATTTCAGTGATCACCAGACAACGCAATCATTTTCGAGAATTCCGCAGGAAGTTTTCATGCCTTGTCTTTTTCATTCTCTGCTGATTCTTGACAAATATTGTATTGTCGCAACGCGAGTACGGACGTTCGGTCGTAGAGGTAAGTCCCAAACTGATCGATGCCTGGTCCGGAAATTGGTCGTATTCTCCCTAGCTGATGACAATTGGCGAGTGTGGATTTTTCGATCCCGATTAGTTGACTTGCCTGCCGCGCGGTAAGTTGAGTTCTATTCTGCTTGATCGCCACGTCAACGTCCTCTACTCGAAGGTATGTCCCCAACCCATCTGTTTCGGTCTTAAGCCTTCCCGAATCTGTCCAATTTCGCCGAAATCCTTGGGGCGATACGTCGAAGTATTTCGCCGCATCCTCTATGCGCATCCAGCCAGCATTTTCGCGATACTGCGCGCAGAATGTGTCAACGACCCCACGCTCGAACACGCGCCGGTTTCCCAGTTGATTTGAATGTTCAATGCACTGAAGTCTGCCATCCTTCACCAAGCGGCCCAAGCGCTGCGACGAAATATTCAGACGCGCCATGACCACCGAGGATTCATGCAGTTCCATTTGAGCGAATTCAGCATGGCGCGCCGGAGCACCAGACTTCGGTCGCCCGGCCCTGGTTCGATAGCAATGCGTTTTCACCGCTGCAGCAAGATCGATAGATCGTAAATCCTGTCGCCGGAACAGATAAACCAGACCATCATCGATACTGGCCCTGACACTGGCTCAACGCCGGCATCGCGGATCTTGTCGGCAACGTTTGTGTGATTGACAGAAAACTGCCGCGCCATTGAACCCGCCAACACGTAGGTGCGATCGAATTCTTCGAGATCCGTCTTAGTCATGCACCATTGTTTGCTGGTCCGTTGCAATACTCTTTCATGCATTATCAATTTTCCGGTACGGAGCAATCGATAAATCACGTCCGAATAGGTCCGCAGGTGGAGCGCCACCTCGGGCACTGACAGAAATCCGTCATCAACTTTTCGTTCCCTTAAAAAGTCAGCACAATCCTCGCGATTCAATGTCATTGTTGCGAAGGGCTGCCCAGGAACCCACGCGACACCCAATATTCTCCCTTCGCGCAATTCAACAAAAGCTCCCAGAGTGTCCTGCCGGCGAGTGGCAGCTTACCGCCAACAATAATGTCCCGAACAGAAATAGTTCTGCCTGCAGGTCTCGACACGATCTGGCGCTGAATGCGACTCAACAAGTCGTTTAACGCGTACGCACTTACATTCTTGCCATCCGCCGCCAAGCAATCAACCTCCTTAAGGCCCGACAGGGCATCGTCCGACGAAAGTAGACCGTGGGTACACCTAGAATCTTGGCAACCTGAGCGCGGCTAAAGGTCGTGTCGCTCATCAACGACTTGCCGCCACCGACGTCTACCGCCCCATTGTCATTGAGGGTTGTGCTGGCGAGCCGTCTCGGCGCCGCTCGCAGTACGTCAAATTCCTTGGCGTGGTACTGACGCGCGACCAATCGTTCTTGTAGGCGCATGATCCACGCCTCGATTCCTAGCGCCGGCAGTTGCAACGCGACCTTTCCGATATGCGCCCTCACGAGCGTGTCGAATTGACTCAATCACGTAAGCCGACAAGGGCCTCGCTGATACCCTCGCCGCGAATTCGCGTGATATCGGGGATTTCAAGTGTCACTTTTTCCGATGCGAGCCCATTCGCCCCCGGAGCGCCATAAAAACGCCAGCAGCGCCAGCCAGCCACCTTTGGAGATCACCTGTTCGCCCACCATATTGGGGCGGTCATGTGGTCCTGCCAACGCGTGGAGGATCAAACGAAGCCGGTCGCTTTCGACCGTCGTCAACGGTTCACCTTCAGCCAGTCGCAAGTCAAAGCCACACGAGCCGCAGGTAGCAACCTCTTGCCGGGCCATGCGGAGTGCGGAGTGACAATGTGGGCAGGCATCTATCAGCCGGATGTTGTGCTGAGGGCAACCTTCGACCAGCGACAAATCCCACACAGCACGCGCGTGCGCGGATGCCCGCAGGCAGACGACACACACGTGCGACCTTTTGACTCGAAGAGCCCAACGCGGAATTTGCGAACCCTTAAACAAACAGGTTGAAAACAATTCTGAATTCGACCGTGTATAGGCCAATTGCCGATAGGGTTCCACCGGCTTGCCGAGGGCAATTGCCAGATCCATCATGCCCTGTGGGCGCGTGGCAACCGCCCAGAGGGACCGCCAGCGCCGTCCCTCCACAGCAATCAGGTCAAGCAAGTGATTGCCAGACACCAACCCATTCAGATCAATGAGGCGCAATAAGTAGCCTAGCGGGCTCTCATCGTCAAAGGGATCGGGTCTTACCAGCAGTGCCATTGCCGATCGCTGCATCTGAGCCTCCCTAAGACAATTCCGCAACTGCGCCAGCTTCGTCCTTCTTCTTGGACTTGATCCGATTGGATGATGCCCCTTTGTGCCGATTTTTCTTTCCGCCGATGATCTCGTTCTCAATGGCCGTGATATTCACGGTAAACGGGTTGAATTTCACAAAACCGCTCGCGCCGATTTCCGCGTCAAAGGCGGCGACGAGGACGGCATCATCGATCTCGTTCAGCTTCAGCTTCATGGCCTTGCGGGCCGCGGACTTGATTACACGCATGGTGTAGCGGAGGTAGCCGCCCGATGCGACGTAGAGACGCATGGCGCGATGGTAATCCGACAAATTCGATTGGCCCGAAAACGGCAGCGTCAATTCAATCTGTTGAAGAAACTTCCGGTATTCGTCGCCATTGTCACGCTGCCGGTGAAAGGTTCCAGCGTCATGCGATTCATGAAGCGGCTGCGTAACTGGATTTGGCTATCCCCTTCCACAACCTTGACCAGGCTAGGCATTCCGACCAGCACAAAGGATATCTTTGTCCGGTTGATCAGCGTCTTGACGAAGTCCGACACATCGCCCAGCACGCGCTCGGTTTTCTCATCCAGGAGATGCTGAAATTCATCGAGAATAATCATGTCGACTTTGCAATGTATGACGGGCTTGTAAAGGCGCTCGATCTGGCTCACAGTATTACCCCGATCCGGCTGAGGATCCCCCAGCGCGCTCAAGAGAGTGGTGGTCACTCCCTTCACACTGCACGGCTTTGGCACATCGATCGCCAAAATCGGTACGATCCGACCCGTGGGTGTTTCCTCCGCCGCATAGCCCTTCAATACCTGGGCGATAAGTGTGCTTTTACCGACGCCCGATTCACCGACAATGGTCATGCAGCGCGGCTCCTGATCTTCGCGGGTGACTTCAAGACACTCATCGATTGCCTCCATCAAATGGGTAAGGCGCGGATGGCGGACGAAGGCCCCGTATAGCTTGTCGAGGGAACCCGCTTTGGCAGAAGCAGTCGTATCGGCGGTCTGGTCTGGTGTACGCATGGTTAACCTTTCAGTTGGAGGAAAATAGAACGGAGAGTGCGGTCGATGGTCTAGTCTGAGTTCACCTCCCATCCATCTTGGGCCGGAGGCAGCTCCGTCGGGACAAACAGGGGCCGCTCACCGAAATTGGTGTTGCCAGGCTCATCCGAGAACTCGGCAAGTTCGCTTGAAGGATTACGTTCTGCCTGTGCGGCTTCCGCTTGCTGGTAGTCCGACTGGGCCACATTCTCGTAACGAGCCACGTGCTTATTGCCCCGCTTTCCCCCGCCGCGCTTCACGACTTTCTTGATCTGACGCGCGATCTTGGCCTCGGCGATACGCAGTCCCTCCTGGTCAACCTTTCCGGTTCCCAAGGTCTTGGCATAGGCTTGGATGATCTTGTGCTGGTGCCAACCTTTTCCCTCGGCATATTCGGGCTCCGTGTTTGGCACCCACAGGTATTCGTCAGTCAGGGGATCGCGCACGTAAATACCCCTGATGTCATCGGGAAGCATTTTGATCTTCAACCGCGCCATGGCTTGGCGCTTGCCCTTCCGGATTTTCCATGCGGGCGCGAATCAACGAGAGGTCCTGACAGTTGAATAGTTGCCCGTTGATCTCGATCCCATAGTGATGAATAGTGCGTTCGACGATGACGCCAAGCGCGATATCGAGCTCGCGTCTGGACGGCGGCAGACGGGGCGGATTTTCGATGACTCCTTCCGCCCATTTCGCTGCTGGCGTAGTCATGATGCCGGAGTGGTAGTCCTGCATGTAGATATCGACCACCCACATATGCATGATCTTCACCAGTTCATGGAAATCCACCGTGGCATGCTTGGTAGGGTCGTAATCTGGCAATCTGTATTGCTTGCCAAACGTGGTGCCAGGCAAGGCGTGGATGAGACCCCTGGTTGATCGTGCGCATGAAGCGCTCGACCTTGCCCCTTGTACCAGGGCTCATGTGGGGCACAGTTGAATCCGGATGCGAAGCGCATCGGCGCCATCATCAAGGTTGGCCGACACGAACTCCTTGCCGTTGTCCGAAATCGCCAGTTCCATGAGGCCATGGCAATCCCAAGTATGTTGAATTTCGGGATACACCTTGCGGAGGTCCCCTTTCGGCAAGATCGCGCGCTTCATCGCTTCCATCACCGCGACCCATGACGGTGGCCCGAACGACAGGTAGAACGACAGGATGGCGCGCGAATGCGCGTCAATGACGATCGTGAGCCAGGGGCGACCGAGAATGATTCCGGACCTACTGTCCACCACAAACAAATCCAGTAACGTGTGATCGATTTCTACCCGTTCCAGAATTCGGCTGGTCTTTACGCCACGGCCATACTGTTTCTGGGTTCGATCCGCTGCACGCCACGTGGACCGCGATGACAGGAATTTGAAGGGATCAATCCGCAAACAATAGCGACGCACCGAACCCTCGCTCGGCATCTTGATGTGATGCGCTGGTTCCCGAAATTTGTTCGCGTCTGCAATCGCCGTTTCCAAGTCGCGGCAGAATTTTGTGACGGTGTGTTTTTGCTTGGTGAGCAGCCCTTCCTTTGCGACCTGACCGGCAAGTTGGACAAGTTCCTGTGGCCAACGTAGCTGCCGATTGCCACGCCGCGCGCGCTGGGGAAGAAACACGCGAGGATCACCCTGCGACCTTTCCCAATCGCGGCGCCACCGCTGCAGGGTCCAATGCGTCGGCTTTCGCACATCGCCAATTTCCGCTGCGACCGCTTCGATGACTTGGGTGAAGCGAGAAGGCTGGTAGGTCTTGACGCCCAAATTATCCAATGCGTCAACATAGGCCTGCTTGCGCCGGACCGTTTTCTTGTCCTCCTCGGAGGCAATCGTGAGGTCGAGCAAATTCAGTTTGCGTTGCGTCAGAAACGTTGCCGCCACGGGATCGGCGACGTGCTCGGCAAACCCGTCCAGATACTTCTGCGCCAGTTCCTGGCGCGCCATGAGCAGTGTCGTGCCGTTCTTGACGTTGGTTAGGGAGAAACGCCCATCGGGCAACGGAAGCCCAATTGAATACTGCTGGGCATGCAACTGCACTTGTTGTCCTACAACTGGATTGGTCAAATTCAGATTAAATGACATTACGCGTTACTCCTCGAAGAAATGAGCGATTGCTCGGTGAGCCTCTGGTTAAGGTCGACTTCTACAGCGCGTGTTGCAATCAAATGCCATACCAACTCGACGTCACTGTTGTGGACGCGGGCGTGCGCTTGGACCGCGCCCACGGTTCTCGCGCCGCGTTGAATTTGCGCGAGTAGTTGCTGACACTGGTAGTCCGTGGCCTCGGTTCTAAGGAAGCGATACAACCATTTCAGGTTTGAGAGCTCCGGTTCCCGACGGAGATCAAGTTCGGTCTTAATGAAGAATCGGTATTTGTGTCTCGCGAGCACTTCAGTGACGGCGGCTTTCCAGAGTCGAAACTCCGGCGTCAAGGTTTTCGCCAGCGGTTTCACTTCGATGACATCGCGCAGATTCGATCCCTCGACGAGAAAATCCGGGGTATAGCGACGCCGCTTGCCATTCAGCACGTAGGAAACGTGGAATGGCTGACCCGAGATAGCCGCCACCTCGCGATCGAATTCAAGGTGAAACAGGCAATCTTGCTCCAACTGGCTTTCCCACCAGATGCAGAAACGTGACTTGTTTGACGGGAATCGACCGATGACCTTGTGGGGACTTCGGTTGTGAATCTTTCGAACTGGTTTCAATGAGTATTCCTTTTAAGTAATTGCGAGATGGGCGAAGAGAGTCATTAGATGATTGACAAATGGCCGTCCTACTCCCGCTTTGTGCCCTGTAGTAGGACAAGCGATACAAAAGGCTAAAAACTGCAAATGGGAACAGGCATACGTCCCACACTGGCCGAAGTGCCTGGCAGGATTAGACAGGCACTTTCGGATTAGTTCATGAGGTTCCAGTGCAGCTTGCGCGAGCTACGGTCGAATTGGCGTTGGTCGCGCGCGGCCGACCAGCCGAAGCGGCGGGGCGTTCGCATTGATTTGCTTCGCGAGGCAATGACGTTTTTTCATCGCGGAGCCGAGTGGGTCATATCCAGATTCGCCGAGAACTAATTCGAATGGCGGATAGTCGGAAGGAACCATCTTCCTACGTGGAAATGCGAAGGGCAGCAAGAGGCAGCGAGGGTCACCCTGATGCCTTCCTGACAACGTTGTGAACCTGGATATTGAGTTGAACTTGCCATCGCGCTTACACATAAGCTGACACGGGCGGTTCGATTAAGGAGAAGCGCGCTGCGGCAACATCAGAAACTCGAGGCTGCGCAGTCACCAAGAAATCGACCTGTTCAAAATCGAGTTCCGCGAGTGAATCGTTTAGGATGGTCGTTTGTGATGCACTCGAATAAAAGAGAAAATCTGAATTCAAATGAATGCTCATCTTTAAAACCTTTCGTTGGTTTTTTTGAGACAAGCTAGACCCCCCGGGCAAGAATCGGGCTTGACACCGGGCTACGGGAGGCAGACAATACGCGCTCGCGGGTGCGTTTTGTGTTTACTGCCTCCCGCACGAATGCCCCCAAATGCTCCTGCAAGAGCGGGGGCTTTCGTGCTTTTGGCCTAGCAACTTAGTTTTTTCGTTCTGCGCTCATAACGCTTATAAGACCGGTCTGGCCAACTGATCTACCCTTTCATCTTTGATTTCAATAACCCTTGGCTATCGCTGCAATTGCAGCTATCAAGCGCACTTGGGCCTCGTATATCTCAGGTATATCCAGTCGCTAGCTGTCCGGCGAGTGCGCAACTCTGCGTTCAATCCACTCATCGATTGCGGCAAGGTCCCATTTCCTGATTCGTCCCAACTTGAAGTAGCCGGGAAGCTCGCCGTTGGCGACCATCTGTTCGAGCTTGCGCAGGCTAATTGAGAGCTTTGTCGCCACTTCCTTTGCGCCGATCAGTTTCTTCACAAAAATTCCTATTGTTTTGTTGCATTGGAACGCATGATGATGCAATGTCACGCAAGATGGAAGCGCGTGCCAAAACAACAAATGCGAACTGCCTCCAAGGGGAAATCCCTGGGAAGCGCAGGTTTCGAGAGCAAGCCACGCCGCCATTTGAAATCAGCAAATGCGAACTATTGGCCGCAACTTGAAGAAAAGAGCGCGCACAGACTTTCTCGGGCGCGGTTCTTGGGCCTTGTGCTTTTCGGCGGAAGAATTGAGCATAGTGGATTCCCCCGGCAAGTCGGATCGACTTGATCGCGTCCGTTTTCACAATTTTCTCGCGCCACTGCTGAGCGTATGCGATGTGAGTGGGCACGAACTAGAACTTACCTCAGGTATGGCGCTCATCGATTTCATTTCGAGGGTAATCCATCGAAAAATTCGCCAGACAAATCTAGCGGTGCTTTCCACGGTAACCAATTGTCGTTCAGCTTCCGAATTGCTTGAAAGATTCAAGACTTCCGGTCTGGCAAGCATAAGGGGCATGCCGCAAATGGTAGAAGGCGAAGTTGCATCTGTCGCGATTTTGGGCCGGTCACTTGCACTGTCGGCACAATCTGATTCCTACAAGGAGATGGAGAAAGTCGCCTGGGGTCTGGCGCTGATCGGCTGGGCAATTACCAAATGGCGCGTCGCTCAAATCTGTGAAATCTGCTTTCGTCACGCATGGCCGGGCAACAGATTTTGTCGTGTTCATTCGCAAGCCGGTCCTGACGGTCGAAGCCGGGCTAAAAGATTTGCGGCATACCGGAGAGGGCGCATGGCGAGGGGGATTGCCGAATTACGCGGAATCGTATTCACGAAGGGGCCTGACGGCCTGCAAAGAGTTAATCACTACGAAAATACATTTTTGTGGCTGATGTTTCCTGAAGCCGCGCCCGTATTTACCGACAACGAACGTGACAAAGAGCTTTACGAAGCGCTCAGAGGTGCACGTCGCGTGCTCCTCAAGTTAGGTGGTAGGACTGCGCTATGCAAACCGTATCCGGAACTGATTGCAATATTTCGCAAAAAAATTGATCAAGACACCCTTGAAGCGCCAAATGCTTCTCTCATTCGCGAAGCCGAAATTTGGCTGCAACTTGAAGAGGAAGTTGCGCCAACTCGTCGTGGCAAAGGCGTGAAAACGATTGCGTTAGTCGACCAAGCGGTCCTCATTGCACGAGAAGGGTATTCGAAAGTTGAAATTGCGCGTGCGTTAGGGGTCGCAAAGTCAACCGTTTCCTCTTGGTTGAAAAGATATTCAAATTTTCGAGAAGCCTTCAGGCACAAATGACGTGAAGGAACATTTCGCAAAACGTTTGCCCTCCATTTCTTAGTGTAGAGAGCGATATTTGGGACCTTAGCGACGTTACCATCGTGGATGCATAGGATGTTTTAGGTTCTCGATTTTCTTGCATCCGTTCCGCTTCGAATGGAGTGATTACCGCGCTCGCCTTTGGCTAACTTTGCCACAGAAGACTTCACGTGGTCGTGCACGCCACGTACAAGCCTTCTTGAAAGGATCTATTTCCAACAAGGACGGTCAAGGCCCGTGAAATCGTCGCTTTTCTGAAGGCAAAGCCCGGGACCTAACGCAACCCGCCATTCATTCGCGCCTTTTTCGCAAGCGTCATTCTGTCTCAGCACGTCTAACGCGGTACTCTCTCAGCCACGGAAAACTTCGCTCTGTCATGCACACCCACATATATACCTTCTGGAAAGGCGCGGTTCCCGACAATGACAAACACCAAGCCAGTGAGAAGCCCTGTTGCCGCCATCGCGTGATCCTTTGCCAGTTGTTCATCTTCATTCGAGGGACTCGGCAGCGCTTCCGGATGTGAATGCCAAAACCCGATGCAATGCAGTCCTTTTCCGAACAACTTGGCACGTTCCTTTTCGGCGGCCGCAGAGTCAAATCGCACACCGCTATGGGACGCCTTAATGCTGTGAAGGACCGAAACAAAGCTAATGCAAACCTCGGATCCCGTTAGGTCTTCGCTGTATAGCTGCCCAACCTTCTCCTTCGACCATGACCATTTTTGCCGGTGCTTGTGCAAGGTCAACAGCGATTCGGCCGAGAATGTAAGCGTCCAATTCGCACCGAGTAACCGATAAATCAATGCCTCGCTATGGATCATGGCTGCTTAGCAACGCGTTCAAATTGCGAGTGATCATGACCGCCTCATCGCGAGAGCCGTTTTCCGGAACGATCGACTTTAGGGAGGCATTTACTGGCAAAGCAAGAAAGAATGAACGGGTTCGAATCCATGACCAGACCAGCGACTGCGTCACCTTGCCATCAATAATATTCAGAAGCCTTTCACCGACAAATCCTGCGGCCTGCCATGCATCTGCGGCGGCGTAAACATGAAAACCGGCACCGCAGGCAGGTAAGTTCACCCTCGTGTCCGTCGGCCAAGTCGCAACATTCACCAGGCTGTCTGCGGGATCGGAGTCCGGCCATATGTCATTTCCTCTCAAGTACACAGCATGAGCCGCTGCACCAAATGGCTCAAGCCACGCATGCACAATTCCACAGTCGCCGAGAGTCTGTTTTCGCAATTTTGAAAGAAGTACGCGAATGCCACCTTCACCGGTGCAATCAATTACGAGGTCGAAGTCGCCCCGCTTGCACGAATCAGCAATCCACGAACTGGCGACAGCAACGAGCGCTTTGATTTCCACGCCGGGAATCTCGGATCTCAATCTCTCTTGCAGCGCGATCGATTTTTTCTGCCCAATCGCTAACATCCCAAGCACATGTCGGGCACTATTCTCGGCCTCGAAGGTCTCGAAATCCACGAGGGTGAGTTTGCCGATTCCAGCGCGGGCCAACAATTCTGCAATCGGGCTTCCCAATGAGCCGCAGCCCAATATCAATACATGTTTCGTGCGCCTGATGTGCAACACGTCCAATTGATGATCACGGGCCAAGGCCCAGTCAGGATCAATGCGACTCAACTCGACAGGTTCGACGCCGGGATTTGAGAGAAGCGAGATTGGTGCGGGGAACAGCTGGTACCCAAAGAGCAGACTGTTCTGAGTGAGAACCACGAAGGCGGGACGGGATTGTTCATGCCGCTTGGATTTGTCATTCCACTTTTTCAGTCCACCATGACATTACGGACAACTGGTGATCGGTGATTCTGCCGACCAATACTTCCAGCGCCTGAAAAGTCGTCGGCCACTCGAGGGGTGTCCATGGCTCCGATTCCGGAAGGTGGACGAACAGCGCATGTCCCCGGACCAGGTACCTTTGGACAACCCATGCTGGGCAGCGATTTTAGGGGATCGCCATCCGCCATGCATACGACGGCAAGTTTGCCCTTCTTGTAAACGGCAATGCGTCCGTCCGTGTGACCTGAAAATGGGTGCAAATAGACGTATGCATCCACTACAGCCGGACGCGACGTGCTCCTTTTGCGCTGCTTGTCGCAAAATCTTGTCCAGTAGGCAACTCGTTCCTTCTGGAACTCTCCCTTAATCCAGGTGCTGTCCTCACACTGGGTTAAAAAGTACCGCAATTTTTGCAGGGCGCGCTCCACTGCACCGATCGGGTTCTCAAAATCCGTTGGCGAAAACTCGACCCCCAAACAAATTTGGCCGGTCTCTTCTACATGGGGCAGAACCAGGCAAAGAGATTTATCGACATTGATTCGAGGCGCGCTGACCGGAAAATCTCTCGGCAGCATAAGCTCGACCGCGCTACCCATGAGGACCGGATGTACATTCTGCAGCGTCCAAACGTTAAGCCGCTTGCCCGCCGAAAGTGCCGGCGCGCGCGTCGCATACGCGGCACCAGCACCATCAAGCCAAGTCTCTATTGCCGCAACTGCATTTTCAAAGTCGACTGCCGACACTCAAGTCAGGCCAATGTATTTTTTGAACCAACAGGTGTCGGTTTCGTTGGATTCGCGCGGACACTTGATGGCGCCGTGGCCAGCAGTCCGTCTAACACATTGGGAGTTTTCGGTAGGCTTTGCTTCCACGCATCGACTCCCGCTTGTCCAAACACACTACGGATTCGATTTTCTGTCCGGTAGTTATAGTCCTCAGTAAACAAAGCCAGCAAGTCGTCTTTCAGCTGGCCATGCCATTTCTCAAACTCTTTTGCACGAACGCCATTGTCGGAATTCCAGCGGTCAGCAAAATTCTCTCTGGAAAGCTTGGGATTTTCTACCAGGTAGTTGCCGTTAAGTCGACGAATGTGGATGGGCATTTGCTCAACAATTTCCAACACCACTTCAAGTGGAGTGGAGAAGTCGTTTCGCCGGGTTGCCCAAACCTCTTGGTACGCCTTGGCTGCCAGCGTGACCAAGATAACCGAGATAGGCATTGCCTCTTTTCGAGCGTCCGCGAGGTAATAGTACGAGTTTTCCCGGTGCAGCTTCATCAGCTGGACCGTGCGCCGCAAGACATCATCTATGCCTATGCGCGTCGTCGGGATAGGATCAACTTGGGCCTTCGCCTCGGTCAGGTTTACAACTTCACGTTGCTGAAAATTGAACTTGCGGCTCGCAATTTCACAGAACCAGACTGCATATTCCTCCGGATTTGATGGACTCCATTTTGTGTTGGGGTCACGAACCCGCAAATCAGTTCCGGTGATTTCCAGACTGCCGGGGATCGCTGGAGTAACATCAAAATAGAATGGTTCGCCCGGGTATTGCAGGCGCCAGCACCTGCGGCGTGGTTCGGGATCGCCCGTGGTTTCATTTAACCCATCCAATGCCCTTCCAAATTCAGCAAAAAACGCCTCGGATTCGGCATTGGTGAATCGGCTCCCCGTCAGTTTGACAACAATGTCGAGATCAAACTTGGCGTTTCCGCGTGGCGAAATCGTTGTCTGAGTCCTCATTGAACCTTGCACCACGATATGCACATCGGTGTCGGCAATGCTGAGCTTGTTTGCAACTTGACGAGCGAGCTCTTCGTATTTCGTCTTGGCTCGTGCAAGTTCGTCAGCCGATATCTCGAGTCTGCGCAACATGGATACGATAAACGTTTCCCATTGGTCCTCTTGTCGCCGCGCGATCAAGGCTGCGATTACAGTTTTTGAAAATGGCAAATTTTGATTCATGTTCAATCTTTCTGGAAACCCGAAATGGCTTCCGATGCGTCGCGTATAGAGCTGGATCGTAGGTTCGGCCTGTTGTTCACCAGCCTAGCCGAGCGAAACCTCCTTGTTTGTACCCACCAGCTCGACCTTGCTGCCGCTTATCGCGATGGTTGGAACAAAGGAACCGCGACTTTGCGACTGAGGGTCGCGCTTCCTTTCGTAAATGACAAACTTCGCGTGATGTCGCGCCTGTAGTTTCTGTCCCAGCAATACACACGCACTCGACGGCGCGATGATAATCATATGCACCGTTTCAACCTTCCACTGGTCCTGCAAAATGCGAAGTGCGTCGTCAACGCGTAGCGCAAGAAGATCCAGATCTGCCTGGGTTCCGATTACATCGTGCGCACATTCGACGGCTCGTAGTTCCAATGCGGGAAGATTCGGCTGTTGATCCGCCCAGGAAGTTCGGCCCGATCCAATGCGGCCGTAAGGTACACGAGCAGTGCAGCCTCTTTGCCACCGTTGTGGCCTACAAGTTCCTTTACGGAATATTTGTTACTCGCGGGCTCAGGTGCGCTATGCGGCCATTGCCAACGCTCTCCCAAAGCCGTCGGGCTGGCATTTCGATTCGGTTGAAATAGATGCGTTGTTGTGGAATTCCCCAGCACACGCCCCGCCAGAATCTGAATTGAGGTGACATGGGTCGGAAAGACCGCGACAACCGGAGGCAGGGAGTTGGTCAACGACGTGCCGCTGAGATAATTTTCGAGCGCGGGCAATTCTTTACGCAGAGACTCAAAAAGGGTTTCCCAGTAATGCTGATGGCCGCTATTCGCAAGGTGGCTACCATTTCGCATGAACACCAGCGGTTCTGGTTTGGCCCTGCGGAGCTTTCTGCTCCACATCGCGTTTTCAGCGGCCTCGGCGTTGAACCCTGCAACTTGACCCTCGATATTCCCGCCCACGACGATCATGTGGGCCGCGGGAAATTGCAATGAGTTGAGCAGGCGATTTACTTCGCGAATATTTTTTTCGCGCATGTCTGACAGTGTCCGGGCATCGTATCGCTGTGGGTCCACCCGATCAATCAGACGATGGCACTTGTCACAGAGCAGCATGATGTTGCTTGGGTCGTTTGCCCGGATTCGAGACAAGTTTATGTCGCCGCGAGGGCCTTTCGGCGATGACGCCACGATGTGGGCGAAGTAGCTGTAATTGCCGCGCTTGCCGCCGGCAAAATGCGTGCGCAGGTCTAAACCACACCCGTCGAATTGGCAGCGCCAGGCAGCCAAGGACGCGACCTCAAATTGCGTTTTGTCATCGACCTCCCCTGCCCGACCCTTGGTAACCTGGTCGCGCTCCTTACACCAGTCAGAGATGTGCGAATACGTCGCTACGATTATGGCAGCGACTGTCGGATCGAATCCGAGTATGGGACCAGATACATCTGCCCAGAACAAGTTGTTTGAACGTGCAATAGGTTTGAGGGCGGCCACGGATTGTTTGTCAATATCCGCCAGCCCCAGATCGTCCCACGTCGCGGAGGTACCGGCGCGGTTATACAGTCGACATTGATAGCCGTTTGCCGCCATTAGAAATTGTTTGCTGCCTGCGGCGCTGTAGCTCGCTATCGCGCTTGCAAAATCGGCATCGGAAACGACGGTCATCACTTGAACTCGTAGAGATCGGGCGCAATCATTCGGTGGGAGGTGAAGGCAGCCCGCCGCGCGGGCGATCATTTTTCTCTTTCGTCACGCCTTTGAACGGATCCTTATCTGCCTTCTGATCCATGAATTTTCCGTCTGGTCCACGCTTCGTCCAGGTTTCGTTTTGCGGATTAAAGACTTGGGAACGTTGCCTAACTGCGCCGACCCGGTGGTTGTCACCAGGAGTCTTGTTTTTGCCATGACTGAATCCTTTGTCCAGCTGATAAAAGAACCCGCACTCAAGCTACTGGCGAGCTTGAGAGCGGAATAAATGCAGCATCAGATAGGTGGCCCGCAGAGAATTCCACGACACCTACCTGCGCACGCGACTAA
Source organism: Betaproteobacteria bacterium (assembly GCA_016720925.1). NCBI lineage: Bacteria > Pseudomonadati > Pseudomonadota > Betaproteobacteria > Betaproteobacteria bacterium. The sequence goes on along the minus strand of JADKJR010000001.1, from coordinate 473,271 downwards.
GTCAAGTCTTCGAGCGTCCCATTCGGACCATTTTCAATGCACGAGCGAACGCCATTGTCCCGGCCTTGCGCCGAAACATACATTTCACTTTTGCCGATCGTTTCGTGGTTACCCGCCTTAGGGACGAACCACCACTGCGTTCCAGAGCCGTGCTTGACGTAATTGCTTTCGGTTCCGGAATTGCGCTTGCACGAATCGATACCGTTCAACGCACCCTGCTTGTTGACGTACGTTTCGCTCGTGAGGATCTTCTCGCTGTTACCAGCTTTCAGATTCCAGAAGTACTGCGCGTTCTTGCGCAGTTGATATTTTCCAGCCATGTCTTACCGCCTTTCTTGCAACTAAGTTGAAGGAAGGCAGCCGGCCGAATGATTGCGTGTCAGCCGTTGACGCCATTAACCAGAAACGGTTAGCATCACAGGTTGCGTTGGAGCCAAAACCACGCAAGGAAGGTCCTCATTCGACCGACCACCGGATCTGCGGGTAGCGTCAACTATCCGCAGATCTTTTTTATTGTCGGTCTCAAATATCCCACTGATTACTCGTTGGCACTGTCGACTGACGAGTGCCAATATACCCCGATTCGCGAGCGATGAGAAGTGTTTTTTGATTCAGATATATATGTTAAAAAACAATAAGTTATGTCTACAATATGACACCTGACAACCTGTAGGACAACCTCACTTACCCACAGCTTGGTATTTCCCAAGTTTTCTTAGCTAGTTAATCAGTGAGTGACTATCTTTTACCAAGAATTGTCGGCGCAGAAACTCTTCTTTAGAATTTTTTTGCCTTTACTGCACTGCATATTCATACAGTCATTCTACGGCCTTTATATTCGCCAAGGTTGCTTCGCGGCATAGTTTTTTTCAATGTTTCTGCGGATTTTAATAGCGTGTCGTTACTATCCACACGACTTCGCACACCTCGTCTAGCAGCAGTGGTTGTACGAGTATTCACGCGCGTCGGTGCAGCTTCTTGTCCCCACAAAACGAAGCTCGTGTAACACAAACTCGCGTTGGGACGGTCAAGCTTGCGTCGCAAAATGAAGAAGCCGCCCGTAGGCGGCTTCTATCACGGGTTACGCATAGATAAATTAGGTGTAAATGTCTTTTTCTAAATTCCAATATGAATCGATTTAAGCCATTTTTTTCGGCGCGTTGGTATCAAAGTACCAACGCGACCGAAATAATGGTTTTCCGCATTTTATGGCTATGCAATTTGAAATGATCGCGGAGGAATTTGCACTGATCGCGGAAAACTACATCATTTCCTTTCGCCCGCTTAGGGTCACTCCCAATTCAAAGCCCCCCCCGTCTGATATTCGGTAACTCTCGTCTCAAAGAAATTCTTCTCCTTCTTGAGATCCATGAGCTCGGACATCCACGGGAACGGATTGGTGGCACCGGGGTACAGCACTTCCAGCCCGATCTGCTGCGCGCGGCGATTGGCGATGAAACGCAGGTACTCCTTGAACATCGAGGCATTCAGCCCCAGCACGCCGCGCGGCATGGTGTCTTCCGCGTAGGCGTATTCCAGTTCCACGCCCTTCCGGAAGTAGCCTTCGATTTCCTTCTTGAATTCATTGGTCCAGAGCTGCGGGTTTTCGAGCTTGATGGTGTTGATGAGGTCGATGCCGAAATTGCAGTGCATCGATTCGTCGCGCAGGATGTATTGGTATTGCTCGGCGGCGCCGGTCATCTTGTTCTGGCGGCCGAGCGAGAGGATCTGCACGAAGCCGACGTAGAAGAACAGTCCTTCCATGATGCAGGCGAAGACGATCAGGGATTTCAGCAGCTTCTGGTCGGCCTCAAACGTGCCGGTCTTGAAGGTCGGGTCGCACAGGGTATCGATGAAGGGAATGAGGACGCGGTCCTTGTCGCGGATGCACTTCACTTCGTTGTAGGCGTTGAAAATCTCGGCTTCGTCCATGCCCAGACTTTCGACGATGTACTGGTAGGCGTGGGTGTGGATGGCTTCTTCAAAGGCCTGGCGCAGCAGGTATTGGCGGCACTCGGGCGCGGTGATGTGGCGATAGGTGCCGAGCACGATGTTGTTGGCGGCCAGCGAATCGGCGGTGACGAAGAAACCGAGGTTGCGCTTGACGATGAGGCGCTCATCTTCGGTGAGACCGTTCGGGTCTTTCCAGGTGGCGATGTCGCGGTTCATGTTTACTTCCTGCGGCATCCAGTGGTTGGCGCAGCCGGAAATATATTTGTCCCAGGCCCATTTGTATTTGAACGGCACGAGCTGGTTCACATCGGATTTGCCGTTGATGACGCGCTTTTCTTCCGCGCGCACGCGCTGGAAGCGCGGATCGACTTTGGTATCGAGGTCATCCGACGGCGGCGCATTCGGCAGGTCTTCGAGCATCGGGCGGACGCCCGGTTGGGCCAGCACGCCGGCGTAGGCCTGGGAGATGAAATTGGGGGTGCCGGATTGCTGCTGCAACTGTGGCTGCAGGCGCGGCTGCATCGGCGGCATTTGTGGCGCCGGCGGCGTGGGGGCAGGTGTGTCGTCCCAGGTTAAAGACATGGTTTTCTCTCCATTGTGTTCAAGAAGCCGGATTGCGGCCGGGCGGCTTTGTTGCCCAGCATTTCAAATTTTTTGGGTTCCGCGTGTCGGGTGGATTTGCCCATTTCGAATTTGGTGCTCGTGCGTTCCTTCATGGCGGTGAGCATTTCGAATTTCTTGGGGATCGAGGATTTTGGTACTTTGGACATTTCGGCGTTTCCGGTTTCAGTTGATTGTTTCTTTGATGCTTGTCTGGCCTGGTGCGGTTACTTGCTGCACGCTGGGGATTCTGGTCAGTGAGTACTACGCCACCATCGCTCCCGACACACTCGCGATCGGCCCGAAGTTGTCGTACAGCATCGGTGAGGCACTTGCTTCACGCACCCGCTTGATGGCGGCAAGGCAATCGCTGCGCCGCTCGTAACCCAGCGGGGCGGTGGCGATCTTCACGCCGTTCGGGGCAGAGAGATACCAGCGCCATTGACCGACTACGTCCTGATAGATGTGGAAGACCATGATGACCTCACCGTTCGTGGGAAAGATTCGAACTCTCTGCTGCCGCCGCGTGGATTACTCGAGTGGCGGAATCCGCAAAACCTGGCCGGGATAAATCTTGTCCGGATGCGTCAGCATCGGTTTGTTGGCTTCAAAAATCACCGGGTACTTGTTGGCATCGCCATAGAATTTCTTGGCGATCTTCGACAGGTTGTCGCCGCTCACGACTTCGTGGAACTGCGCTTCGGGTTCCGGGTCTTCGACTTCCATCTTGTCGTTCACATGCGCGACCCCGGCGACGTTTCCGCAGCAGAGCAGGATTTTTTCTTTCGTTTCCTGGTCTGGCGCCACGCCGTAAACGTTCACGGTGGATTCGGCGGCATCGAACATCACATCGAGCGCATTGGCATCAAGCTCCTGCGAGTGGATGTAATCGATGATCGCCGTGGCGGCGTTCTTGTTCAGCTCTTCCAGTTTTGCCTTGGCGGCTTCATTGTCGGGCGCGGCGTCTGCCTGCTTTTGCGCGGCTTCGGCTTCCTTGTGGCCGAACAGTTTCTGTCCGGCTTCCTTCATAAAACTCATCAGACCCATGATGACTCCTCGTGATTTGTTAGTGTTTGCGAAAAAGGCCCGGCATCGACAACAGCTCGGTATCCATCAGGCTGGTGACGTTCTCCAGCACGATGGCTTCGTCGGATGCTTTCACCGCTGAAATGGAATCCAGGCAGGCATCCTTGTCGCGATACCCGTCGCCGGAATCGGCCACCATCTTGCCCTCGTCATTCGAGAGCTGCCAGCGCCATTCAAGTTTTGCATCCTGGAAGATGTGAAATTGCATTGGCTTTTCCTCTTCTTTTGGGTGGGTGAAAAAAAGTGGTGCTGCATGTCGTGCTGCATTAGCTGCTGTATTTGCCTGTCGTCCCGGATTTAGTCCGGGACCCAAGTTCGGTCGGTGTAGCGCGCTAGCAAAATTGGGCCCCGGACTAAATCCGGGGCGACAGTTTCTCTATTGACAGGCTTCACACTCAGGATTGTCGATCGAGCAGAACTTCGCACCTTCCGCCGCGCCTTCGCCCATGCCGCCTTCGCCTGCATAAACCGCGCTTGCGCCCATGCCAGTCATCCCACCCGAGATCGGCACTGAATTCAGTTCTCCACCACGACCGGTCGATTTCTCGGCCGAGGACGCGGAAAGCGTGCGCAGGTAGTAGGTCGTTTTGAGGCCACGCAGCCAGGCAAGCTTGTAGGTGTCATCGAGCTTCTTGCCCGATGCGCCCGCCATGTAGATATTGAGCGATTGCGCCTGGTCGATCCATTTCTGGCGACGTGACGCGGCTTCGATGACCCAGCTCGTATCGACTTCGAACGCGGTCGCGTAAAGCTCGCGCAAGTCCTGCGGGATGCGATCGATTTTTCCGAGGCTGCCGTCGAAATACTTGATGTCGGCGACCATCACTTCGTCCCACAGGCCGCGGGATTTCAGGTCACGCACCAGGTAATCGTTCACCACCGTGAATTCGCCGGAGAGGTTGGATTTCACGAACAGGTTTTGATACGTCGGCTCGATACATGCCGAGACACCGATGATGTTGGAGATGGTGGCTGTCGGCGCAATGGCGATGCAATTGGAATTGCGCATGCCGTATTGCTTGATGCGATTGCGCAGAATGTCCCAATCCATCGTCGAGGACATATCGACTTCGACATAGCCGCCGCGCTCTTCGCGCAACAGGTTCAGCGAATCCTGCGGGAGGATGCCGCGATCCCACAGCGAGCCTTTGAATGTGGAATAGCGGCCGCGTTCCTCGGCCAGTTCGGTCGAGGCCCAATAGGCGTAGTAACACACGGCTTCCATGCTGGTGTCGGCAAATGCCACCGCCGCGCTGGAAGCATACGGGACGCGGATTTCGTGCAGGCAATCCTGGAAGCCCATGATGCCGAGGCCGACCGGACGATGCTTGAGATTGGAATCGCGCGCTTTCTTGACGGCGTAGTAATTGATGTCGATGACGTTATCGAGCATCCGCATCGCGGTGGCGATGGTGCTCTTCAATTTCACGTGATCGAGTGTGCGCGCGCCCTTGCCATCGTCTTTCATATGATTGACGAGGTTCACCGAGCCCAGGTTGCAGACCGCAATTTCGCTTTCGTTGGTATTAAGCGTGATCTCGGTGCAGAGGTTGGAGCTGTGCACGACGCCGATGTGATTCTGCGGCGAACGGACGTTGCACGGGTCCTTGAACGTGATCCATGGGTGGCCGGTTTCGAACAGCATCGACAGCATCTTGCGCCACAGGGTCAGCGCCGGCACCGTCTTGAACAGCTTCATTTCGCCGCGTGCGGCCTTGGCTTCGTAGCCGGTATAGGCGATCTCGAATGCCTTGCCGAATTTGTCGTGCAGGTCCGGACAGTTGGACGGCGAGAACAGGGTCCAGTCGCCGCCTTCCATCACGCGGCGCATGAACAGATCCGGAATCCAGTTCGCGGTATTCATATCGTGCGTACGGCGGCGGTCATCACCGGTATTTTTGCGCAGCTCGAGGAATTCTTCGATATCGAGATGCCATGTTTCCAGGTAAGCGCAAACGGCGCCTTTTCGTTTGCCGCCCTGATTGACCGCCACCGCCGTATCGTTCACTACCTTCAGGAACGGCACGACCCCCTGCGACTTGCCATTGGTACCTTTGATGTGCGAGCCGAGCGCGCGCACCGGTGTCCAGTCGTTGCCGAGGCCGCCGGCAAACTTGGAGAGCAATGCGTTTTCTTTCAGCGCTTCGTAAATGCCATCAAGATCGTCGGCCACCGTGGTGAGGTAGCAAGACGAGAGCTGTGAACGACGCGTGCCGGAATTGAACAAGGTTGGCGTCGAGGACATGAAATCGAACGTGGACAGCACGTTGTAGAACTCGATGGCGCGCGCTTCGCGTTCCACTTCGTTCAATGCGAGGCCCATCGCGACACGCATGTAGAACGCCTGCGGCAATTCGATGCGTTGCTCTTCAATGTGAATGAAATAGCGGTCATACAGCGTTTGCAGACCGAGGTACGTGAACTGGTTGTCGCGCTCGGCATTCAGCGCATTGCCGAGTTTTTTCAGGTCGTACTGCGCCATGCGTTCATCGAGCAATTCGGCGGCGATGCCGCGCTTGATGTAGCCGGGGAAATATTCCGCGTAGCGCAGGGCCATGTCGGACGGCATCACTTCTTCGCCGAGGATTTCCTTGCGGATCGAATGCATCAGCAGGCGCGAGGAGACTTTGGTGTACGCCGGATCTTTTTCGATCAGCGCGCGTGCGGCCATGGTGGCGGCCTTGAATACTTCCTCCTGCGGCACGCCGTCGTACAGGTCACGCAGCGTGGCTTCGAGGATCTGCTTCGGGTTCACGTATTCGCCGAGCCCGTCGCACGCCGCTTCGATCAGCGTGGATAGCGCCAGCACATCCAGCGGACGATGGCCGCCATTGATGGTGACGTTGATGCCGGCCACTTCACCGGCCACCGCGTCGGACACCTTCGCCGCGCGCTCGGCCGCGCGTTCTGCGGTGCGCTTTTCGCGATACAGCACGTAATGGCGCGCCACTTCATGGGCACCACTGCGCATCAGCGAGAGTTCGACTTGGTCCTGCACTTCCTCGATATGAAATGTGCCGCCTGAAGGTTTGTGGCGAATCAGCGCGTTCACGACAGCCGCGGTCAATTGCTGCACCATGTCGCGCATGCGCGCGCTGGCCGCTTCCTGCCCGCCATTGACGGCGATAAACGCCTTCGTCATGGCAACGGCAATCTTGTTGGGTTCAAACGGCCCGACGGAGCCATTGCGACGAATAATCTTGTAGTCCGAGTAGCGCGATTCGGCGGAATCGGTATTCGAGTTACTCACAGATGCTGCGGTCAGGCCAATTGCGGGATTCGCCGGATTGATATCGGATGCAAGTCGCATGGGTAGGGTCTCCTAGGGGGCGTCTTTTTTAATGATTTCAACTACTTATGCAGGTAGCCAAAGCTGATGCGGGGCTTCCTGGCGGCAATAATCCAATGTGCGTCCGAAACACATCGGCTGCCGAACACGGTGCGTTGAAAAAACTTGCCAACAGGTTTTCCACCGTGCGTCCCGATCTCATACAGGAATTAGGAACAGAAGTATCCACAACCCACACAACATCTAGTGTTCCTGTGGGTCAGGCAGCACTATATCGTGCGCTTTAAAGAAAATGCAACACTATTTTATTTAGTTCTGATTTGCACGTAAAAACAAGGGGTTAAAGCGCTAAAACGCACCTGGAAATGGTGTGAAACCTCATGTGAAACATTAAAAGTTTGCAGGCCTAATAAATACGGGCGTTCCGGGCCAAAAAATGCCTGAAATGCCCGCCAATACTAGGGTTTTGCCTATGGGATGGACGTGCATTTCCGGCAATCAAGCCGCCTCGCGGATAGCGGGAATGCGACGGAATGCGTTGGATTACGTTGGATTGCGGGGCATCGCGGCGCTCGTGCCCGCTCTTGCCTGGGCTTACCTGTAGCCGCCCGGCCGGGCCAGCCATGCCCGGCTTCAGGGGTGTGAAGCTCGGGGGGCTGGCCCGCGGCGGTCCCGGTACGCACGCACCGGCAGGCGCGTGACTAGAAGATGGATCGGATGAGATTGGTGACCAGCACGCCTTGCGGGTTCAGCGCGATGATGCGCGCGCTGTTCGGGCCCTGCATCACGATGCTCACTTGCGCGATCGACGTCACCGATGAAAACGCGACCGGACAACCGGTGAAAGGCGGCAAGCACACCACCGAACTTGCATTGGTCCAATAGAGCTGCCCAACTGCCTGCAGCCCGCCTGCGATCCACTGCACGCCCTGGATGGTGTACCAGCGCGGCGCACCCTGTCCGTCGTAGACATACCAGGTGCCGAACACGGTATCGCTTCCCGTGAAACCGTGAACGAACGTCATGCCGGAGCCGAACGTGGTGGGGTCGTACCACATGCCGGTGAGATCGTATTGGGCGCGATTGCTGTTCGCGGCACGCGTGTGAAGCGTGGTTTCGCCCACGTACACGCCGTCATCCATTACCACAAGGGCGCGCAAGTCGCCTTCATTGTCCGGCGTGAAGCTGACGGTTGTGCGGTAGGTGACGATCAAATCACCGCAACGCTGGACATCCTGCAGGTTGCCGTCGAGCCGGATGGTAAAGGTCCGCTTGCGGGCGATTTCGGTACCGATCACCGACGCGCCACGCGGCAGGCACCCGGAGGGCCAAAACAGGCTCACGGCAATTTGCCTTGGCACGCCGGCACCCGCGGCCACGGGAACGATGTCGAAGTTCACGGAAATATTGGCCTGCGCGGCCGCGAGGCCGGACATTCCTGCGACGAATATCATGAGCAGGAAGCGCGCACAGGCATGGACCACGTGCGCGCCGCGCACGCAGCGTGACCGCGGCAATGGTAAAAGCGCATCCAGGCGGAAGATCTTCATGGTCATATCTCCGCTCGAATGACATTGGACGAGAAAATCACCGTGCCACCAGTGGTCAGGGCCTCGACCGTCGCTGTCCCGTTGCCGGTGATGGTGACGCGCGCACGTCCCACCACCACCAGCAAGTCGATGCTCGCGGGACAGCCGTAGATGAAGAGCAGCGAACAGTTCGCCACGGCGGAGGTCTGATACAGCCAGCCTTCCATCACCCTGCCCTGCGATTTCCACACCGCATCCTGGATCGTGTACCAGCGCGGCTTGCCCGAGCTGTCATAGACGTACCAGGTGCCGAACACCGCATTGTCGTTGACGCGGCTATGCACGAAGGTGAGCCCGGAGCCGTTTGATTGCGGGTCGTACCACATGCCGGTGATGTTGAACGCGGAACGATCGTCACTGGCCGCACGCGTATCCAGCAGCGCCTCGCCGAGGAAATCTCCGTCGACATTGAGCACCAGCAGCCGCGAGATGCCGCGTTCGCCGGGCGTGTAAGTCGTGGTGACGGTATAGGGTTGAAACGTGAGCGGGCAAGGCATCAGGGTCATGGGCAACACCAGTTGCACGACCAGCGTCGACTGGCGCACCAGGCCGGCACCGGCCACCCTTGCGCCGACCGGCCAGCACCCGGCCCAGGTGCCGGTAATCCTGATCTCGCGTGCGACGCCGGTATCGGCCACGGCAGGCGTCACAGTCACCTTCGACACGCGCTCGGGAAATATCAGTGGCGGCGCCTGCGGCCGCGCGGCAGGCGCCCACGCCAGCACGCCCAGCGCCACCAATGCCGGCAACCACGCTACCGGCTTCACCAATCCTGAAAATCGTCCCGCCATGATCGTCTCCTTTGCATTCCCGCCGGGAATGCAATATTCTGTTGATGCGGGAATTATTCCCGCATTTATAAAATAAAGCAAGTGTCCTGAAATTGGCGATTCCATTGCACTTCCTGTCGCGCTGGCCACACAATCAAAACGCCGTCGCCGCGGCGCGACCAGTTCGTGTCCCGCATCGTTCTTTTGCTGTTCAATTTGCATTCGCGCCGCGGCACGGGAATAATTCCCGCACCGCCACCAAAGCCGTCCTGATGCCCGAATCCCCTGAAAATCAGCGCACCCGCAATCTGCTCGACACGATTGCGCGCGTGCTCGGGCCGATCGTGCGGCTGCTGATTACACGCGGCGTTTCCTTTCAGGTGACGAACGAACTGTTGAAGCGCGTCTATGTGAATACCGCCCGGCAGCATTTTGCCGATGACGACGCTACCGGCACCCGGCTCTCGCTCCTGACAGGACTGAATCGCAAGGAAATTCGCCGCCTGACCGAGGCAGCCGGGGACAAAAGACCCGAAGACATGGCGTCGTTTGCCTCGGCCACGCACGCCGTCTGGCGCAGCGTGCGCCGCTGGCGCGATCGTGATGGCAATCCCAAGCCGCTGCCGCGCCGCACTACGGGAAGGCAGGCCTCATTCGACGATCTGGTGCGTTCCATCACACTCGACCATCGGCCGGCAGCAGTGCTGGAAGAACTGGAACGCCTGGGTTACGCGACCGAGGACGCGGAAGGCTTTGTACATTTGAACGCAAAAGCATTTCTCACCCAGCGCAGTTTCGACGATCGGCTTCTGCCGCTGGGTGAAAACCTCGAAGATCACGCCAATGCCGCCGTGACCAATGTGCTTGCGCCGCAACCACAATTCCTGGAGCGCTCGGTATTCTCCGATGAGCTATCGGCTGACTCGGTTGCGGCACTCGCAAAACAAGCGCAATTGCAGTGGCAGCGTGTGCACGACGAAACCATCGAACAGGCAATCACCGCCGAAAAAGCTGATGCCGATGCCGGACGCGAAGGCGACATGCGCATCCGGGTCGGCATGTTTTTCTACGCAGATAAAAAGGGCGAATGATGATGCGTATGCGATTGACTTTTCCGCTCGACCTTTTCCTTTCAGGTCTATCCAGCCGGTGCCTGCTGGCCGTGATATTGACAATGTTGCTGACACAGTGCGGCGGCGGCGAAACCAAGACCGGCTCCAATGGCACCGGCGTGGCGCCACCGCCGGAAGAACTGTTTGCCGCAAGCGGTCCGATCACCTCGCTCGGACCGACCGGCATCGGCGGTACCTCGATGGACGATTCGTCCGCCCTGCTTCAGATCAATGCACAATTGCCGCGGCCGATTGCCGAGACCCGGCTGGGAATGATCACGGAAGCCAGCGGCACCATCGCGACAAACGCGTCCACGGGCACCGCTCGCACGTTGAACGCGCAAAGCGCGGTAATCGCGCCGGTCACCGGTATCGATCTGGCGGCGCGGCGGCTGACAGTATTGTCGGTATCCGTGCAGGTGGATCAGAACACGATACTGGAGGGATTCTCTTCGCTGGAGCGTATTGGCATTGGCACGCGCGTTGAGGTGTATGGCCTGCCCCAGCCAACCTCAAACGCTATCAGCGCCACGCGGATCATTGCCCTGCAGGTAGCCGCTGGTGCTCCGGTCGAAATACTGGGCAGGGCAACCGGGCTGACCAGCAGTCAATTTAACCTGCCGGGGATTGTCGTGACGACCAACGGCGCCGTACTGATCGTCGCCGGTATCGCCGCGTCGCCCGCTCCACCAATTCCATCGATCGGCGAGAACGCGCGGGTGCGTGTCATTGGCACTTTTGACGCCGCAAGCAACACGCTCAATGCCACACAGATAATCGGCGGACTGAATCCCGTGCGCAACGACGATACCGTGCTGGCGCTCGATGGACTGGTGCAAAGCGTGAGCGCGGCGGGCCGATTCCGCGTCAACGACACGGATGTCGATGCCACGGTCGCAGGTGCCGGCATGCTGGTTCCCGGCGCGCGCGTGCAGGTTCGTGGTCGCAAGCTTGCGGGTGTATTGGTCGCCAGCGAGTTTCGCCTGATCGGCGCGGGTGATCAGGTTGTTTACACCGTACAGGGCGCCGTGAGCGACCTGGTCTCCGCGGCGAGTTTCAAGGTACGCGGTGAGGCAATTGACGCCTCGGCCGCGACGTTTACCGCCACGCCGGGAGTACTCGCGAACGGCCGGCAGGTGCGCGTGAAGGCGGTCGCCGGTCCGGGGCACCTGATCGCAACGGAGGTGACGTTTCTGCCCTAGCAGATTGCATTTCGTCGACGGTGCCGGCGGAGACGCAGTACCCAATCAGGAAATCCGCGCGGGTGCGCTACACCCGTGCGAGCGCGGGATTTTTCGCAAAATAACGCTTGATGCCATCCGCGATGGCGTCGGCCATCTTGTTCTGGTAAGCCGCGTCGCGCAGTTTCTTTTCTTCATCCGGATTGGAGATGAAGGCGGTCTCGATCAGGATCGATGGGATGTCGGGCGCTTTAAGCACGGCAAAGCCAGCCTGCTCGACGACAGACTTGTGCAGGCGATTGACTTCGCCCAGTTCGGCCAATACCAGCCTGCCAAGTTTCAGGCTGTCGTTGATTTGCGCGGTTTGCGAGAGATCGAGCAGCGTGCGGGCGAGAAACCCTTCCCTTGTGCTGAGGTTCACGCCGCCGATCAGGTCGGCTTCGTTTTCGCGGTTGGCGAGCCATTTGGCCGCGGTCGATGTTGCCCCGCGCTCGGACAGCGCAAACACGGATGAGCCGTTCGCCTCGGGCATCACGAACGCGTCGGCATGCACGCTCACGAACAGGTCGGCACGCAACTTCCGCGCGCGTTGCACGCGATTCTGCAAGGGTACAAAGTAGTCCGCATCGCGCGTCAGTGCAATACGAAAATTGGTACTGTCCTCGAATTTATCTTTCAGTTTGCGCGAAATGGTCAACACCACGTCTTTTTCGCGCGTACCGCGACGGCCGATGGCGCCAGGATCTTCGCCGCCATGGCCAGGGTCCAGCACGACAACAATGGCGCGGGCGGTCTTGCGTTGGGTGACGACGGCAGCGGACTGGTTGCCCCCGGCAGCCTTGTCCGGGGCACTCGTGCCCGATCTCGATTCGCCCGCGACGGTGGTTCTCACTTCCGTCGCGGGTATCGAGTCCGCCGATCTGTTTTTATTTTCCGGCGACGTAACGCGACCGTCTTGCTGCGGTCTAGAGGCAACTGAATCGGGTGCGGCATCGTTTGCGGATGGATTCGTCGGTTGGGAATATGTCCCCTTGCCGAAACCCATCACATCCTCATTAAGGAGCGCCAGCATTGTGTCCTGCGGCCGCGCGGGATAGATATCGAGCATCAATCGATGGCCGAATTCGCCGGCGGGCGGCACGGCAAATACTTGTGGTTTCACTTCGGTCTTCAAGTCCAGCACCACGCGGATCACATTCGCCCGATTAACGGCGACACGAATCGCCTGCACATATGGGTCACCGCCGCCGATCTTGGCCGCAAGCTCCTTGAGCGCGGGGCCAATTTCGACGTTCTCGATGTCGATCACCAGCCGCTCAGGGTCCTTGACGAAGAAATGCTGGTACTTGAGTGCCACGGGTGACTCAAACGTGACGCGGGTGTATTCATTGGCCGGCCAGACGCGTGCGGACGAGACTTTGGTAAGTGCGGCCGCAAGGGCTTCGCGCGACAGAAGCGGGGATAGCAGCAACGGTAGCGTGAGCAGGCCGCGACGAAACAGGTCCGGTGCCGATTGGCGCTCGATACTTGCGTGCGAAATGCTTACTTGCTCGATACCGCCGATGGCAGCGTTTGCAGGAGCAATTGAACGAGGGACTGGCCGCGCGGTGTGTACGCCTGGATCGTCGCACTTCGTCCCGTCGACGGCGATGGCGCCAGCAGAATCTTCAGGTCCGGAAGGGGCAGCAGTTCTCCGGCCTTCTCCGGCCATTCCACAAGACAAACGTTCGTCCCGTTGAAGAGATCGCGAAACCCGGCGTCGTTCCATTCTTCTGGCTCACTGAAACGATAAAAATCAAAGTGATACAAGTTTAACTTAGAAACTACATAAAGTTCAACCAGCGTGTATGTAGGGCTTTTTACCCGCCCTTCGAACCCGAGCCCCCGCAGGATGCCTCGCGATAGCGTGGTCTTGCCGGCGCCGAGATCGCCGGAAAGGTGAATACACACTCCCGGTTGCAGCAAACGCGCAATCGCCGCACCCAGCGCGAGCGTCGCGGCTTCGTCGGAAAGGTCAATTTCCAATTGCGATAAATGTGATATCGGACTCATCGGGCTGAAAGGAATGTGCCTGCTAAACTTTGCGAATGAATGTTGAAACCGACTTTTCCGCGCTCGCTTGCGATATCAAATCGTGGGGTCGTGAACTGGGCTTTCAGGAAATCGGCATCGCCGATACCGAACTTACCGTCGAGGAAAACTATCTGCAGCAGTGGCTGCAACGCGGCTACCACGGCGACATGGATTATATGGCGCGCCACGGCACGGCGCGAACGCGACCCGATGAACTGGTGCCGGGTACATTGCGAGTCGTCTCAGTGCGGTTGAATTATCTGGCACCGGAGGCCAAAGACAGCTCGCAAGTTCTGGAAGACGGCGAAGCGGCGTTCATTTCCCGCTACACGCTCGGACGCGATTATCACAAGGTGCTGAGGGCCAGGTTGCAGACACTCGCGGACCGGATCGAATCCACGCTGGCAGAAAGTGCGGTCGATTTCAGATATCGCGTTTTCACCGATTCCGCGCCGGTAATGGAAGTCGCGCTGGCGCGCAAGGCCGGCCTGGGCTGGCGTGGCAAACATACGCTGCTGCTGACGCGCGATGCGGGCTCGATGTTTTTTCTCGGCGAGCTTTACACCAATCTGCCGTTGCCGGTGGATGCGCCTCTCACCGAACATTGCGGCACTTGCCGAAAATGCATCGACATCTGCCCGACGCAAGCCATTGTCGCTCCCTATGAACTGGACGCGCGCCGCTGCATTTCCTATCTGACCATCGAGCACAAGGGCCCAATCCCAGAGAAATTGCGCCCGCTGCTGGGCAATCGCATTTACGGCTGCGATGACTGCCAGCTGGTCTGCCCGTGGAATAAATATGCGCAGCTGTCAGCTGAAAACGATTTCTCTATTCGCCACCAACTCGACGATGTCACGCTGGTCGAACTGTTCGCATGGACCGAGTCAGAGTTCAACGAACGCATGGCCGGTTCCGCGATTCGCCGCATCGGCCACGAGCGCTGGCTACGAAATATTGCGGTCGCTCTGGGGAATGCGTTGTCGAAACCGGACCTCAACGGCGAGACACACGCCCGCCTCAACGATGCCCTTCGATCTCGCGCTGACCATCCCTCCACCCTGGTGCGCGAGCATGTTACCTGGGCGCTGGCGCAGTCACGTACGGCCCATCAGGCGCGGTAACAAGAAAAGCGCGCGACCGGCTCAAACAAACGGCCGCTTGCCATCCCGATAGCGTTTCTCCGCCTTCGGACCGGTCAACGCGCGATGCAGTGCGAAATGCAATTCGTACAGCGTCGCATCGAGTCCGGAGTCTTCCAGGCCTTTCGCATACCCCAGTGCCACCGCATTGCCGGCCAGCCGAACCTGCTCATCTTCGATGTCCCCGGTCAGTGGCGCGGCGGTATCGTTGAACGCGTTACGACAGGTTTCCACCGACACCGAATAGTATTTGCGGCAAGTCGCGGGGCGGCCTTCGTAAACCGAGCAGACACCGTCCTCGAGCAGCGCGCAGGGAATTCCCGCGCGAATATGCTGTTCCGGCGTGAGCGGTGCAATGCGCTGCAGGTTCGCCTCGATGCGCGCCAAGGCCTGCGCGCGCTGTTCGGGTGTGAATTTCGCCTCAATGTGTTGCGCTAGCACGAACGCTTCGTGCGGTCGGATTTCCACGCGCAAGTGGCAGCAATAACTGCAGCCGCGTTCACAGGCCACTTCTACCTTGCCACGCGCAATGACGCTTTCCTGAAATTCGGCCAGACGACCATACATACGCACGGTTTGCGTGCGCGCCGCCGCAGCGTCGACCATTTTCCTGGCACGAATTTCCTCGCGTTCTCGATTGAACGCAGTCTGTATGTCAGGAGGGACGGGGGAATTCATTCCTCCATTTTGCCACGCACCCGCCGGCACGAACGCCGGAGACGCGCGGACGCCGCGTCAACTTCCGGCGGCGGGACGATCGACCAGTCTGGTCGGCTCGCGCATCCAGATCACAATCATGCCGGTGCGCTTCGCGTAATTGTCGATCAAATCCATCTTCTGGTAATCGACGACTTCCATCCGGTCCGCGGCAATGCCAAAGCTCGGCATGCTTGCGCACCCACCCAACAATGCCACCGCAAAGGTGGCCGCCAACAGAGCAAGGATTTTCTTCATGGCACGCTCCTCAATCAATCCGCGGAGGCGAGGTAATGAACAGTTGTATGCAATTGCACAAACGAATTGCCGCGCGGCGAATACACGTTACGCCTGCAAAAAGCAGTTTGCAAGCGGCCCCAGCGACAAAAATGGCGATGTTACGAATCGCTACAGAACGCAACAAATTGCGCGCGAAGAAAAGGGCAATACTTACGTTTTGCCCTTCTTCATTTGCTGCTACCTCAGCCGCTTAGTGCTTCAGCATCAGCGTATTCATGCGCTTCACGAAGTCCGCCGGATTTTCCAGTTGCCCGCCCTCGGCGAGGACCGATTGATCGAACAGCAGGCTGGCCCAATCGGCGAAATCATCATCACCGGACGCCTTCAGTTTTTCAATCACGGCATGCGCGGGATTGATTTCCAATATCGGTTTGGATCCCGGCACTTTCTGTCCCGCTGCTTTCAGCATGCGTTCCAGATTGCCCGACAACTCATTCTCGTCCACCACCAGGCACGCAGGCGAATCGACCAGGCGATGGGTGACGCGAACTTCTTTCACCTTGTCGCCCAATGCCGTCTTGATGCGCTCAACCAGCGGCTTCAATTCGTCGGCGACTTTTTCCTGTTCCTTCTTTTCTGCTTCGTCTTCAAACACACCCAGGTCGAGATCGCCCTTGGCAACCGACTGCAGTTTCTTGCCGTCGAATTCTTCCACCTGCCCGAGCCACCACTCATCCACCGGCTCGGCCATGATCAGGACTTCGATGCCCTTCTTCTTGAACACCTCCAGATGCGGGCTATTCTTGGCGGCGGCAAAACTGTCAGCGGTGACGTAGTAAATCTTGTCCTGGCCATGCTTCATGCGTGACACGTAGTCCGCCAGTGAAACCGATTGCGCGTCGTCGCTGTTGTGGGTGGAGGCAACGCGAATCAGCTTCAACAGCCGTTCGCGATTGGCGAAGTCCTCGCCGAGGCCTTCCTTGAACACCCGCCCGAATGCGCCCCAGAAAGTGGTGTACTTTTCTTTCTGGCCGGCGTCGTCGCTGTTGGCCAGGTCTTCCAGCAGGCCCAGCACTTTCTTCACGCAGCCAGACTTGATCGCTTCAACGTCTTTCGATTCTTGGAGAATTTCGCGCGAGACGTTCAGCGGCAGATTATTGGAATCGATCACACCCTTGACGAACCGGAGGTAACGCGGCAACAGATGCTCGGCGTCGTCCATGATGAACACGCGCCGTACATACAGTTTCACGCCGTGCTTGGTATCGCGTTCGAACATATCGAACGGCGGCTTGCCAGGCAGATACAGGAGCTCGGTATATTCGTGGCGGCCTTCAACCCGGGCATGCGACCAGGCCAGCGGCTTTTCCCAGTCGTGTGAAACGTGTTTGTAGAATTCTTCGTACTCGGTTTCGGTAATCTCGCTTTTGGCTCTGGCCCACAGCGCACTGGCCTTGTTGACGGTTTCGTCTTCATCCTTTTCAACCTGCGCCTGCTTGTCCTTGTCCCATTCGGTCTTCTTCATCACGATCGGCATCTGGATGTGATCGGAGTATTTGCGGATGATGGATTTCAGCCGGTAGTCGTCGAGGAATTCCTTTGCGTCTTCCTTCAAGTGCAGCGTGACTTCGGTCCCGCGTGCCACGCGCTCGGACTTGGACAGCGTGAACTCGCCGTCGCCGGTGCTGGACCACAACACGCCCTCGGTCGCCGGGTGTCCGGCCGCACGAGTGCGCAGCTCAACGCGGTCCGAGACAATGAACGCCGAATAGAAACCCACACCGAACTGGCCGATCAGGTTCGCGTCCTTTTGCTGGTCGCCGGTGAGCTTGGCAAAGAACTCCTTGGTGCCGGATTTGGCAATGGTACCGATGTTGGTGATGACATCGTCAAAAGTCATGCCGACGCCGTTGTCGGCAATCGTGATGGTGCCTTTTTCCTTGTCGATCGACAGGCGGATCTTGAAATCGGTGTCGTTTTCATTCAATGCGGAATTGGCGAGTGATTCGAAACGAAGCTTGTCGATGGCATCCGACGCATTCGAAATCAATTCGCGCAGGAAGATTTCGCGGTTCGAATAGAGCGAGTGGATCATCAACTGCAGGAGCTGCTTGACTTCGGTCTGGAAGGCGAGGGTTTGGGGTTGTTCGGCTACGGTCGACATTGTTAACTCCGTTTTATTTCAAAGGTTTACCAACTTTGCTTCGCAAATGCGGGTCATAGGCTATTTTTTCAAGTGCTAGAATTCAATCGAATTCGAAATCAACGAGGAGAACGCAATGAAATTCAAGGTATTTGGCGTCCGCGCCGCAGCGATGATGTTGATGACTTGCTTCGCTGGCCAAGTGCTGGCCGACACCGTCACCGTCATCACCTCATTCCCGAAGGAGCTGACCGAGGCCTACAAAAAAGCCTATGAGGCCAAGTACCCGAGCGACAAGGTCGAAATCCTCAACAAGAACACGGCGGCGGGCATGGCGTACGTACGCGAGCAGCCGGTCGGCAACCGCCCCGAAGTGTTCTGGGCATCTGCCCCGGACGCGTTTGAAGTACTGTCCACGCAGAAGCTTCTGCAAAAAGTCGATAGCGGCAACCCGAATATTCCCGCCAAGGTCGGCAGCTATCCGATCAACGATCCGGACGGATTGTACAAAGGTCAGGCGCTGGCGGGCTACGGCATCATGTGGAATACGCGCTACACCAAGGCCAACAAATTGCCCGACCCGAAAGAATGGGCTGACCTGATGGCGCCGGTGTATTTCGGTCATGTCGCGATCTCGTCGCCGTCGCGTTCCGGCACCACTCACCTGACGCTGGAAACCATCCTGCAAGGCGAAGGGTGGGACAAGGGCTGGAACCAGATGCTGCGCATTGCGGGCAATTGCGCGGCGATCACGGAACGCAGCTTCGGCGTGCCGGATGGCGTCTCCAACGGCCAGTACGGTGTCGGTCTGGTGGTGGATTTCTTCGGGCTGGCGCCGAAAAATTCCGGCTTTCCGGTTGAATTTGTCTACCCCAGCGTGACCGCAATTGTTCCCGCCAACATCGCGCTGGTCGCGGGCGCAAAAAATGCCGAAGCCGGCAAGCGCTTTGTGCAGTTCACGCTTTCCGAAGAAGGTCAGGCATTATTGCTCGACAAGAAGATCAGTCGCCTGCCGGTGCTGCCGTCGATGTACGCCAAGGCGCCGGCCGGTTACCCGAACCCGTTCACCGGCACCATTAAGGCGAAGGTGAATTTCGACTCGGATTTGTCGGAGACGCGATACTACGTGGTGTCATCGATGTTCGACCAGATCGTGACTTTCCGCCACAAGGAGCTTGCAGCGGCCACCAAGGCCATTCACGACGCGGACAAGCGCCTTGGCGGCAAGCCCAACGCACAACTCGAGGAGGCCCGGAAACTGGTGTTCACGCCGCCGGTCACGGAGGCCCAGGCGAAAGACAAAGTCCTGCTGGCCTTGTTCAAAGCCGACAAAAAGGATGCCGCCGCTACGTCGCAGAAAACCAAAGTCGAAGAGGAATGGGCGCAGAAAGTGAAGGCCAACTACGCAAAGGCCACCGAACTGGCCGCGGGCGCCAAGTAGGGGGCCAACGCTAAGCATCTGAATGCAAAGGACATGCAATCAACCGAAGATTTTTCGGAACTTTATGGAATTCAGCGACTCAATAAGATTGAAGTGATCGCCTTTGTAGTGAGTGAGTGAGTGAGAAAGATATTTGGGCCGCATATGATGCGGCCCATTTTTTGCCTGCCGGGACGGGGTAGAACGAAAACACAAGCACTGGCGCGGCGTTTCAGAACTTTTCGCCTGGAAAGCCGCACCAGTGCTTGTGTTTAGTGTTGATTGCCTCACTCAAAGGCGGTAATTTTCGTCATTCCCGCGCAGGTGCCCAAGGGGAAAATCAAGCTCACTGCTCCCGCTACTCCTGCGCTCCCCGCCTCACCATTTCGGGATGTGAAACCGGCTGATCATCAACGACCCCGAGACGGCGAACAACAGCACGAGCGGGTGAAGCTGGAATCCGGCAAGGCTGACGGCGCCGAACCAGAGATTTTCCCGCAACGCACCCAGCCATGCCGCCAGCATCAGCAGGAAAACGAGCAGGACGGATGACGGTATCGGCGTGCCCTCGAAATACTTCACCTTGTCGCCCCCTTCCGACAACGCTTCGGCCGTGACGTTGTAACGAGCGAGCCGCGAAACTCCGCACGCCACAAAGTAAGCCAGGACAATGCGGTCATAAAAACCCTGCATGCCGCAGCCATACGCGATGATCGCCGGGGCAACTCCGAACGAGATAATATCCGCGAGGGAATCGAGCTCCCGGCCGATCGCCGAGGTCTTCTGGCGCCAGCGGGCAATGCGACCGTCCAGGACATCGAAGATGCCCGCGACAAACACCAGTCCGCATGCATAGTAGACATGCTTGATCTCGGTCGTCTGCAGGTACGTCATCATGGAAAACAGCGCACCCGTTCCGCAGATGGCGTTGCCGAGGGTGAACCAGTCGGCGAGATGAAACTCGCGAATCATGGAGAAGGGTTTAGTCAATTTATGTACCGTCACGGAAAGTGGCATTCCGCGAGAAATGTTAGCCAAATATCAGCGTAGCACTCTTTATCGAATGCGGGTTTGATACAGCATAAGGCGAGTACCACGACGTCAGGCCGTTCTCAACCGGCCTGACGTCCCTGCCTGTACAAGTGAAGGCACAGGCAAGTTCGCCCCGATTACAGCTGCGACTTGAAGTAATGAAACGAATGCGTAAAGGCATCACGCACTTTTTCCATTTCGGCGACCATTGTTTCCCAGGTATCTTCGGAGGTTGCTTTAAGCTCCTCCATTTTGGCGACGGCGAGTTTCGATTGCTTGCGCAGCTTGCTCATTTCTTCCTTGTATTTATCCAGCGCTTCTGCCTTTGCTTCCTTGGCTTTTGCTTCCACCTTGGTCATGTTGTCATTCAG
The DNA here is from genome assembly GCA_016720925.1 of Betaproteobacteria bacterium. Classification (NCBI taxonomy): domain Bacteria; kingdom Pseudomonadati; phylum Pseudomonadota; class Betaproteobacteria; species Betaproteobacteria bacterium. The sequence goes on along the minus strand of JADKJR010000001.1, from coordinate 452,574 downwards.
CTCGTCGAGTTGAAGTTTCATCTTGGCGATGTACGCGTCTCTTTTGGACATGGTAATGGGTCCTTGCGGTTGAAAAAAAATGTGGGCCGATGGCGGCGTGGCTATTGCATTGGCATGCGGCGCATTGGCGTGTAACAATTTCACCTCTGCATTTACAGCCAGAATAGCCGGCGCGAGACGCGGGGTCTGTACGCTCCCGTACTTACGCGCAAGGATTTTTCAGCGGTTGTCCTATTGACTTCACCGCGGCCCGACAAAGTCGTCGCTGGTTTTCCGCAACCGCGGTTACGTCACTTCTTTTCCGGCACCCGAAGGTAAATGATGTGATACACCAGTCCCACCAGCACACTGCCGCCAAGGATATTGCCCAGTATTACCGGCACCAGATTGCCGAAGAAACCGGTCCACGTAATTGCAATCGCGCCCGCTCCCACGCCGTCAAAGGTCTGCAGCAGCATTGCCAGCGGGATGAAGAACATGTTCGCGACGCTATGCTCGAAGCCGGCCGCGACGAACGCCGAGATGGGGAAGATGATGGCGGCCACCTTGTCGATTACGCTGCGTCCCGCGAGCGACATCCACACCGCCATGCAGACCAGCACGTTGCAGAGGATCGCTTTGAAAAGCGCCGTCCAGAACGGCATGCTGACCTTGGCGGCGGCGATGGCGACATATTCCTTCGCAATCGCGCCGTTGTTCATTTCCGGATGCCGGGACAGATAAACCAGCAGCGCCAATCCCGCCGCGCCGATGAAATTGCCGACGCAGACGATGACCCAGTTGCGCAGCACCTCCCGCGTGGAAATCCGCCGCTCTGCCCATGCCATCGCCAGCAGATTATTTCCGGTGAACAACTCCGCGCCGGCGACAACCACCAGAATCAGGCCCAACGAAAATACCACGCCGCCGAGTACCTGCCGCGCCGCAAAACCGAGCGAAGGGTCGGACTTGACCAGCACAAAGTACAACCCACCCAAACCGATAAACGCCCCGGCCAGCATGCTCAGCATCAGCATCGACAGCAGCGGCAGGCGCGCCTTGGCGACGCCGATGGTCTCTACCCGCGCGGCGATTTGCTTGGGGGAATAGGCATCAAGATCGAAAATCTCAGACATGGTTACTCGCATTCAAGATTGAAATTCCAGGCCGCACCTGCTCGCAGGTGCGAGAAGTTTGTCGGCGTGCTCACTTTTCATTTCGCGGCCCCACCACGGCCAGCGTCACCGTCGCCTTCGATACCAGGCGCGTCGCGTCCGGTGTGCCACAGAAAACTTCGGACTCGACAACCGTCAGCGAACTTCCCGCTTTCAACACCTTGGCGACACAGGTGAGGTGACTACCCTTCGCGGCGCGCAGCAGGCTGATCCTGAATTCGGCCGAAAGCACGTACTGGCCGCTCGCGACGAGTGTTGCGGCCGCCGCGCCGGCCGTGTGATCGGCCATGGTTGCCTGAACGCCGGCATGCACGAATCCGTCTTGCTGAAGGTGACGCTCGGCCAACACAAGCGACGTGCGGCATTCTCCCGGCACAATTGAATCCAGGCGAATCCCAAGGTCCGCGATAAACGGCGCGCGCTCGAATATTCGCGCAATTTCACTCTGTTTGGTGTCGGTCATGTTGTCCCCAGACTTGGCTGACACGGAAGTGTTTCAAAGGCTTACCGCATCAGTTGACGGATCGAGCCGCACACGGACAGCAGCTGCGGCGCATCCATGCGACCGATGATGTTGCGGATGACGGTCCCCATCACTTGCTTGGCGCCGGCCAGGCCAATGTTCGCCGATTGCTGGACGATGAACCCCGCCTTCGCGGCCTTGAGCGGCTCCATGAAGAAATAATCCATGCCCGTGTTCGTCAACTCCACGGCAATATCGGCAAGGGCGGCGCGGTGTGTCGTCGGATCCGTCGCCTGCTCCAGGGCCGTGACGGTCGAAAGTGTTTTCTTGCGAAGTTCCTCGGAATGATAGAAGCGAATGAACGGTTTTGAGACCGGTCGGGGCAATTTTGAGCCCGCTTTTTCCGGCGTTTTACGCGGCGCGGGAGATTGGCGTTTCGGTGAGGTAGCCATGTCAATAATGATACGCCCCAGGCCTGTGGGGACTTACGTCAAGTTGATCATTCGCTTGCGCTAAATCAGGAAAACATGAATTAGTCCACCACTGGTGATCTAGCGGCACCGGCATTCGGCACAGGCGCATTCATGCGCGCGGCATGAGCCTGACCAAGCGCCACGCCCAGAGGCAGAACGCCGCCGCAAAAACGGCGCTGCCCACATACCAGGGATTCTTCAACAAGCCCGATCCTTCCTCAATGAAGCGCCATATGTGAACGCCGACGAGCAGGCCCAATACCGCGCCGGCGGTGATGACGTGTGTCTTCATGGGATCCCTTCGGTTTAAGAACGTGCCGTTGCGTGCCGCCTTAGCGCCTAGATATGGCGCACCGTGGTATCGCGGCGTCACGCAAACCATACGAGCGAAACCGATTGATCAGGCGCGCGTGTCTCACTCGTGGCCTCCCTCAACGCTTTCACCATGCCCCACACCTCATTGCGAGCAGTAGCGAATGATGCGTCTCGCTGATTGATATGTGCACCATCTTCAAGCGGCGAATGGTCGGGAGCGTACCCGCCTGATCCCCGCTCAGACCCTGTGCGAAGGAGATGCATTGTGACGAGCGGACCAATAAAAGGAAGCAGCCAGACGAATGCCAATTGTGCAAGAGAGCGGCCAACGCTGTCTCGCCCCTGAATGACACGACGAGAGGCGATGACTGCGATCGCAAAACCAAAAAACAGAATGACGATGAATATCAATTCAATAGGTGCCATGGCATCGAGTGCTGTCACATGCGGCGAATAGAAGCGAAGATAATCACTATGAACAATACGTTGTCAGCAACGCTGCGGCATAACATCACCTTCAACAGATTCGCGAAACACAGCAGCAAGGCTCTGAGCAAGAAAATGCTGGTGAAAAGTCTCAAACCAAACAAACCCTAGCACTGTTGCGCCTCTCCAGCCATTATTCCTCCAAACGCCGCACCAGTGCTAGCGTTTAGCATTCTTACCCATTCGCCGCCGCCCGTATCGCCGCCAACGTCGTATTCGGCGAAATCGCTTCAGGATCAATCCTAATCTCGATCAACGCCGGCTTGCCCGCCTTCATCGCGCGCGCAAACGCTGGAGCGAATTCCGCGGTGTTCTCCACCACTTCACCGTGCGCACCGAACGCGCGCGCATACGCGGCGAAATCCGGGTTGGTCAGCGCGGTGGCGTGCACGTTGCCGGGATACTCGCGTTCCTGATGCATGCGGATGGTGCCATACATGCCGTTGTTGACGACGATGAAAATCACATTGAGCTGGTACTGCACGGCGGTGGCGAGTTCCTGCCCGGTCATGAGGAAGCAGCCGTCGCCGGCGAAGGCGATGACGGTGCGGTCACGATACAGAGCCTTGGCGCCGATCGCGGCGGGCACACCGTAGCCCATCGCGCCCGACGTCGGCGCCAGCTGCGTGCGGAAGCCGCGATAGCGATGGAAGCGATGTACCCAGGTGGCGTAGTTGCCGGCGCCGTTGCAGAGAATCGCGTCGGCGGGCAGCACGCCCTCAAGGTGCTGCATGACCTCCCACATCTGCACCTTGCCGGGGATTTCCTTTCGCGCCTGCCATGCCTGATAGTCGGCGTTGGCGTCGCGCGTCCATGCGTCCACACCCGCTTCCACGCCCGCGCGCGTTACGCGTGGCATGGCGGCGAGTGCACGCGCCATCGCGGGCATCGTGGCATTGATCATGAGGTCGGCCTGATAGACGCGGCCGAGTTCTTCCGCGCCGGCGTGAATGTGCACCAGTTTTTGCAGCGGCAGCGGTGCGTTGATGAGGCCATAGCCACTGGTAGTCATCTCGCCGAGCCGCGGGCCGATGGCGATCACGAGGTCGGCGGCTTTGATGCGAGCCGCCAGTTTGGGGTTAATGCCGATGCCGATATCGCCGGCGTAATTCTGGTGCGCGTTATCAAACAAATCCTGGAACCGGAACGCGCAGCCGATGGGCAGCTGTTGCGTATCGATGAAATGCTTTAGATCCGCGCAGGATTCCGTGCCCCAGCCGGAGCCGCCGACGATGACGAACGGGCGCTCGGCACTCTGCAGCAGGCCGGATAACCGCATCAACGCGTGTTCGCCCGGCGATGTCGTCACGCGTTGCCAGGCGCGCGCATCGGCCACCTCCGCCTGCGAGGAGAGCATGTCCTCCGGCAACGCCAGCACCACCGGCCCCATGCGCCCACTGGTCGCAACCTGATAGGCGTGTGCGATGAATTCCGGGATGCGATCGGCGCGATCGATCTGCGCGACCCATTTCGCCATCTCACCAAACATGCGGCGATAGTCGATTTCCTGAAAGGCTTCGCGCTCGACAAAATCGCTGCCGACCTGACCGATGAAGAGAATCATCGGTGTTGAATCCTGGAACGCCGTGTGCACGCCGATGGACGCGTTGGTCGCGCCCGGCCCGCGCGTCACAAAGCAGATGCCGGGCTTCCCGGTGAGTTTGCCGTACGCTTCGGCCATGTTCGCGGCGCCACTTTCGTGGCGGCAGGTAATAAGTTCGATCGCGTCGCGGCTCGCGTACAGCGCATCGAGCACCGGCAGGTAGCTTTCGCCAGGCACGCAGAACGCGAGATCGGCGCCGTGAATTTTCAGTTGATCGACCAGAATCTGACCGCCGGTGCGGGATACGTGCGTGGGGAAAGCGTCTACGGGGGAAGCGTGCGCGCCGGAATTTGAGTTCTTCATTTTTGCGTGACCTCATAGCCTTTGGACTTGAGCATCTGGATCAGACCGCGCGGCCCCACCAAATGCAGCGAGCCCACGGCGACAAAATACGGATCTTTTCCGGCCAGGTATTTTTCGATTTTTTTCAACATGGCGTCATGCCGCCCATGCAACATGATCTCGTCGAGTTGAGCGGAAAGGCGCATGCCGCGATTGACGTCCGCGGTCACCTCCGCCATCAGCCTGGCATCGCCGCTCTGCCAGGCATTCACCATGCCGATCACCTGATCGCCAGAACGTCCCAGCTCGAGCGTGGCGATGGCATTGTCGAGAAACGCCTCCTGCAATTCGCCCGGCATGTTGGCAAGCATTTCCAGTTGCGCGCGAACCGACTCCAGCTCCTCCACCGGCTTGCGGGCCTCCTTGGCGCGAGCAAGAAGGTAGGCATCGACGCCCAGGTTCATGTCATAGCCAAGCCGGGAAAATTCCGCCGCGGACAAGAGCCCACCGATCGCGAATGGCTTCATCGGCTTCGCCGCTTCTTCGGGGATGCGCAGACGCACCAGTTGCGTTCTGAGCCGGTCGTAAATCGGCTTGGGGATGTTTTTGTCGAGCGCGTCAGGAGGCAGGTAACTGATCAGCGCATCCAGGTCGTCCGCCGCCTGACTGCTGACGTCCGCCTCGACCACCAGCTTTGCAGAAGAGTCAAACGCAGTTTCCACCGCTTCCGGCAATGGATAAAACGCGCGTTTGCCGACGTGCATGGTGCCAAACAGCCAAATCACGTTGGACGGCGACTTCACTTCCCACAGGAATGACTTCGTGGCCGACGGTACTGGAGCGGGCCCGATGCGCATCAGGGGCGAGGCGGATGCCGCGGGCAGTGTGATTGCCTGATCTCCGGCCGCAGGCATCGGGGCGTTCGGCAGAATGGCCTTTGGCGGGTCCGGCTTCAGCTCGTCGTTTTTCGGTGCATCGGGCCGTGGTGAATCGGGCCGCGGTGTATCGGACATCGGCGCATCGCGTTTCCGTGTGTCGGGCTTCGGCGCGGGTTGCGTGGGATCGTATGTCTGGCTGCCGCTTGCCGCGACCGGGGGCAGCAACGGCGACGGTGGCGGTGGGTTCGCGCCGGTTGCTGCCAGCGAAGAACCAAGACTAAACGAAAGTGCAATCGTCAGCGCGACGGAAATGCGATTCAGGTTCATGGTGTTCAATCAGATCAAGAGACTGGGTCAACGGTTCTCGCAGAGCTCACTTTCCCCGCGCAATAGCGCAATTTTCGCAGGAATACCCCACGCCCGCGCGGCGACTTCGCAGCAACGGCAACGGACTGCTAAAATTGCCCGGCGAAATGAGCTCGATATGAAAGCCCGATACGAGAGCCCGATACGAACCGAAATGTGAGGAGCATCATGAAGTCATTGCGTCGCTTTACCAATACCGTCAATCCGCTGCTCGCCGCATTATTTGTCACGCTGGCCGCCGGCACCGCGCTCGCGCAGGAATGCAAGAACCGTGGCGACCTCGACGCCATGTATTGCGATGACAACAAAGACCTGGTCGCCGATACGCCAAAGGACCCGAAGAAACTGAAGATTCCGAATACCGTCGTCTTCACCTATACGCCGGTCGAAGACCCGCCGTGTACGAAAAAGTTTTCTCGCCCTTCACCGAGGCCCTCGGCAAATGTCTGTCCAAGAAAGTGGTGTTCTACCAGGTCCAATCGAATGCGGCCGAAATCGAGGCGATGCGCTCGGGGCGTTTGCACGTGGGTGGATTTTCCACCGGGCCGACGGCGTTCGCGGTCAACCTCGCCGGCGCCGTCCCGTTTGCGGTCAAGGGTGACGCCAAGGAGTATCAGGGCTACCACCTGATCGTGGTGGTCAAAAAGACTTCGCCATTCATGAAGCTTTCCGATCTGAAGGGAAAGAAAGTCGCGCACACCGCGCCCTCGTCCAATTCCGGGCATATGGCGCCGATGGCATTGTTCCCGGGCGAAGGACTCACGCCCGAAAAGGATTACAAGATTCTGTTTTCCGGCAAGCATGACCAGAGCGTGATGGGCGTGAACTCGGGCGACTACGATGCCGCGGCCGTGGCGTCCGATGTTTACCATCGCATGGCGACGCGCGGCCAGATCAAGGAAGATGATTTCCGCATCATCTACAAGAGCCAGAAATTTCCGACCTCTAGTTTTGCGTACGCGCATGATCTCGAACCGGCGTTTGCGGAAAAACTGGTGAAGTGCTTTACCGACTATCGGTTTACGCCGGAGATGCAAAAAGCGTTCGATGGCGCGGACCGGTTCTTCCCCGCAACGTTCCAGAAAGACTGGGAAGTCGTGCGCAAAGTCGCAGAAGGATCGGGCGAAGCGTTCAACCGCGCCAACTACGACAAGCAAACGGCAAAGGAAGCGGAAGCGGCGAAGAAGAAGGCGGAAGCGCCGAAGAAACCCTGACGGCGTGCGATCGCCTCACGTTAAAGCCGCTGCTTGAACAACGTCCTGATTGCCGCATTGCTGGCTCTCGCCTGCGTCCCCGCGTGGTCGCAGGATGTCTGCAAACACCGCGGCAATCTTGATCCGCACTACTGCGACGAAGACCTCGACCTGACGGCTGATGCACCCAAGGATCCTTCGAAGCTGCGCAATCCGGCGTCGCTGCTGCTGAGCTATTCGCCACAGGAAGACACCGCCACCTACGAAAAACTCTGGGCGCCGTATGTTGATCACATGGCGCAATGCAGCGGCCGCAAAGCTCGACTGTTTCAGGTCCAGTCGAGCGCGGCGGTCGTGGAGGCCTTTCGCTCCGGGCGCATCCAGTTCAGCATGCTGGCAACCGGTGACACGCCTTTCGCCGTCAATGTCGCGGGCGCGGTGCCCTATGCTGGCATCGGCAGCCGCACCGGAAACGTCGACAGCCTGCTGCGCTATCATGTTGTGGTGCTGGTAAAAAACGACAGTTCCTATCGAAAGCTGGCCGACCTCGCCGGCAAGCGCGTCGCGCATACTGCCCCTTCTTCCCTCTCCGGCAACATGGCGCCGCGCGCGCTGTTCACCGCCGAGGGCCTGACGCCGGACAAGGATTACAAGGTGATCTACTCCGGCAAACATGACAACTCGATTACCGGCGTCCTGCGCGGCGATTACGATGCCGCCGCCGTGGCGGACGACGTGCTCGATCGCATGCTCACACGCGGCCTCGTCAAACCGAATGAATATCGCATCATTTACAAAAGCAAGCCGTTCCCTTCTGGCAGCATGGTGTTGGCGCATGATCTCGAACCTGCCTTGGCCAAAACCATTCGCGATTGCACGCTTTCCTACCGCTTTTCACCCGAACTGGTCGAGGCCTTTCAAGGCTCGGATCGATACGTGCCTCTCGATTACAAGCGCGATTTCGAAGGCGTGCGCGAGGTCGTCCTCAAGAGTGGCGAGGCGGTCGATCGTGCCGGCGCTGAACGCAAAACTGACAACAAGCTCACGGGCAAACCATGATTGATCGCTCTCTCCAGATTCGCGGCCTGGTCAAGGAATACAAACGCGGCGTGCCAGTGCTCAGAGGCATTGATCTCGATATCGCCGGCGAAGGCATCACCGCCATCATCGGCCCATCAGGCACCGGGAAATCCACGCTGATCCGCTGTATCAATCGCCTGGTCGAGCCGACCGCGGGCACGATCATGTTTCAAGGGCAGGATCTCGCGCAACTCAAGGGCGCGGAACTGCGTGCCGCGCGCAGGCGTATCGGCATGGTTTTTCAGGAATACAACCTCGTCGAGCGCCTGACGGTGATGGAAAATCTGCTCACCGGACGCCTAGGCTACATGTCGGCGTTCAATGCCTGGCTACGCAAGTTTCCACAGGCCGATATCGATGAGGCGTACAACTTGCTCGATACGGTCGGGCTGGCGAGTTTCGCCAACCAGCGCGCCGACAGTCTTTCCGGCGGCCAGCGCCAGCGCGTCGGCATCGCGCGCGCGGTGATGCAGCAGCCGGAAATTTTACTGGCCGACGAACCGACCTCCTCGCTCGACCCGAAGACCTCCGTCGAGATCATGGAACTGATGGCCGATCTTGGCCGGCAAACGCAATATCCCGGTGGTGGTGAACATCCACAATGTCAATCTCGCCAAGCGATTTTGCGGGCGCATGATCGGCATGACGGGTGGCAAGGTGGTGTTTGACGGCGATCCGTCGCAGTTGAACGACGCGCACCTGAAAGAGATTTACGGCGGGGAGAACTGGATTGAATGACCTCTTTCTGTCATTCCGAAAGGCGCGAAGTGCAGTGAAGAATCTCGACGAATCAACAGGCGCGACGCAAGGGTGCGCACCTGGATCCTTCGCTTCGCTCAGGATGACACTCGGAGATTTACGTCGGCGATGAACGCAAATAGTCTTGCAGCTCCCCGCAACCCCTTTCCCACCCATTGGCCCACACGCATCGGCTGGCTGGCGCTGCTCGGCTACGTCGTCTGGGCCGCGGCACAGCTCGATTTCACGTGGACACGCTTTGTCTCCGGCCTTGGCAACCTCGACCGCTTTCTGTCGCGCATGTTCCCACCCAATTTCGGTGGCGACAAATGGGAGATGATCGTCAAGGGCCTCACCGAAAGCCTGGAGATTGCCGTCATCGCCACCGCCATCGGAATCGTGATTTCGCTGCCGATCGGCCTCATGTCCGCGCGCAATCTTTCCCCGACGTGGATTTCATGGCCGGCGCGCATGCTGATCGCGCTTTGCCGCTCGTTTCATCCGGTGATCGTTGCGATCATCTTCGTAAAGGCGGTGGGATTCGGTGCCATCGCGGGTATTGGTGCATTGGTCGTCGGCTCGATCGGTTTTATCTCGAAATTGTTCGCTGAGGCGATCGAGGAAATCTCCTTGAAGCAGGTCGAGGCGGTGCGCGCGTCGGGTGCATCGTTTGTCAATGTGCTTACCTATGGCGTGCTGCCGCAGGTGTTCGGACGCTTTCTGGGCTTTTGCACCTATCAGCTCGATTCCAATCTTCGCAACTCCACGATGGTCGGTATCGTCGGCGCCGGCGGCGTGGGCGGCACGCTGTTCGCCGCGTTCCAGCGCTTCGATTACGATTTTGTCCTGGCGATCCTGATCAGCATCATCACGCTGATTTTTATTGGCGAGATTCTCTCCAATATCCTGCGCGCGGTTTTCCTTGACAATAGAACTGTGTCCGCCTGGGTTGGAAAGAGCGCATCGAGCCCCGTAATTGTCCAGCGTGGCGCGGAAGAATGAAATTGAATGCGCAAATGAATTCTTCTGCCCCGGCATTGCAACCAATCAACCGCGAATGGCATCGCTTTTCGCCCGAGCAGCGCATCATCCGCTTCGCGTTCTATTTCATCGCCGTGGCCGCGCTGGTGATGTCGCTGCGGCATATCGAATTCATACCGGAATTCCTCTACGACGCTCCCGCGCAGATTCAGGACTTCTTCGCGCGCATGTGGCCGATCGACAAGGGGTTCTACGCCAAATCCGTGCACGAAGCGCTGATCGAGACCTTGAACATCGCCACCCTCGGCACCCTGCTCGCCATCCTGCTAGCGTTTCCGGTCGGAATGATGGCGGCAAACAATCTGGTGCCGGTCACGGCGATCAACTATTTCGCCAAGCTGGTACTGGTGTCGTCGCGCTCGGTCAACTCGCTGGTCTGGGCGCTGCTGTTTATTGCCGTTTTCGGGCCCGGTGCGCTGGCGGGAACCCTGGCGATTGCGTTTCGCTCCATCGGCTTTGTCGGCAAACTGTTCGGCGAGGCGCTGGAAGAAGCCGCGCCCGGACCGATCGAAGCATTGACTGCGGTCGGCGCATCGCGCGGCAGCGTGTTCCTCAAAGGCTACTGGCCGCAGGTGAAGCCGGCGTTCTGGTCGATCGCGCTGTTTCGCTGGGACATCAACGTGCGCGAATCCGCCGTGCTCGGACTGGTTGGCGCCGGCGGCATTGGCATGGCGATGGATACTGCCATGAACCTGTTTCGCTGGGATCAGGTGGCGGTGGTACTGTTAACCATTTTCGCCGTGGTGATCACAGCCGAAATCCTCGTAACGTTCATCAGAAAAAGAGTGCTTTAGCATGCAAATTGGAATGATAGGGTTGGGCAAGATGGGCGCCAATATGGCGACGCGGCTATGCCGCGCCAACATCCACGTGGTCGGCTATGACGCGAGCGGTAAATCCGTCGATGCGCTCATCAATGAACCCGGCTTTGATGGCGCCTATTCGCTGGATGCGTTGTTGAACGCCCTGCCCTTGCCGCGCAAGGTGTGGGTAATGTTGCCCGCCGGAAAAGCCACCAATCAGACGCTGGACGAATTGCGCCTGAAGATGGCGCCCGGCGATCTGGTGGTCAACGGCGGCAACAGCTTTTACAAGGAAACCGTCGTTGCCGCCGAGGCATTCAGGCTGGCTGAGATTCAGTTCGTCGATGTGGGCGTTTCCGGTGGTGTTCACGGGCTGGAGAACGGTTACTGCATGATGGTCGGCGGCGAATCCACCGCCATCCAGCGACTGGCGCGAACGCTCACGGCGCTGGCCCCGGAGCCGAATCAATGGCTGCACACCGGCCCCTGCGGCGCGGGGCACTACGTCAAAATGGTCCACAACGGCATCGAGTACGGGATGATGCAGGCCTATGCGGAAGGCTTTGCATTGCTGGCGGCCAAACGGGAATTCGACTTCGATGTGGGCGCCATCGCCGAAAATTGGCGGCAAGGCAGCGTGGTGCGATCCTGGCTGCTCGATCTCACCGCCAAGTTTTTGAAAGATGATCAGGAACTCGTCGGTATCGTCCCGCTCGTGCCCGATTCCGGCGAAGGCCGCTGGACGGCCATGGAAGCCATTGAACTCGGCGTCCCGGCGCCGGTGATGTCGCTGGCGCTGATGTCGCGCTTCGCCAGCCAGGGGCACGACGAATATGAAGCCAAGCTGCTGGCGATGATGCGCAAAGGCTTTGGCGGACACAGCGTGACCAATCGGGAAGGTGAAGAATGAAAACCAACATCAGAAGCATTCTTTGGGGCGCCGCCGCTTTGGCCGGAAGCGTGGCATTCGGCGCGTCCGCGCAGACCTGCGGAAATCGTGGACAGCTCGATGACCTTTATTGCGATGCCGATCGCGATATGGTGGCTGACGCACCCGCCGACAAAGCGAAATGGAAAAACCCCTCGACGTTGATCTTCACTTACACCCCGATCGAAGATCCGGCGGTGTACCAGAAGATCTTCGTGAACTTCCAGGAGCACCTCGGCACCTGCACCGGTAAAAAGGTCGTGTACTACCAGGTGCAATCGAACGCGGCGCAAATTGAAGCCATGCGCGCGGGGCGCTTGCATCTTGGCGGGTTTTCGACCGGCTCCACCGGCTACGCGGTGAATCTCGCTGGCGCCGTGCCCTTCGCCGTCAAGGGAGATGCCAGCGGCCCGCGTTCGTATCACCTGGCGGTTATCGTGAAAGCCGACAGCCCTTACCAGAAACTCACCGACCTCAAGGGCAAGAAAATCGCGCACTCCGCGCCGTCGTCGAACTCCGGCAATCTCGCGCCGCGCTCGCTCTTGCCCCCCGAAGGTCTCACGCCCGACAAGGACTACAAGCCGCTGTTCTCCGGCAAGCACGATCAATCGATCATGGGCGTGAACACGGGAGACTATGACGCCGCCGCCATCGCCGACGACGTGCTCGAACGTATGGCCAAGCGCGGCGTGGTGAAAGCCGAAAACTTCCGTACGCTCTACCGCAGCGCACCGTTCATCACCTCCAGCTTTGCCTATGCCCACGATCTCGATCCGGCGCTGGCAGCGAAGATCAGGGAATGTTTCATGAGTTACAAATTCACGCCGGAGATGACGAAGGAATTCAACGGCGACGATCGCTTCCACCCGGTGAATTACCAGCGCGATTGGGCGGTGGTACGCAAGGTCGCGGAAGATACCGGCACGGCGTTCAATCGCGCGGCGTTTGAGCGGGAGAATGCCAAAGAGGCCGAGGCGAAGAAGAAATAGACCGACACGAAGCAGTTGCCGTCATTCCGCGCCGGCGGGAATCACCGGTTTTAACCTTGCAGGTCGCGCTGCCCCCTGCATGGGCCAGCCGACTCGCGAACGATTCGCAGGCGAATCGAAACCTGCGCTAAACCTCAAGCACTGGCGCGGCCTACAGACCATTTTTGCCCGTAAACCCCCGCCAAATGGCGATCTACGTCTTTTTGTCGACCGGAAACGCCACTTCCGTCGGTACAAACGCCTCCACCTCAATGCGCACGTAGCGCACGTCGATCACGTCCAGTTCTTCCGCGCCGCCTGGCGCGCGCAACATGACTGCGTCGCCCGGGCGCGCCTTCATGAGCGCACGCGCGATCGGTGATATCCAGCTGATGTGATTGCGGCTGAGATCGACCTCGTCGATGCCGACGATGGTGATGGTATTTTCGTCACCATTCCCGTTGGCGTAGGTCACGGTTGCACCGAAGAACACCTGATCGGCGATTTCTTCGTCGCGCGGAATTTCCGGATCCACCACTTCCGCGATATCAAGGCGCTTGGTCAGGAAGCGCAGCCGCCGGTCAATTTCGCGCAGACGTCTCTTTCCGTACTGGTAGTCAGCATTCTCGCTACGATCGCCATTCTTCGCGGCCCATGACACGGCAGCCGTCACGGCGGGACGATCTTTCTTCAGCAAATACTGGAATTCATCTTTGAGCCGCTGATGGCCGCCGGGCGTGATGTAGTTCTTGCTTCCGGCCGGTAACGGCGAGGCGCTTTCCTCGCCGTCATCGTCGTCGTCCTGCTCGTTTTCTTTGGTGAAGGCTTTGCTCATGGCTACTTCAATTGCTGCAGGAATTGCTTGATGCCGCCCAGCAGCATCTCCACCGCAATCGCCGTCAGAATCAGCCCCATCAGGCGCTCAATGGCTTCCATGGCGCGCTTGCCGAGCCATCGCTCGATTCTCTCGCCCATCACCAGCAGTATCGCCGACACCAGCATTGCCGCCGTCATCGCCCCGATCCACGTGCCCAGTTTCGCGGGATCGCGCGACACCATCAGCATGACGGTCGCCAGCGCCGACGGGCCGGCGATCAGCGGAATGGCCAGCGGCACGATAAATGGTTCGTGCTCCAGCGATTCACCAAACACGCTCTCCTCGGGCTTGAACACCATGCGGATCGCGATCATGAACAGAATCACCCCGCCGGCGATGGACAGCGAGATTTCGGACAGGCCCATCACGTCGAGAAATTGTCGCCCGCCAAACATGAAGGCGAGCAGGATGAGGTAGGCGATAAAGCACTCGCGTATCACCACGCGCGCGCGGCGCGACGAATCGACCTGCTTCAGTAGCGATGCGACCACCGGCAGGTTGCCGAGCGGGTCGAGCACCAGAAACAGCAGGACAAAGGCTGAGATGAGATCGGCGTTCATCCCGCAATCTTACCGCGAGGCGCCGCCCGCAATGAAAACCGTTTCCCGCAATCGGGCGCGAAGGTCGAACGCCAGGGCCAAATAACCTCGGCATTGACAAGCATCAACGCGCCGGACGCTTCCGGCGCTATAGTTCATCATGGATGGTGGTATTTGCCATCGTCCATGATGTTGTCAACCTTAATGCCAATCCTGATGGATGGAAGGAATGCGACCATGAAAGTACTCGTTGCTATTGATGGATCAGACAGCGCATTGCGCGCATTGCGTTACGTCATCGAACATTCCGACATGTTTGGCGGCGCGCCGGAAGTGATACTGCTGAACGTTCATTTGCCGATCCCTTCGCCACGCGCGAAGGCGGTGCTGGGTCACGAAGTCGTCGAGCAGTATTACAAGGATGAAGCCGAGGAGTTGCTCGCCCCGGCGCGTGCATTGCTGGCGGGCACCCGCTGCAAGTCAATCGAAATGCCCGTGGTCGGCCAGCCGGCGAGCGAGATCATCGACGCCGCGAAGAAACATGACTGCGGCATGATTGTGATGGGCACACACGGTCGGAGCGCGCTCGGCAACCTGTTCATGGGGTCGGTCGCCATGCGGGTTATTGGAGAATCGCCGATTCCGGTACTGGTGACGAAGTAAACCGGAAAGCACGTTGCGTGTGCCCGTGATGGCCGGCTATTCGTGCTCCATCCTGAAGATTTCCGGATTCGTGGCTAACACGTCCAGCGCGTATTGAAGTTCGCCCGGCGATTCAGCATGCAGGGTGAAAAGCGGTGAGCCCTTTTCCACACGGCTCCAGCACGCCACATGCAGGTCAATGCCGGCAGCAGGCGCCTTTGGCGCACCGGCAAGTTTGGCGATACGCGCCAGCTGGCGATTGCCGACTTCGACGATGCGCCCGGTATGCCCGGCGAGGACGACATGGGTAAACCCGGCTCGGGTCGGTTCGCGGAATCCGCCCTGCGCTTCGCAGATTGCCAGGAACTTGACAAGCGCCTGACCCGAATCAAGTAACTTTTCGGCCGTCGCGTATCCCTCACCTTCGCGCGCGGCTTTGCAGAATTCCAGCAGCGCGCCTGCCAGTTGCAAAGCACGTTCCCGCAAGTCCAGCGGCGCATCCCTGGTTCGTCGCAACACAGCCAGTACGTCGCGCGCTTCCAGCGCCGGGCCGATGCCACGTCCGACCGGCTGCAGGCCATCGGTATAAATCGTCTGCACCGCGAGCCCAAGTTCTGCGCCAACCTGCTCGAGCAGGTTGCCGAGTTTCCGCGCCGCGCCGTGACTACGCACTTTGGCGGTCGGCCCCACAGGAATGTCGATGATGGTATGTGTCGAGCCCGCGGCAATCTTCTTGGAAATCACCGATGCCACCATCTGCGCCGGGCCATCGAGATTGAGCGGCCGCTCAACCGATATCAGCGCATCATCGGCCGGGCTCAGCGTCACCGCACCGCCCCAGACGATGCACGCGCCTTCGCGCTCGACGATGCGGCGCATCGACGCCATGTCATGCGCGACCGGCGCCAGCACTTCCATGGTATCGGCGGTGCCTGCGGGGGAGGTGATGGCACGCGAGGACGTCTTCGGCATCGTCAGGCCCGCCGCCGCAATGATTGGGACAATGATCAGCGAGGTCCGATTGCCGGGCAATCCGCCAATGCAGTGCTTGTCGGCAATCGGTTTGTCGGATGCGTGCGGCCATTGCAGGCGCGACCCCACATCCACCATCGCCCGCGTCAGCGCAATGACTTCCGCGAGCGACATGTGTCCCGCGGCGCATGCGGCCACAAAAGCGGCAATGTGTATGTCGGCATAGTGGCCCGCCGCGATGTCCTTGATAATGGCGCCCAGATCCTGCTGGCTCAGAACCTCGCCGAACAATTTGGCGCGCACCCCGCGCAGCGATTCAAGGTCGGGCGCATGACTGATGGCCGGCGAATCGCCCTCGGTCGCGCCCAGCGCCTTCCACGCCCATGTCGACAGGCCGATTTCTTCGATGCTTAGCAAATCGGAATCGATGACGTTGAGCGTGGCGATGATTTCGCGACCATTCAATTGCACACGCAGGCGCGCCTGTGCCGCAAAGCCCTCGGATCGGCAGATAAGGCATTCGCGGTGGATGTAGATCACGGGCTGCTTGTACGTATCAATGCCCAGCCACTTGAGACGCAACTGGTTCGACAGCGTGCGGGGCGCTTGTGCGGCCAGTGGTGTTTCCAACGGCGCCGCGGGAACGCTCAAGTTCGCCCGCCAAAATCGAGCGTCACGGTTTCAAGGTGGTCGGGCACATGCGCATCCCAGTTCAACTCCTCACGGATTCGCTTGCGCAGCGTATCCGCCGCCTCCGGGTCGCCGTGGGTGACGAAAACCCGGCGCGGCGGGCGTTCAAAGCCTTTTAGCCACGCCATGATCTCGTCGGCGTCAGCATGCGCCGAGTACCCCGTGATCTGGTGGACTTCCGCCCGGATCGGCACCCTTTGTCCGAATATTTTTACTTCCGCCGCACCGGCAACAATTGCCGCACCGCGCGTACCGCCAGCCTGATAGCCGGTCAGCACAATTGCGTTCCGCGGATCCGAGGCATATGCAATCAGGTGATGCAGGACACGCCCGCCGGTCGCCATGCCACTCGCCGCGATAATGACAGCCGGCATTTTCAGCGAATTCAGCGCTTGCGATTCTTCAACGGAATTGACAATGGTCGCGGCGGTACACATGCCGCGACTTTCATCCGGTGAAAGGTGATGCAACGAAGCGTGCCGCTTGTATAGCGTGGTGGCATTGGTCGCCATCGGGCTATTGAGGAATACCGGCAGGTCGGGAATTTCCTTGCGGGTCTTGAGCCGGTGAATGGCGTAAAGCAATTCCTGCGCGCGGCCCACGGCGAATGAAGGCACCACAATGATTCCACCGCGCGCGGCGGTTTTCCGGATAATCTCGCCTAGCTGCTTTTCAGGATCAGCGCCATCGTGGCGCCGGTCGCCGTAGGTGGATTCGACCACAAGATAATCCGCGCGCTTGATTTGCACCGGCGGGGACATGATCAAATCATGCGGACGACCCAGATCGCCGCTAAAGACGATATTGCCGCGCGACGTCGCGATCTCGACGATTGATGCCCCTAGCAAATGGCCGGCAGGCCGCAGCATCGCCTGCATGCCCGGTAGAACTTCCCACGCCTTTTCCATCGGCATTGTCTTCAGACTGGCAAGACACGCGTGCGCGTCCTCCTTGGTGTACAGGGGCAGTGCAGGATGATGCTTTGAAATCCCATGGCGATTGAGATATTTCGCCTCTTCTTCCTGCAGGTGCCCGCTGTCAGGCAAGAGGATGCCGCAAAGGTCCCGGGTTGCCGCACTGGCAAAGACTGGGGTGCGCATGCCATCCCGAACCAGCGCCGGCAGATACCCGCTATGATCGAGGTGCGCGTGCGTCAGTATCGCGGCATGAATCGATTGTGGTCGTACAGGAAAGGGGGACCAGTTCCGCAGCCGCAGGACCTTATATCCCTGAAACAGCCCGCAATCGATAAGGAGGCGGCGTTTGTCGTGATCCACGATATAGCGCGAACCGGTTACCGTTCCCGCCGCGCCAGCAAATTTCAGTTTCATTCCAGAGCCCCTTGACGATGTCGTCAGATTGTCACGCCGGGGCGGAAGGGATCTTGATCAAACGCAAACCCGCGTCGGGGAAACGCCATCTAGCTCACGTGGTGTGCGTAGATATTCTTCAAACCTTGAAGATCGACAATACGAACGAACTTTTGGTCGACCGTGATAAGCCCGTCCGCATGAAAACGCGAAAACGCGCGGCTGACGGTTTCGAGTTTGAGCCCGAGGTAGCTGCCGATTTCTTCGCGCGTCATGCGCAAATGAAATTCCATCGCCGAGTAGCCACGCGCCCCGAGGCGTTGCGACATGTTCAGCAGGAAAGCCGCGATACGCTCTTCCGCTCGCATGACGCCGAGCAGCATCATCACGCCACTTTCACGCACGATTTCACGGCTCATCATCTTGTGAAAATGCCGCTGCAGGCCGCTGATTTCGCGGGACAGCTCTTCCAGCCGTCCGTACGGAATACTGCAAACTTCGCTGTCCTCCAGCGCCACGGCATCGCAGTTGTGGCGTCCCTGGCCAATGCCATCCATCCCGAGGATTTCACCCCCCATGGAAAATCCGATCACCTGATCGCGGCCATCTTCATACGTCACGCGCGACTTGAAAAAGCCGCTGCGAATCGCATAAATCGAATCAAACGTTTCACCCGAGCGATACAGCGTCTCGCCGCGCTTTATTTTGCGACGAAGATTGACCATGGCATCGAGCTGCTCCAGATCCTGGTCGGACAAGCCGGCGGGGAGGCAGATCTCGCGCAAATTGCAGTTGGCGCAGGCGACCTTTAGCTCGGCCAGAACCATGTGAGTGCTTTGCTGCCGTGCTAATTCGGACCTTGCCATCGTTATTTCCTGTGAATAGCGTCAACGAACGGATGCTGTCGTCTTGATCCACGTCAAAACACATACTCTACATGTCGCCAACATGCATAGATGCCTGTTTCCCACTTATGCCCCGCCCCCCCTGCGACGGGCGTTCTGATCGATCCCGAAATGGTGCGAAAGTACGATAAACCGGGACCGCGCTACACCTCGTACCCGACGCCAGACTGCTTTATCGAAGCCTACGACACCCAGGCCCGCCAAGCCAGTTTGCGCCAACGGATGCCCACATGGGGACCCCGCACGAATGCTGAGCCTTTCTCATTATACGTCCACATCCCGTTTTGTCGCACAGCCTGCCATTTCTGCGCCTGTAACATGGTGGTGGGCGATGATGCCGGCAGCGCAAGCTACCTGAAGTATCTCGAACGCGAATTCAGCATGGTGGCGGACGCGCTGGAGGGGAGCCGTCGCGCGGATCAGATATCGATTGGCGGGGGCACACCAACATTTCTTTCTACGGCCGGGTTGGAAATGCTGATGCACCGCCTCGGGCAGCACTTTGAACTGCTGCCAGGTGAATACGCGGTCGAAATCGACCCGCGGACAGTCGATGACGAAAAAATTGCCGCCCTGGGACAACTGGGCTTCAATCGCATGAGCCTCGGTATCCAGGATTTCGATCCGGACGTGCAACAGGCCGTCAACCGTGTCCAGACCGTGGACGAAACGGCTCGGGCAATTACGGCCGCGCGACGGTACGGTTTCATGTCGATAAACCTGGACCTGATATACGGCCTGCCGAAACAGTCGCTTGGCGGTTTTGACGACACGCTTGATCAGGTTCTGGCCATGATGCCGGGTCGCGTCACGCTCTACGGCTATGATCACCTGCCCGGTATGCACAAATCGCAGCGGCAGATCGACACCAATGACTTGCCGGGCGCGGAGGCAAGATTGGAACTGCTGGTGATGGCCACCAACAAGTTGACCGGCGCCGGATATGTGTATATCGGCATGGATCATTTTGCGTTGCCTGATGATGAACTGGTCATCGCCGCCCGCCACGCCGGCTTGCGGCGCAATTTGCTGGGATATTCGACACATCCGGACACCGACGTGTTGGCGTTTGGTATTTCCGCCATCAGCAAAGTCGGCACCACCTACAGCCAGAACGTAAAAACGCTCGCAGAGTATTACGACCGCCTCGACCGCGATGAACTGCCGGTGTTGCGCGGCATCGAACTGACTGCAGATGACCTGCTGCGGCGTGCAATCATCCAGGCGCTGATCTGCCACTTTGAGCTATCAATAGAGTCCATAGAAATCGCCTACCTCATCAAATTCCGGGAGTACTTTTCGAGCGAGTGGGATAAACTTGAGGAATTGCAGCGCGAAGGGCTGATTACGCTTGAGCCAGAATGGCTCAATGTAACGCCGCGCGGCAGGTTGCTGGTCCGCAGCGTCGCCATGGTATTCGACCGGCACCTTTCGCGAATCGAGCAGCGCGAGCGCTTCTCCAAGATTATTTGACCTCCTCATAAAGATCGACAGCGTGGAATCGGGCACCATTTTCTGGACATTGCTGCTGACCGCCTTGACCACGGGATTGATGGGAAGCCTGCACTGTCTCGGCATGTGCGGGGGTATTTCCGCGACCGTGGCGCTGGCATCCCCGCTGGCGGAAAATGGCGGCGCCAAGAACGTCGGTTCGATGCACGTTGCCTTCGCCAAATTGCCCATTTCCGCGTCCGCAGGTGTATCACATGGCTTTCGACCGTCCTCCTTTCCGTCCAGTGCAGGCGCAAATGTTCTCGCCTTCAATGTTGGGAGAATCACCAGCTATGCCATCGCGGGCGCGCTGGCCGGGACGTTGGGTGGCGCACTCGCCGGCGTTGGCCAAGGCTGGGTGATCAGCGAAACGCTGCCTGTGCGGACGATGTTATTCCTGTTTGCAAACCTGATGATTGTTTTCACCGGCCTCTATCTGATGGGGGTTCCACAATTGCTTGCACCGTTGGAGAAAGCCGGGGTCACCTCTGGCGCCATGTCTCGCCCTATGCCAAAAAACTCCTGCCACTGCGATCGCTCACCCACGCCACTTTATTCGGCATGCTGTGGGGATGGATACCCTGCGGTCTGGTTTACGCCATGCTGCTCACGGCGATGAGCGCAGGTAGCACCGCGCGCGGAGCGATGACAATGGCCGCTTTCGGGCTTGGCACGCTTCCTGTCATGGTGGCGACTGGCTGGTCGGCCGGACGGCTGCGCGGCTGGACACGAAAACCGCGTGTTCGCATGGCGGCGGGGATCGCCGTCGTGGCAATGGGCGTGTTTGGCATCGCCCGCCTGGGAACCCTCGCGCAGTTGCAGGCGTTCGGTGCGTTTTGCATGACATTGATCCCGCCCGCCGCACCATAAATGACACCATGAACACTGTAGCCACCAAGCTCTCCGAAGCTTCACTGGCGCGGCGCGCGGAATCGCCGAGCGAAGCCGATCTGGAATGTTTCCATTGCGGACTTCCCGTTACCACCGGCACGCGCTTCAGTATTCGTTTCGATGGACAGCAGCGATCGCTCTGCTGCGCAGGTTGCGAGGCGGTAGCACAGACCATTCTCGATGCCGGCCTCGACGCGTATTACCGCGAACGCACAGCGAACCCCGGCGTATCGCCGGCTGAATTGCCCTCAAGCGGGACGGTGGATGCGCTATTTGACCTAAACGCCATTCAGTCCCAGTACGTGGCCTCGCCGGACGCCGAAACCCGCACGGCCGACCTCTACATCGAGGGCATTACCTGCAGTGCGTGCGTCTGGCTGGCGGAGTCCGCGTTGGCGCGTTTGCCCGGCGTCACGCAGGCATCGGTGAATCAGATCACGCATCGGGCTTCGGTGGCATGGAATCAGAATGAGACCACGCTGACGGCGCTATTGAATGCATTGAAGCGCGTCGGGTTGGGCGGCCAGCCCGCTGCCGCGACCGATTTTGCGGCGCGCCGCAAGTCGCGCCGGCGCGCACTGATCGGATTGGGCGTGGCACTGTTGTCTATGATGCAGGTGATGATGTTCACGCTGCCCGTGTACTTCACCGGCCCGGATGACGTCAGCCCTGAAGCGCGGCACCTGATGGGCTGGGCGGCATTGGTACTGACCTTGCCGGCCATCCTGTTTTCCGCGCGCGCATTTTTCGCCGGTGCGTGGCGCGACCTGCGCATCAGACACGTGAGCATGGATCTGCCGGTCGCACTGGCCATCACGGCCACCTTTGGCACCAGCTGCGTTGCGCTATTTCAGGGTTCGGGCGCGATGTATTTTGATTCGATTTCGATGTTCATCTTCTTGCTGCTCGCAGCGCGTTACCTGGAATCGTGGGCTCGCGAATCCTCGCTGTCACTGATTGAGCGCCTGACCAACGCGGCACCCGCCGTTGCGTGGGTCCTGCCTGCGTTTCCGGACGAGCGCGGGGGCGGTGCAATTGCGGCGGCCGAGCTGAAACCGGGACAAGTCATTCGCGTGGCGAATGGCGAACTGGTGGCGGCAGACGGTTTTATCGTCGAAGGCACCAGTGATTTCGACGAATCGCTCTTGTCCGGTGAATCGCAGCCCCTCGCACGCGGTCCGGGTGAGACGTTAATGGGTGGCTCACTCAATCTCGGCGCACCGGTGCTCATGCGCGTCACGCGTACGGGCGAGCTGACCGTGGCGTCAAATCTTCGCCACCTGACCGAGCAGGCGCTGGCCTCGCGGCCGAAGCTGACCGAATTCGCCGACCGCGCGGCACGCTGGATTTCGCCACTCACGCTTGGCTTGTCGGCGGCGGCGGCGCTGGTCTGGTTGTTCATTGATGCATCGATGAGTTTTCCCGTTGCCGTTGCAGTGCTCGCGGTCACCTGCCCGTGCGCGCTCGCGCTCGCCGTCCCCGCGGCGCAGGCGATCGCCACGACGCGCCTCGCGCGTGAGGGACTATTGATCACGCGCGCCGATACACTGGAAAAGATCGCGCGCGCAACCGACGTGATTTTTGATAAAACCGGCACGGTCACGACGGGGCATATCACCATCGATTTCACGCAGTTGTTTGGCGTGCTTGACCGCACACAGGCGATCGCCGTTGCGGTAGCACTCGAGGGCGGTTCCTCGCATCCGATTGCCCGGGCACTCGCGCTTGCATTTAGCCTTGCCAGGCCGGCGGAAGATACTGCCAGCAATGCAGGCGCGGTCTGCGCGACGAATCTGCACGCCGTTGGCGGTACCGGCGTGGAAGGCAACATCGATGGCATGACATACCGGCTCGGCCATGAGATGTACGTTCAGCAGCTGGTTGGGCACGCGGCGCCTGTGGTCGATCCTCGTGCCACGTCGGCCACTTCGGCTGCCTCGCCTGCCTCGCTATTCCTGGGCCGAGGCGGCGAGTGGCTTGCCGCGTTTGTGCTTTCCGATCCGCTGAAATCGGATGCCCGGAAAACAATTGAATGCTTGGGCACTCGCGGCCTGGCGGTCCATCTCCTGTCAGGTGACAGGCAAGATCGCGTGGAACAAGTCGCGGCCGCGCTGGGCGTGAAGCCATCGCAAGTCCAGGCACGGCAGACACCGACGCAAAAACTTGACTACGCCGCCACATTGAAAGCGCGTGGCGCGCAACTCATGGCGGTCGGCGACGGCGTCAACGACGCGCCCTTGCTGGGCTCGGCACACGTGTCGATTGCCATCGGCAGCGGCGCGGACCTCACCCGCCTCACGGCTGATGCCGTGCTGTTGTCACCCAACCTGCAGCCGCTATTGACGGCGCACGCGGTCGCGCGAAAGATGACTCGTATCATCCATCAGAATTTCGGCTGGGCTGTTGCCTACAACCTGATCGCGATACCGCTTGCCGTGACCGGCCGCATTTCGCCGGCGGAAGCGGCCATCGGCATGGCGTTGAGTTCACTGGCCGTGGTCGGTAATTCGTTGCGGTTGATGCGGCGCGATTGAGCGAAAATAGGCGGCCATGGAAATCCTGATTCTGCTCATTCCGCTCAGCGTCGTGCTCGCACTTGCCATCGGCGTCGTGTTCTGGTGGTCCGCGGAAAACGGCCAGTTCGATGATCTTGAGGGGCCGGGCCATCGGATCTTGATGGATGACGATCAGCCGCCGGCGCCAATCGAGCCCCCGCGTACCGATCAAAACAGCGGCTAGTTTGACTCGGCCCGAGCCGAAATTGCTGCGATGCAATATCTCGTATCGCTCAAGAAAACCCGACCGTTCCGCGAATACGCCCTTAATTTGCACATCATTTGATTCACATCAAATTACCGTATTGCTGCGCCACACCATAATGGTTAAGAATATTCCATATTGTTTTTTAACCGCAAAAAAAGGAACGCAGAAAATGAAAGCAAAACTGTTGGTACTCGCACTCGCAGGCGCTGCATTTGCACTACCCGCGATGGCGCAGGAAGGCCCTTGGCTGGTCCGCGTTCGGGCCTTGAACATGCAGGTCGACAACGGCAACTCACCGGAAGTGAGCGGCGCCAAGGTTGAAGTAAACAACAAGACTTTCCCTGAAGTCGATTTTTCCTACAACATCACGCGCAATATCTCGGCGGAATTGATTCTCACCTATCCGCAAAAGCACGATGTGAAGCTGCAGGGGGCCAAGATCGGCACGATCAAGCACTTGCCACCGACGCTGACACTGCAATACCAGTTCCTGCCCGGCGAGAAATTCAATCCGTATGTTGGTGCCGGCCTGAACTACACGCGCTTCATGAGCGCGAACCTGCCGGCTGGCGTGACCACCGACAAGAGCAGCGCGGGCTTCGCACTGCAAGTGGGCGCGGATATCGAGATCGCGAAAAACACCTACATCAACCTTGACTTCAAACGCGTCAACATTGAAGCCGACGTAAAAGTATCCGGCGCCAAACTCACCACGCTGAAAGTCGATCCGAATCTGATCAGCGTCGGCATGGGCTGGCGTTTCTAGTTCTGGCTTCGCTGCGACAACTGTAAAAACACAAGGACTGGCGCGGCTTTCAGGGCATTTATGGCCTGGGAAGCGCGCCAGATGGCGATCTGCGGTGTCCTTTGGCGGGAGGATTCATTCCTGGGCTTTTCGTGAATGCTTCCATGAATACTTCCATTCACGCGCCGTGATCACGAACCTGTAAGTCATCCATCCTTGCGCGCATTCTGATGGCTGATGATCCACCGTTCGGGTTAGTCGGGATACTCCCTCAAAGCCCACCAAACCCTCTTCGTTTGATCCAAATCAAATAGATTTTCTGTTGTAATGCAACTATAAGCACGCCGTGAAAAAAACTCCGCAAAGGAACCTGAAAATGCAGGCACAAGCAACGACCTACAACTATAAAGTGGTCAGGCAGTTCGCCATCATGACTGTCGTCTGGGGTATCGTCGGCATGCTGGTGGGCGTCATCATCGCCGCACAGCTGATCTGGCCGGACCTCACCTTTGGCATTCCGTTTCTATCCTACGGTCGATTGCGGCCGCTGCATACCAACGCCGTGATTTTCGCCTTTGGGGGCTCGGCGCTGTTTGCTACTTCGTACTACGTGGTGCAGCGAACGTGCCAGGTACGACTGTTCTCCGACGGTCTCGCGTCACTCACGTTCTGGGGCTGGACGCTGATCATCGTGCTGGCGGCAGTCACATTGCCGCTCGGCATCAACACCAGCAAGGAATACGCGGAACTTGAATGGCCGATCGATATCCTGATCACCATTGTATGGGTCTCGTACGCGGTGGTGTTTTTCGGCACTATCGTGAAACGGAAGGTGCCGCACATCTACGTCGCCAACTGGTTCTTTGGCGGTTTCATTCTGACGGTCGCCCTACTGCATCTCGTCAACAGCGCGGAAATTCCGGCAAGCTTCTGGAAATCGTATTCCGCGTATGCCGGTGTGCAGGACGCGATGGTGCAATGGTGGTATGGCCACAACGCGGTGGGCTTCTTCCTCACCGCCGGCTTCCTTGGCATGATGTACTACTTCGTGCCGAAACAGGCCGGACGTCCGGTGTACTCCTATCGGCTTTCCGTGGTCCACTTCTGGGCGCTGATCTTCACGTACATGTGGGCCGGCCCGCATCATCTGCACTACACGGCGTTGCCCGATTGGGCGCAGTCTCTTGGCATGGTGTTCTCGCTGGTGCTGCTGGCACCGAGCTGGGGCGGCATGATCAACGGCATCATGACCCTGTCGGGCGCATGGCACAAACTGCGTGACGATCCGATTCTCAAGTTCATGATCGTCTGGTTACGCTGTCGTTCTACGGCATGTCGACCTTTGAAGGCCCGATGATGTCGATCAAGACGGTGAACGCGCTGTCGCATTACACCGACTGGACCATTGGCCACGTGCACTCCGGCGCGCTGGGCTGGGTCGCGTTCATTTCGATCGGCGCCCTGTATTACATGATCCCGCGCCTGTTCGGCCGCCTCGAGATGTACAGCATCCGCCTGATCACGCTGCACTTCTGGGTCGCGACGCTGGGTATCGTGCTCTACATTTCCTCGCTGTGGATTGCGGGTGTGATGCAGGGCCTGATGTGGCGCGCCGTGAATTCGGATGGCACGCTCACCTACAGCTTTGTCGAAAGCGTGAAGGCGAGCTATCCGTACTGGACCATCCGTCTGGTGGGCGGCTCGATGTTCTTCACCGGCATGTTGCTGATGGCCTACAACACCTGGAAGACCGTGGCCCTCGGCAAGGCCTATGACGCGCCGATTCCGGCCGTCACTCAAGACTCACACGGAGACTGAGCCATGAAGTTTTCACACGAAACCCTCGAGAAAAACATTGGCTGGATGGTGTTGCTGATTGTGCTCACCGTCAGTGTCGGCGGCCTGGTCGAAATCGTACCGCTGTTCTTCCAGAAATCCCTCACCGAACCGGTAGCAGGATTGAAACCCTACACCGCGTTGCAATTGGCGGGACGCGACATTTACCAGCGTGAAGGCTGCTATAACTGCCACTCGCAGATGATCCGTCCGTTCCGTGCCGAAACCGAGCGCTATGGCCACTACTCGGTGGCCGGTGAGTTTGTCTACGACCATCCGTTCCAGTGGGGCAGCAAGCGCACCGGACCGGACCTGCATCGAGTTGGCGGGCGTTACAACGACGACTGGCATCGCTTGCATCTTCGCCAGCCGCGCGATCTCGTGCCGGAATCGAACATGCCCGCCTACCCGTGGCTCGCCAAGACCTTGCTCGATCCAAGCGAACGCGCACCGCGCATGACGGCACTTTCCCGTGTTGGCGTGCCGTACACCCAGGCGGAAATCGACAAGGCGGGCGACGACGTCAAGGGCAAGACCGAAGAAGATGCGCTGGTCGCATATCTTCAGGTGCTCGGCACCGCGCTGAAGAATGTGAAATAGCCATGGACATCAACGACCTTCGCACCATCATCACCACGATCTCGTTCGTGGTGTTTGCCGGCATCGTCTTCTGGGCCTACAGCAGCCGCCAGCGCGCGCGCTTCGAGGAGGCCGCGAACCTGCCGTTTGCCGATACTGAACTGCCCGGCGAAATTCCCGTCGCGCGCCCTCTCAATTCCAAAGAAAACAGCAACGGAGTCCGCTCATGAGCGATTTCATTTCCGGTTATTGGCATTGGTACATTTCGATCATTTCGCTGGTTGGCATCCTCGGTTGCGGCCTGCTGCTGTGGATGCAACACACGGCGCGTCCGCCCAAGGGTCAGAAGGTCGAGTTGCACGGCCACGTATGGGACGACGACCTCACGGAATACAACAATCCGCTGCCGCGCTGGTGGATGTGGCTGTTCTACATCACCATCGTCTTCGCACTGGTTTATCTGGTCGTCTATCCCGGTCTGGGAACGTTCGGTGGCAAGTTCAATTGGACCTCGGCGAATGCGTACGAAGCGGAAATGAAACAGGCAAACGCCGACTATGGACCGCTTTTCGACAAATACGCGAAGGTAGACGTCGCCACCCTTTCCAAGGATCCGCAAGCAAACGCCATGGGACAACGCCTGTTCCTGACCTATTGCGCGCAATGCCATGGTTCGGATGCCGGCGGCGCCAAAGGCTTCCCGAATCTTCGCGACAAGGACTGGCTGTATGGCGGCGACGCGGCGACCATCGAAACCACCATCATTGGTGGCCGCAATGGCATCATGCCGGCGCTCGGCGCGGCTGTCGGTGGCGAGGAAGGGATCAAGGAGTTGGTCAATTATGTGCGTTCCCTTTCCGGTCTGAAGCACGATGCAAAACTGGCGGAAGCGGGCAAACCCAAGTTCGCGATTTGCGCGGCGTGTCATGGCCCCGAAGCAAAGGGCATGAATGCGACTGGCGCGCCGAACCTGACCGACGCCATTTGGCTCTATGGCAGTTCGGAAGAAACCATCGCCGAAGGCATTCGCAATGGCCGCAATAACATGATGCCGGCACAGAAAGAGCGTTTGGGCGAGGCCAAGATCCACCTTCTCGCAGCTTATGTGTACAGCCTCGGTGGCGGCATGCCTGCACCAGCACCGGTCGAGACGACTGCGCCCGCGGACGCACCCGCTGCCACGGCACCGCCGAAGTAACCAACAGGCATTGATGTCCCATTCGAATAAAGTCATCCCCATTAACCCTGCTCCTGACGCCATCGGCGATCAGGAGCAGGTTCTTTATGAGGTGCGAAAAAAGATCTACCCGCGCGCGGTTAGCGGATGGTTCGCGAAATGGCGCTGGGCGCTGGTGTTTATTACGCAGATTATTTTCTACGCCTCGCCATGGCTTTCATGGAATGGGCGCCAGGCGGTGCTATTCGATCTGGTGGCGCGCAAGTTCTATATCTTCGGCATCGTTTTCTGGCCGCAGGATTTTATTTATCTCACCATCCTGTTACTGGTTTCGGCGTATTCGCTGTTCCTGTTCACCACCGTAGCCGGGCGCCTGTGGTGCGGCTATGCCTGCCCGCAGACGGTGTATACGGAGATCTTTCTCTGGATAGAGCGCAAGATAGAAGGTGACCGTGTCGCCCGGATGCGCCTCGATAGCAGCGCGCGTTCAACACGCAAGGTCGCATTGAAGTCAGCCAAGCACGCCGTGTGGATTGCACTGTCACTGTGGACTGGCTTTACTTTCGTCGGCTATTTCACGGCGATCCACGATCTGGGCCGCGAAGTAATCACTTGGACGCTGGGTCCATGGGAAACGTTCTGGCTGTTTTTCTACGGTTTTGCGACCTATGGCAACGCCGGCTGGATGCGTGAGCAGGTATGCAAATACATGTGTCCGTATGCACGCTTCCAGGGCGTGATGTTCGACCGGGACACGCTGGTGGTCGCCTATGATGAAGAACGCGGCGAGCCGCGTGGATCGCGCTCGAAAAAAGCCGATGCCAAGGCGCTCGGCCTCGGCGCGTGCGTGAGTTGCGATATCTGTGTGCAGGTCTGTCCGACAGGCATCGATATACGCAAAGGACAGCAGTACGAATGCATCGGTTGTACCGCCTGCATCGACGGCTGCAACCAGGTAATGGACAAGATGGGCTATGCGCGCGGCTTGATCCGCTATGCGTCGCTCAATGGCGTCAGCCAGCACCTGGGCTGGAAAGAAATGGTCCGGCGGGTGTTCAGGCCGCGGGTATTGATTTACACCACGGTGCTGTGGGCGATCATCATTGCTGCCAGCGTCAGCCTGTACCTGCGTGTGCCGGTCAAGGTCGACGTCATTCGCGATCGCTCGACACTTTCGCGCGAAGTGGCGGACGGACTGATCGAAAACGTGTATCGGCTGCAGATCATGAACACGCAGGAACAACCGCGCCGGCTGATGATTACCGCGACCGGCATCGATGACCTCAAGGTCGGCGGCATCACACTGCCACTTGAGATCGGACCCGCGTCCACCCAGATGTTCACGCTGAACCTGCGTGCGCCCGCCGAAAAAAGCGCAAAAGGGCTCCACCCGCATCGAGTTCCACATTGTTCCAATGGATTCACTGGGCAAATCCAATCCGGACGAATTCTCATTGCACGAGAAGTCCATCTTCTTCAAATCCTGAGGTGTCCGCATGAATGCTACTTCGCCAATCCGCCAACAAGCCGCACCGACCCCCTGGTATCGCGAACCTTGGCCTTGGCTGCTCATGGCCGGCCCGGCCATCGTCGTGGTCGCCGGGTTTGTCACTCTCGGTTTCGCAATCCAGAGTTCCGACGGTCTGGTTGCCGATGACTATTACAAGCAGGGCAAGGCCATCAACATGACAATCACGCGCGACGCACGTGCGCAGCAGCTCGGGTATCGCGCCCGGCTGTCGATGACCCAGGAAGGCCACGTGGCGCTCAACTTTGTGGCGGACGCGCCCACGGCGCCGCTTTTACGCCTGACACTTCATCATCCGACACGCAGCGGTTTTGATCGCGAGATTTTGCTGGCGCGCGCCAGCGACAACACCTACTCTGCCGCGATGCCCGCCATCGATGCGCCGCGCTGGGGCATGACACTCGAAGACGAAGGCCGTACCTGGCGCCTCACCGGCGACTGGTCCACCGGTAGCGGCACGATCGAATTGGGCGGCACACGCTAATCACCGTTGTTCACCGAGGAACACGCATGGCTAAATACATCATGTGGGTGCTGTGGCCCTCATTCATCGCGGCCGGAATGGGCGTGGGTATTCTGTTCACGCTGGTGGATCCCAGCGAACTGGTGATCCTGGGAAATCCGGTTCATGTCAGCAAGACCGCGGTCTACACGCTGGGGTTCTTTGTTCTATGGGCAATTTGCAGCGCAGCCAGCGCGTTGAGCTGTTTTCTGCAGGCGACCTCGCGCGAAGGTTCTTGACCGAACCCTCCACTCTAAGTGGCGCTCTCGAAACTCAAGCACTGGTGCGCCTTCCAGACTGATAATAGCTGGAGACGCTCGCCAATACTGGCGTTTTTCGAATTCTGGCAAGTCGTCTGGGCCAAACGCTTGAACCACATAGCGTGGATGCAGCGTAGCGAAATCCGGCGCGTCATTGGCTGCTTGCTCGTTAGTCCAGTGAGCGTCCCGGATTTCGCTACGCTGCATCCGGGCGACAGAGTCGCGACATGCGCCTTAGCCGATACCCAGTTCCGACCGGCATTTCTTCGTCAGCTTCATGCCGACCAACTCATGTGATCGCTTGATCAGCAATTTCAGCTCCGCGTCCGGGACTTTTTTCAGGTCGATCACCTGTACCCATTTCGCGCGCGCCAGATACGGTGCGGGAATAAAGCCGGCGCGATCCGTATAGGACAAGAATAAATCGTCGTCGACCTTGAAGCCGACAGTGGGCAATCCCTTTTGATCAACATGCGCAACGCAGAACATCTTGCCGCCGATCGAATACACCTGATCGATGCCCCACTTGATGTCACCGGTTGCGCCAGGCAAGGCCGCGCAGAATTTCTTGACGGCGGCAACGTTCATTTCGTCGTGCCTGATGCGGGTGTCACGACGGAGGGCTTTTCGACCACCTGATAGAAAACTTCGTCAGATTTGATCATGCCGAGCTCGACCCGCGCGCGTTCCTCGACCGCATCAATGCCTTGCTTCAGGTCGCGAACCTCGGCGTCCAGGCCCGCGTTGCGGGTGGCCAGCTGAATGTTCTTGGCTTTCTGCTGATCGACTTGCCGTGAAAACTCCCACACCTTCAGCCAGCTTCCTTTGCCCAACCAGAGCGGGTACTGGATGGCAACGATAAGCGCGATGAGCGTGTGGGGCAGGTATTTCACTTCAGGTTGTAATACGCCGATTTGCCGGCATAGCTTGCGGCGTCACCCAACTCTTCCTCGATGCGCAGTAGCTGATTGTATTTCGCCATGCGGTCCGAGCGCGACGCCGAACCGGTCTTGATCTGCAAGGCATTTGTCGCCACAGCAATATCAGCAATCGTCGTGTCTTCGGTTTCGCCGGACCGGTGTGAAATCACGGTGGTGTAATTCGCGCGCTTGGCCATCTCGATCGCCGCAAAGGTCTCGGACAGCGTACCAATCTGGTTCACCTTGATCAGGATGGAATTGGCAATGCCCTTGCTGATGCCCTCCCGCAAGATCTTGGTATTGGTCACGAACAGATCGTCGCCGACCAGTTGGACTTTCTTGCCAAGTTTTTCGGAAAGCGTCGCCCAACCGTCCCAGTCATCCTCAGCCATGCCGTCTTCGACCGATACGATCGGATACTTGTCGCACCAGGTCGCGAGCACATCGGTGAATTGCGCGGAAGTGAAGGCAAGTTTTTCCGCTTCGAAGCGATACTTTCCGTCGACGCGGAATTCGCTTGCGGCGCAATCCAGTCCGATCAGGATGTCCTGACCCGCCGTGTAGCCCGCTTCGGCAATCGCCTTCATGA
Organism: Betaproteobacteria bacterium; assembly: GCA_016720925.1. NCBI lineage: Bacteria > Pseudomonadati > Pseudomonadota > Betaproteobacteria > Betaproteobacteria bacterium. Next base: position 420,587 of record JADKJR010000001.1, on the reverse strand, counting down.
TGTATTGCAATGCCGCTTCGTTGTTGGCGAGGTTGGGCGCGAATCCGCCTTCGTCACCGACGTTGGTATTGTGCTTTTCGGCGTGCAGGATTTTTTTCAGCGCGTGAAAGACTTCCACGCCGGCCCGCAACGCTTCGCGAAACGTCGGCAGCCCCGCCGGAATAATCATGAATTCCTGTATGTCGAGCACATTGTCGGCATGCTGGCCGCCATTGATGACATTCATCATCGGCACCGGCATCTGCATCGGCGCGGCGCCGCCGAGGTAGCGATACAGCGACAGGCCGGATTCGTCCGCCGCCGCCTTCGCGCAAGCCAGCGACACCGCCAGGATCGAGTTCGCGCCAAGGCGCGATTTACTTTCCGTGCCATCGAGCTCGATCATGGTCTTGTCGATGAACGATTGCTCGCTGGCGTCAAGGCCGATCACGGCTTCACAGATTTCGGTGTTGATGTGCTCGCATGCCTTCAATACCCCCTTGCCCATGTAGCGCTTGGCGTCCTTGTCGCGAAGCTCGATAGCTTCGCGCGAACCCGTCGACGCGCCTGAAGGTACGGCAGCACGACCGATCACGCCGGACTCGAGCAGCACATCGGCTTCGACGGTGGGATTGCCGCGGGAATCCAGAATTTCGCGGGCGACAATATCAACAATGGCAGTCATTACTATTTTCCTTGTGTCATCAGTGCGGTTTCGGCGAATGCATTTTGCTTCACCAGGTCATCGATTGCTTTTAGCGTGCTCAATAGATCTCTCATCAGCGCCAAGGGCCACGAATTTGGACCGTCCGAGAGCGCTTTGCTCGGATCGGGATGCGTTTCCATAAACAAGCCGGAAACGCCTACGGCCACCGCAGCCCGCGCGAGGACCGGCACAAACTCACGCTGGCCGCCGGAACTTGTGCCCTGCCCGCCTGGTAGCGCCACGGAATGCGTCGCATCGAAAACCACGGGGCAATTTGTCTCGCGCATGATCGCCAGCCGCGCATGTCGGAAACCAGATTGTTGTAGCCGAATGAGGCACCACGTTCACACACCATGATGTTGTCAGCCCCGCTTGCTTCACGGGCCTTGTCGACGACGTTCTTCATGTCACCCGGCGCAAGGAACTGGCCCTTCTTGATGTTCACCGGCTTTCCACAACGGGCGACGGCGTGAATGAAATCAGTCTGGCGGCAAAGGAAGGCGGGAGTTTGTAAAACATCGACCACGCTCGCAACGGTGGCCACTTCGTCGATTGTGTGTACGTCCGTAAGCACCGGCACATTCAGCTGTTTTCTTACTTCCGCCAGAATGCGCAGGCCTTCTTGCATTCCAGGCCCCCGGAATGATTTGCCAGAACTGCGATTAGCTTTGTCGTAGCTCGATTTGAAAATGAACGGAATGCCGAGCGAGGACGTCATTTCTTTCAGTTGGCCGGCGACATCGATTTGCATTTGCATCGATTCAACGACGCACGGGCCCGCAATGAGAAAAAAAGGCTTGTCGATGCCGACCTCAAAACCGCAGAGCTTCATGCCGCCGTCGCCTTCGTGCCCTGCGCGGCCCCGCCCTGCACCACTCGAAGTCCCGCCTCGCCATGCACTTTCTTGTGTTGTTCCAGCCCCGCCTTGACGAACGACGTGAACAGCGGATGTCCATCGCGCGGTGTGGACGTAAATTCCGGGTGGAACTGGCAGCCGTAGAACCACGGATGTGCGTGCTTGGCTGTATCAAGTTCCGCCATTTCCGGCAGCGATTCCGAATTGGTCCGCGCGGAAATCATGAAGCCCGCCGCCTCAAGCCGCGGCACGTAGTGATTGTTGACCTCGTAGCGATGGCGATGGCGCTCACTGACCGTGTCGGCACCATAAATCTTGTGGGCCAGCGTACCGGGTAGCACCGTGCAGGGCTGCGCACCGAGGCGCATGGTGCCGCCCAGGTTGGAATTCGAATCGCGCTTCTCGACTTTGCCGTCACGGTTCTGCCATTCGGTAATCAGTGCGACCACCGGATGTGGTGTGTCGGGATCGAATTCGGTCGAATTGGCATTCGCGAGGCCAACCACATTGCGCGCGAATTCGATGGTGGCGATCTGCATGCCGAGGCAGATGCCGAGATAAGGAATCTTGTTCTCGCGCGCGAATTTCACCGCGGCAATCTTGCCTTCGGTGCCGCGCTTGCCGAATCCACCTGGTACCAGGATCGCGTCCATGTTCGCCAAGGCCGCAACACCATCCTTTTCGATCTGTTCGGAATCGAGATAGTGGATTTTCACTTTGGTACGGGTGTGAATGCCGGCGTGTATCAGCGCCTCCGACAAAGACTTGTACGAATCCGTCAGATCGACATATTTGCCGACCATCGCGAGCTCAATCTCATTCTCGGGATGTTCGAGCGCGTCCACGATGCCGTCCCACAGCGTCAGATCCGCCGGTCGCGGCGTGAGATGCAGCTTGCGGCAAACGATTTCGTCCAGGCCCTGCTTGTGCAGCATCTTCGGAATCTTGTAAATCGATGTCGCGTCATAGCATGAAATTACCGAGCCCATATCAACGTTGGTGAATAGCGCAATCTTGCGGCGGTCGTCGTCGGGAATCGGCCGATCACTTCGGCACATCACCACATCGGGTTGGATACCGATCTCGCGCAATTCTTTAACGCTGTGCTGGGTGGGCTTGGTCTTGATCTCGCCCACGGTCGGCAGATACGGCACCAATGTCAGGTGGATATAGCAGGCATTGTCGCGGCCCTGTTCGATGCCCATCTGGCGAATTGCCTCCAGGAATGGCAATGACTCGATGTCGCCGACCGTGCCGCCGATCTCAATGATGCCGACTTCGGCGTCCTGCGTACCGGCGCGAATCGATGCCTTGATCTCATCGGTGATATGCGGAATCACCTGCACCGTGCCGCCAAGATAATCGCCGCGCCGTTCTTTGTTGATGACGCGCTCGTAAATCTGGCCGGTGGTGAAGTTGTTCGATTTCTTCATCTTCATCGAGATGAAGCGCTCGTAATGTCCGAGATCGAGATCGGTCTCCGCACCGTCCTCGGTAACGAAGACCTCACCATGCTGGAACGGCGACATGGTGCCCGGATCCACATTGATGTACGGATCCAGCTTCATCATCGAGACTTTGATGCCGCGCGATTCGAGAATGGCAGCGAGGGAGGCGGCGGCGATGCCTTTTCCGAGGGAGGAAACAACGCCACCGGTTACGAAAATGTACTTGGTCATGATGTTGACCCCCAGCTACTGGGTAGGAAAACCCCGGGTTGGAAATTGGTATTTTACATGAGGGCCGCCCCGAACTCCGGCTGGTTCCAATAATCTTGCCGGAAAATCGCATAAACTTCGTAACATGAAAGTGAATGGACAGGCCTTTCGCAGCATCTGGACGGAAGAAAAACCGCGACGGGTCCATATCATCGACCAGACGCGGCTGCCGTTCGCCTTTGAGACATTGACGCTGTCCACCCGCGACGACATCGCACAGGCGATTCGCGCGATGCAAGTGCGTGGCGCACCGTTGATAGGCGTCACCGCCGCATTCGGCGTCGCGCTCGCGATGCAGCACGACAGTAGCAACGTCGCGCTGGACACATCGATTTCAATCCTGCTTGCGACCCGGCCGACGGCCGTGAATCTCGCCTGGGCGCTTGAGACCGTCAGGCGCGAACTCGCCACACTGCCTCACCATCAGCGCGCCGACGCGTCATGGTCCCTCGCGAAAAGGCTGGCTGACGAAGATGTGGCAACCAACGCGGCCATCGGCGAGCACGGCCTCACCCTGGTTCGTGCCTTGCATGAGAAATTGCAGCGCCCGGTAAACATCCTCACGCATTGCAACGCCGGCTGGGTCGCGACGGTCGACTGGGGAACGGCGCTGGCGGTGATCTACAAATCCCACGCCGCCGGCATCCCGGTACACGTGTGGGTGGATGAAACGCGCCCCCGCAACCAGGGATTGCTCACCGCCTGGGAGCTGCGTGAGCAAGCCGTGCCGCACACATACATCGTCGACAATGCCGGTGGTCACCTGATGCAGCATGGCAAAGTCGATATGGTGCTGGTGGGCGCGGATCGGGTGTCGCGAGCCGGCGATGTCGCCAACAAGATCGGCACATACCTCAAAGCGTTGGCTGCTCATGACAACCACATTCCGTTCTATGCCGCGTTGCCGGTATCCACCATCGATCCCACGCTGGAGAATGCGCTCGACGAAATCGAAATCGAAGAACGCAGCGAAACAGAAGTCCGCGCCATTTCTGGCTTGCAGGCCGAAAATGCCCTGAACGCCTCACCGGTGCTCATTCTTCACCCGGGCACGCCTGTTTCCAATCCTGGCTTTGACGTGACACCGAGCCGCCTCGTCACGGGCATCATTACCGAGCGCGGGGTGTTCGCGCCTGATCAACTTGCGTCGTCACTCGCCCCCTCCTGACCATGGCATTCCTGAAACTTCAACACACGACTGACGAATCCCTGCGCGCGGAGATTGTTCACACCACGCTGAAGATGAACGCGCTCGGCATCAACGAGGGTAAGTCGGGGAATGTCAGCGCCCGCGTGGATGCAGGTTTTCTGGTCACGCCGACCGGCATACCGTATGAAAAAACCCGGCGCGAACAAATTGTCGCGATGCGAATGGATGGCACGCACGAGGGCGATGTCCTGCCTTCATCCGAATGGCGTTTCCATCGGGACATTTATGCCGCGCGCGCCGACGTGAATGCAATCGTCCACACCCATGCGCCGTTTGCGACCACGCTCGCGTGCATGGACCGCGAGATTCCGTCGTTCCACTACATGGTCGCCGCGGCGGGCGGCAAGAACATTCGCTGCGCGCCGTACGCCACGTTCGGTACGCAGGAATTATCGGATTTTGCGGTCGCCGCGCTTTGCGATCGAAAGGCTTGCCTGTTATCGCATCACGGCATGATCGCCTGTGGTCCTGATCTGGAAAAGACGCTGGCACTGGCGGTGGAAGTCGAAACATTGGCGCGCATGTATTGGCAGGCTCTGCAGATTGGCGAGCCCGTCCTGCTATCCGATGCGGAAATGGAGATGGTGCTGGGGAAGTTCGCGACTTACGGCCAGCAGACAGCCTAGCGCACGGAAAATCCGCACGCCGTTTTGCTGGCATGGCCGCCCACGCATCGCCAATTGTTGCAATTTTGCAAAAAAATCATTGTTCCGGAAAATATTTTTCCCTTGGCGCCTTGCGCAATTTGTTTGCGAAACTACAGGCGCGCGACTCCGAAAATCTTCACCCCAGCCAGATTCGGCGCCTGACGGCGCCTACAGAAAACTCCGTTTAAAGGCGTCTGTCATTGTGTGCCCTCGATAAACAGAATCGTCCCGTCTTGGAGACGTTCGCGGGATGTAGTAAAACTCCATCAATTTCCGGATTTCCGAACGCCTATCCGCGGGCCCTGGGCGCTGTTTGACACGCGTGTGGCGATGGCCTGCCTTCGCATGGCATGGGATAATTTCCCTATGAAATTTACGGAAATGCGACATAGATTGCATTCCGACTGGCCCGTTTTTTTCCTGGAGATCCTGGTATGCATGCCCAAGCCAAACCCGTTCACTTGAACGATGCCCCAACACGACACGCCAAACTGCTGGCGTGGGTCGAAGAAGTCGCCCAACTCACACAGCCAGCGCGCATCTACTGGTGCGATGGCTCCGATGAGGAATACGATCGGCTTTGCGCGGAACTGGTTGCCGCTGGAACGTTTACCAAACTGAACGAAAAGCTTCGTCCCCATTCCTACTTGGCACTTTCCGACCCGTCCGACGTGGCACGGGTTGAAGACCGCACCTTCATCTGTTCGGAAAAAAAACAGGACGCGGGTCCCACCAATAACTGGGTCGCCCCGGTCGAGATGCGGGCGACGCTGAACAAACTATTCGACGGAAGCATGCAAGGCCGAACCATGTACGTGGTGCCATTCAGCATGGGACCACTGGGTTCGCACATATCGCATATCGGCGTGGAACTCTCCGATTCACCATACGTGGCCGTGAACATGAAGCTCATGACACGCATGGGGAAGAAAGTTCTTCAGGCACTCGGCGACAACGGCGTCTTCGTGCCGGCGCTGCACTCGGTTGGCGCGCCGCTCGCGGCGGGGCAACGCGACGTGGTCTGGCCGTGCAATAACGAACACAAGTACATCGTGCATTTCCCCGAGACGCACGAGATCTGGTCCTACGGCTCCGGCTACGGTGGCAACGCGCTGCTGGGCAAGAAATGTTTTGCCTTGCGAATTGCATCAGTGATGGGCAAGCAACAAGGCTGGCTGGCCGAGCACATGCTGATCCTCGGTGTCAAAACGCCCGAAGGCAAAAAGCACTACATCACCGCGGCATTCCCGTCAGCGTGCGGCAAAACCAATTTCGCGATGCTGGTACCGCCCGAGTCTTTCAGGAAGCAGGGCTGGGAAGTGACAACCATCGGCGACGACATTGCGTGGATCAAGCCTGGTGCCGATGGCCGGATGTATGCCATCAACCCTGAAGCCGGATTCTTCGGCGTCGCGCCGGGTACCTCGTACGAGACCAACCCCAATTGCATGGAAACGCTGAAGGCGGATGTCATTTTCACGAACGTTGCGCGCACACCCGACGGCGACGTGTGGTGGGAAGGCATGACCAAACAAGCGCCCGCGCAATTGATCGACTGGCAAGGCAATGCGTGGACGCCCGATTGCGGTCGCGTCGCGGCGCATCCGAATTCGCGTTTCACGGTGGCCGCCACCAGTTGCCCCTCGCTCGATCCGGAATGGGACAATCCGGAAGGCGTGCCGTTGTCGGCGGTTATTTTCGGCGGCCGCCGCTCATCGACCGTGCCGCTGGTGACCGAAGCGAACAACTGGAATGACGGCGTTTACATGGGCGCCACGCTCGGCTCGGAAACAACCGCCGCGATTGCCGGCCAAGTGGGTGTGGTGCGTCGCGATCCCTTCGCGATGATTGCTTTTTGCGGCTACAACATGGCCGACTATTTTGGTCACTGGATCAACACCGGTGCAAAAAACGGCGCGACCAGCGCGAACGCGGCACCGAAACTTTATTGCGTCAACTGGTTCCGCAAGAATGACCAGGGCAAATTTGTCTGGCCCGGCTTCGGGGACAACATGCGCGTGCTGAAATGGATCATCGAACGTGTCGAAGGCAAGGCGCAGGCGACGCCGACCGCGCTGGGAAATATTCCCGAATACAGCCACCTTGACTGGACCGGCCTCGATTTCCCGCAGGAAACCTACGCGGCCATCACGGCAGTGAATGGAGCGCAGTGGCAGCAGGAGCTGAAACTGCACGATGAACTGCTCAGCAAGCTTGAGCACGGGCTGCCGAAGGCGATTGCGGACAGGCGCGCGACGCTGCAGGCGGCTCTTGGCGTTTAGCTAGCCAATCACAAGCACCGGCGCGGCTTTTCAGCCATTTTCATGCCAGAAGGCGCGCCAGTGCCAGACTTTCGAAGGCGCGCCAGCGCTAGACTTTCCATCCCGTACCGCGACTACTTGACTGGCGCGTCAATGGACGGTTTCGCAGGCGGCACGGGCAGAGCCGGAGAGACTGGCGGCTTTATGGTTGGATCGCACGCACCCGCGACTCTGCGCATGGTGCGCGTGACAGAAATGCCGCCTTTTTCCGGCGAGTTGACGACCACCTGACTTCCAAGGCTGCCGTCAGCCTCCTGCCGCGTCGCGACCTCTGCCGACATGCCGTCTTTGCATGCATACTTGGTCTGCTCACGCAGCGCCTCGGTGCGCTTGTCGCTTAGCCAGCAGTTGCTTTTCAATTCATCGGGCAATTCCGCATTCGCCGCGCTATTGACGCTAACCGTGCCACGCGCATGGCAAACCAGGCTCTGCTTGCGGTCACGCTTTGACGGCTCACGATCCCTCGGACCATAGATTTCCTGCACCGTGGTAACGGACCAAAGTTCACCTGTAGCCGCCGGTCTTGGCGCCGGCGGAAGCGGCCCCGTGCTTTGCGCAAACTGCGCGAACGAATCGAAGCCGGCTGATGACAGTGCCAGAAGCAACATGAATGCGAGCCGGTTCGTCCTGGACTGCCGGTCATGCCTGCCGTAAGCTGTCCTCATTTCTTTTCACAGGTATCCGCAATGCGCTTGCCTTCGCTGGACATTTTCATGTTGCCGCGCGGCGAATTCATTGCCATGTTCATCTTGAAGGCGTCCTTGCCGTTGTGCGTAATGCTGCCTTCGCCGGTCGTACCATCGACGCATTTCATTTTCCACGAGGTTGTATTACCCGACATTTTCATGTCGCTCTGCTCGCACTGGCGTTCGCCTTTTTCATTGGGTGGGCGCTGTTCGTTCCACTTCCTTTCACCCGGCTTGATGCACTGGGTCATGACGCGATCGCCCATTTTCGCCGCCATTTCCGGCGGCATCCCCGGCATATCCATTTTTTGGCGTATTTCCCATAGTCCGCCGGGCATTTCCTTCATCTGCGCTTGCGCGCCGATCGAAAACAACGCGGCAGAAAAGGCCAGCAACTTTCCAACCTGGTTCATGAAGTTCTCCTGAGAATGATGATCGCATCCTACCGCTAAATCGTTTCGCATGGGATAAATGGCCCGGCAAATTCTGCGCGCATTCCAGCCATCCGTCCGGCACTGGAAAACTCAGTCCGACATGCTTGAAACGTATGCCCGGAAACCGGCTTCACCGAGTTTGCCGACGATGGCATCGACATGCGCGGTATTGCGCGTCTTCAGGACAAACTCCACGACCGCCGTCTGCACGGGCAGGTTGGTGAAGGAGCGCTGATGATGGACTTCTTCAATGTTGGCGTTCGCCTCGGCGATCACACTGGTGATGCGTGCAAGCGTTCCCGGTAAATCGCGCAATTCGACCTTCAAGCGCGACAGGCGACCTGCGCGCACCATACCGCGTTTGATGATTTCCGCGAGCATCAGCGGATCAATGTTGCCGCCGCACAATACCAGGCCGACTTTCTTGCCGGCGAAGTACTCGCGATGTTTCATCAGCGCCGCGAGCGAAACGGCGCCCGCGCCCTCCACGACCGTCTTCTCGATTTCCAGCAGCATGACAATCGCTTCTTCAATATCGCCTTCATCCACCAGCAGAATATCGGAAACCAGTTTTTCAACGATGGCGCGCGTGAGCGTGCCTGACTCTTTCACCGCGATGCCCTCGGCGATCGTGGACAGCCCGAAACGTGCCTCGGTACCCTTGATGGCGGCGAGCATCGACGGAAAACGCGCGGTCTCCACGCCGATAATATCGATTTCCGACTTCATTGCCTTCGCCGCGATCGCCATGCCGCTGATCAATCCGCCGCCGCCAATGGCGATGCACAGCGTATCCAGTTCTGGATGTGCTTCAAGCATTTCCAGCGCGATGGTGCCCTGTCCGGCGATGACTTTCTCGTCATCGTACGGATGAACGAAAGTGAGCTTTTGCTGGTCCGCGAGAATCAGCGCATGCGCCTTGGCTTCGTCGAAATTTTCGCCATGCAGCACCACGTGCGCGCCGTGCCGCTCGGTCATTTCCACTTTCACATTGGGCGTGAACTTCGGCATGACGATGATGCTGGGAATACCGAGGCGCGCGGCGTGATGCGCGACGCCTTGCGCGTGATTGCCGGCGGAGGCGGCAATCACGCCGCGCTGCTTTTCTTCGGCCGTGAGCGACGCCAGTTTGTTGAGCGCGCCACGTTCCTTGAAGCTCGCCGTAAATTGATGATTTTCAAACTTGAGATACACCTCGGCGCCGGTGATTTCCGAGAGCGTGCGCGAATGCAGGCATGGGGTGTTGGCGATGTGACCGCTGAGCACTTTCCGGGCGGCCTGGATGTCGGCAAGGGACACAGGATGCATATCACTCATTTCAGAAATTGATAGTCGACTTCCGGCTTCTTTCCCGCGACCAGATCCGCGAGTGCGCGCCCGGACCCGCAACCCTCCGTCCACCCCAATGTCCCGTGCCCGGTATTCAGAAACAAATTCGCCATCCGCGTGCGCCCGATCAGCGGGCAATTCGACGGCGTCGACGGACGCAATCCTGTCCAGAATTCCGGATGATCGTAGTCGGCGGCGTTCGGAAACAGTTCGCGCGCGCGTTTCTCCAGCATCCCGGTGCGAGTCGTCGAGAGATTCGTGCTGTAGCCATCGAGTTCGGCGGTACCCGCAATGCGCAAACGATTGCCCAGCCGCGAGATCACCATTCTCATCGCTTCGTCGGTGAGGCTCATGGTCGGCGCACCCTCGAAGCCTTCGGTCGAAAATGTTGCCGAATAACCTTTCGCCGGATAAACGGGGATGGTAATGCCGATCGGTTTGAGAGCGAGATAGCTGTAGCTCCCCATCGCACACACATACGCGTCCGCGGTCTCGGTTTCAGTGTGGCCCGTCACGTCGCGCAATCGCACGCCGCTGACTTTTCCCGCCATCGTTTCGATCGCCTCGACCGTCGCACCGTACTTGAATTTCACCCCTTTTGATTGGCAAAGTGCCGCCAGGTTTTGTGTGAACGCATGCGCATCGCCCGATTCGTCGGTCGCGGCAAACGTCGCACCTGCGAGTTGATCGCGATAGTGATTGAGCGCGGGTTCGATCGCGATCGCCTCATCGACCGTCTTTGCTTCGCGCTCGATACCATATTGACGCAGCAGTTTTGAGGCCTCACGCGCGGCGGCGAAATCCCTTTCACTGGTGTAGAACTGCAGGATGCCTCTGGTTTGCTGATCGTACTGAATGCCGGTTTCCTGCCTGAGCTCCTGCAACGCCTGGCGGCTGTACAGGCCGAGATTGACCATTTCGCGGATATTGTGACGAAAGCGCCACGGCAGGCATTCGATCATGAAGCGCATGCCCCATGAAAGTTGATGCCACTCGAATCTAGGACGAAACAGCAGCGGCGCATCGTCTTTCATCAGCCATTTCATCACCATGAATGGCGCCCCCGGCGCGGCCCACGGTTCTGATTGCGATACCGAAATCTGCGAGCCGTTCGCAAAGCTGGTTTCAAGGCCGGCTGCCGGTTGACGGTCGATGACGGTCACGTCGAAACCCTGCTTGGCCAGGTACCAGGCGCTGGCGGTACCGATGATGCCGGCGCCCATGACAATCACCTTCATTTGCTGCTCCGAAAATTTGGCGCGCGGAACGCGGACGGGATGGTGTTGCTCTGACAACTCAGGCCGACCGCGACGAGAATGGCGGGATGCGATACCATTGCCGGAAAACCAGTGGCATTGCGGCCACCATGATAACGCAACCGCGCACGGAAATTCATGCCCAAAACTCTCGCCGAATTCGTTGAGAACGCCTGCATCTTCGACCCCGCGGATTCCCTGTTGCCTTTCACGGTCGAGGGGGTTCTTGCCGGATGGATGAAACGCTCTTTCGCCGAACGCCTGGAGGAGTGGCCGGAGTATTTCACGGTGCGGCCGCGCGGTGTTGGCATGCGCGGACATTTCGAAACCCCCGAGCACCGCAGCGGCAATTGCCGAAGTGGTGGAATCGCTCGCGGCGGAAACGGTGATCCGCGGCTGGCGCGGCGAACTGGTCACGGTGTGCGAATCGTTTTATTCGCCACCGCTGTTTCATATTGAACGCGCGGCCACGCGGCACTTTGGCCTGACCGTGTATGCCTCGCACCTCAATGGATTAACGATTCGCCAGGGCGAGCCATATATGTGGATTGGAAGGCGCGCCGACAGCAAGTCGATCGATCCTGGCTTGCTGGACAATATTGCCGCCGGCCGTATCGCGCGCGGCATGACGCCCTTCGAGACGCTGGTGAAAGAGAGCTTTGAAGAAGCCGGTATCGCGGGAGACATGGCGCGCGGCGCCAAGGGTGCCGGTGCGGTACGCTGCAAACGCGCGGTGGAGGAAGGACTCCACAACGAAATCATCTTCGTGCACGACATCATCCTGCCGGAGTCCTTTGCCCCTGCCAATCAGGATGGCGAGGTTGCCGGGTTTACCTGCATGCCGATTGCGGAACTGATGGAGCGCCTGGAGAAAAAGCCCGACGATTTCACCGTCGATGCGGCGCTGGTGGCGATCGATTGCCTGATCCGGCGCGGTTACCTGGGCTCGGATCGCGACGATTACCTCGACCTTATTCACGCGCTGCGACCGTAAGGACGGGGAAGTGAAACTCCAGCATTGGCGAGGCTCATCAAGCGTTTCTGCGCCGGAATCCGCTCCAGTGCTTGTGTTTGTGTTTTTGTTTGCGAATATTTTCGCCTGTCGGATCGCCCGTGCCTTTCGTCCGGTCCGCCCGGGGAAGCAAACGCAAGACGCCGTGCCACAAGCTATATTGATCCAATAAAAATCAACCTGGTAACAGACCGTAGTGATAACTCCCAGTTTTCAAGCCCGAACACAGAGTGAGATGCAGGCCGTCAGGGTGCAACAATTCCTGATTGCCGCCGGCACTTATGGCATCGCCTTGCCGCTGCTTTACTTGGCGTATCTGGCCAAACTGATCGCGCAGGGGCCAACGCTGGTCGCTATTGGCATGGCGGTCACGATCAACCTGGTGTTTTTCGCGCTCTTCAAATCCGGCGCCAATCTGCGCTTTCAGGATAAAAGCCTCACCCACGCACAGACATTTACCGGCATTGCCTATGTCATGTTCGTCGCCTACAGCTTCAGCCACGACCGCGGCCTGGTGCTGATCTGGTGTTTCGTGGTGCTGCTGTTTGGCGTCTTTCGTTTCAGGACGCGCGAATTTGTGGTCACAACACTGGTTGTCCTCGCCGGCTATGCATTGGTGATCAATTTGCTGATGACCTTCAAGCCCGATACCGTAAACGTGTACGTGGAGTGGTACCAGTGGATGACCCTGGCGCTGGTGCTACCGGCGTTCGCCATGATCGGTGGACGCATCAGCGCCTTGCGTGCAAAGATGGCTGAAAACAATGCGGAACTGATGAAGGCGCTGTCGACCATCCAGGTCCTCGCCAATCACGACTCGCTGACCGGCCTGCCCAACCGCGCGATGTTCAACACCAATTTGCAGGCAGCCATTGCGCGCGCGTCCCGCACGAAAAGCTCGCTGGCCCTGTTCTTCATCGACCTCGACAACTTCAAGCAGGTCAACGACACGCTCGGCCATCCGTTCGGCGATAGCGTGCTGCGCGAGACGGTTCGGCGATTCACCGGCCTGGTGCGCGAGGGCGATACGCTGGCACGGTTCGGCGGCGACGAGTTTGTGCTGCTGGTGGAAAATCTCAAGGACGCATCAGACGTACACCCGATTGCACTGAAACTGCAAACGGTCCTTGAGCCGCGCGCGATGCTGGAAGGCACCGAGGTAAACCTGTCTTCAAGCATCGGCGTCTGTGTGTATCCCGCCGACGGCGCGGATGCGTCCACGCTGCTGGCCAATGCCGATATCGCCATGTACGAGGCGAAAGCAGCGGGCCGCAAACAATACTGCGTGTTTTCGGCGAGCATGAGCGATCAGGCTGCCGAGAAATACCAGATGGAAGCCGCGCTGCGGCGCGCGCTGGAAGAAAACCGGTTCCGCATTCACTATCAGCCGAAGATCGATATTGCATCAGGCCGCGTGACCGGAGTGGAAGCGTTGATCCGCTGGGAACATCCGGAACTGGGCCTGATTTATCCCGACCGCTTCATCCCGCTGGCTGAAGAGACCGGTCTCATCATCGCCATCGGCAAGTGGACACTGACCGAAGTTTGCGCGCGCGCGAAAGCGTGGGAAGAGCAGGGGGTTCCACCGATGATCATGTCGATCAATCTGTCCGGCTCGCAACTGATGCATCCGGAATTTGTCAGCGAATGCGCGGCGGCCCTGAAAGCGGCCGGACGCAAGCCGGAGCTGTTTGAACTCGAAATCACCGAAAGCATGGTGATGCAAAATCCGGAGCGCGCCACCAAGCTGATGGATGAACTGCGCGAAATTGGCATCCGCCTCGCCATCGACGATTTCGGCACCGGCTATTCATCGCTGTCGTACCTGAAACAGTTCCCGGTGCATACGCTGAAGGTCGACCAGAGCTTCGTGCGAAATTTGCCGCATAACCAGGATGACGTCGCCATCACCCGCGCTGTGATCGCCATGGCACACAGCCTGAACATGAACGTGATCGCCGAAGGAGTGGAACGCCAGGAGCAGCTCACGCTGCTTGAGGCGGAAGGCTGCGATGAATTTCAAGGCTACTTTTGCGCGCGGGCCTTGCCGGAAAACGAGCTCATCACGTTTCTGAAAAACCGCAAGGAAAAGTAGGTGGCCGGCGTGGCAAAGCCCACGACACGCCTGGTGATCGCCGGTATTGTGTTGGCGGCCACGGCAGCCATATTTGGCGGGTCCAAGCTGTGGTCAACGTGGATGAGTCGCGAGCCACCTTGGCCGAGCGCCGTAGAACGCATTGAATACACCAGTAGCGGCGATAACACGCAGCAGCCCGCTATGTTTTATGTGCCGCAACAATATACAAACAACGCCGCGATGCCACTTCTGGTGGCACTTCATACGTGGGGATCGGGCTTTGACCAGGCGGATTCAATTTCCTACGTGGATTGGTGCATCGCCAACGGCTGGGCATTTGTCCATCCGCACTTTCGCGGGGCTAACGACAAGCCCTCTGCGATGGGTTCTGAACTGGTGATCGCGGATATTCTGGGCGCGGTCGAATATGCCAAGCGGCACGCCAACATAGACCCCGCGCGGATCTACCTCATCGGTGAATCGGGCGGTGGCTACGCGGCACTGCTGATGGCGGGCCGTGCGCCGCACCTGTGGGCAGGCGTCTCGGCGTGGGCCGCGCCCATTGACATGATTGCATTTCACGATGAATCCTTGGCGCGCGGGCTCCGGTTCGCCGGCCACATCGCACGCGTCTGCGGCGGCGCACCGCTGTCCGGTTCGATGGCGGCGGCGGAATGCGCGAGGCGATCAGCCTCGACATACCTCGCCACTGCCCGTGATGTGCCTGTCGATATTAACGCGGGCATCCACGATGGCCATGACGGCGGTGGCAGCGTGACCATCAGCCATAGTCTCAATGCTTTCAATTTGCTCGCCGATCCAGCGGACCGGTTCATCTCACCTGAGATTGAGTCGATGGTTCGACAGGCGAGCGTGCCCGCCGCGCTGCGATTTGCCGGCAGCGATCCGCTGTATGGCGCCTCGAGCGTGCTGCTGCGTCGCCAATCGCACAACGTGCGCCTGACCATTTTCGATGGCGGGCACCAACGCATCACCGAGGCCGGGCTTACATGGTTGTCGCAACTCCCGGCGCGCAGGGATGCCAATAGCCGCTGAGATGTTCGACCGTCGACGCACTGCTGCACTCAACTTCGCCCAGCCCCGTCGCCGGAGCGCATGCACTTTTCAGGCAGGGGCCTTGGAACAACAAAGCGCCTCTCCCGCTATCGCGGCAATGACACCGCCACTGCCTGCCCATGACGACGGATTTCCAGCAAACCGCGCTTTTCCGCGTCTTCAAGAATCTTGCCGAACGCCTTGTAGCCGTAAGCCGATTCCTGGAAATCCGGGCGGCGGCGCTTCAGCGCGTTCTTCACATTTGAAGCGTGTACTTCGTCGACATCCTTTTCGTTCAGCAATGCTTCGGCGGTATCAACCACCAACTCGATGGCTTCCATGCGCCGCGCATCGTCGGATGACTCGGTAGCCGTTGCATCATCTGCTGCCGGCGATTTTTGGTCGGCCACCTTACGGGTCGCTTGATCCTTTTGTTTCTTCGCGCTGGTCTCGGTGGATTTCTTCGACGCCGCGTCGGCCTGCTTTTTTGCCAACGCTTTCTTGCGGGCCTCGTCTGCCTTCACCAAGTCATCGTAAAAAATGAATTCATCGCAGTTGTTCACCAGCAGGTCCGACGTCGAGCTTCTCACGCCGACGCCGATGACGGTCTTGTTGTTCTCCCGCAGCTTGCTCACCAGCGGCGAAAAATCCGAATCCCCGCTGATGATCACGAAAGCGTCAACGTGCGACTTGGTGTAGCAAAGGTCCAGTGCATCGACGACCATGCGAATATCCGCGGAATTCTTGCCTGACATGCGCACATGCGGAATCTCGATCAGTTCGAAGGCGGCCTCGTGCATGCTCTTCTTGAAATCCTTGTAACGCTCCCAATCGCAGTACGCTTTCTTCACCACGATATCGCCCTTCACCAGCAGGCGTTCAAGTACCTTGCGAATATCGAACTCCGCGTATTTCGCATCGCGCACGCCGAGCGCGACGTTCTCGAAATCGCAGAACAGCGCCATGTTTTGTACGTCGCTACTGGAAGAGGTGGCCATGAATCTTTCCTAAGGCGGCTCGCGCCTTGTGCAATTACAGGACTCTAGCATCCAGCGCGCCGCGCCACCGACTTTTGGTGAAAAGCCACAGAAAGGGGCGCTCGGCCCCCGGACGTGCTTCCGTGGTTTGGCGCAGCAGACCTGCCTGGCACCAACCCGGCTTCCCTCTCCCATTTCTGGGAGAGGGTCAAACTCACCGGATCCCACTCACAGGACTATTGCACCATGCGCGCCGTGACCACGTCACCGTAGATTTCGGTATCGGATACCGTCTTGCTGCGGCGTCCGGCGGCGAGAATCTGCGCGTTCTTGTCGATAGCGACACCGAGGTATACCGCTTCCGGCGCGCCGAAATCGTAGTAGGTGTAGCCACTCATCGTGTAGCCGAAGCTGCTGTCGTACTGGCCGTTGGCATCGAGCCGCAGCGTATAGGCCACGCTTCTGCCCGGATATACCGGTGTGGTGGAAAACGGTTGCAGGTCGCACATGCCCACCAGATAAATGTAATCCTTGAATGTGGTCAGGCCATAGTTATAGGTGTAGTCGGTGCAGAAGCCTGCTTTCGGATTGGCCGGACCACCGCCGCCGCCGTAAACCATGGTGCCGGTCCCGCCAGTCAGGCTGGTATCAAGCGCGCCATTGGTCAGCAGACGGGCAAGACCGACGTAACATTTCTGCTCGCCAGTTACCGGATCAGCCGGTTCGCACACCGAGCCGCTCAGCAGGATACGGTTCTTCGGATCGAACGCCACACGGCGGCCAAAATTGGGGCCGGACAACAACGGGAAGTTGGTCACGCCAGCAGCACCGAAACTCGCGTCCAGCACACCCGCCCAGCTTACCCGCGCCAGGGCGAACTGGTAATCCGGTGCGGTCGAGGTACGCACGCGTCCGCCCAGCACAAGGCGGCCGGCGGAATCCATTTTCACATCGGTCGCGCGGCCCGTTTCCGTCGTGGTGCCCGGCAAAATGTTGTATCGCGCGATACCACTGCCGGCCAGCGAAGTATCCAGCGCACCGGCGCTATTCAATCGCACCAGCGTGAAGCGTGGACGCGAGGTGCCGGGCGCAGCCGAGGACGTCGCGATCATCGCGCGGTTCTTGTATTGCGTGAGGCCGATGACCGGATACACACCCGTGCCGACCGGGATGGTGGCCAGGCCGCTACTTCCGTAGCTGGTATCGAGTGCGCCCGTGTTTTTCAGCCGCCAGACAAAAATGGTATCGAAATTACAGCTCGCGACCAGCAAATTGGTGCTGCTATCCTCCACCAATTCCGGCGTGCAAACCAGATCCTTCGAAGGCAATGGCAGATTGACAACGCCGCCCACGCCAAAGCTCGTGTCCAGTACACCGGTATCGAGATAGCGCACCACCGAATAGTCGTTATACGACCCCGCTGGGTTACTGGTGGCGTAGTAGGCGGTGACGGCACGATTCTTGTAATCCGAGATGACGGCGCTGCCGGTGGCGAGATCGCCCTGCGCTTGCGTGTTGTAACCGCTGCCGTTAAAACCCGGATCGAGGTCGCCCGGCGTGGCGGCCCACGCGCTGGCTGACAGGCACAGGGCAACCAGCGCGCTCATTGCGCTTGTTGCGGCTGGGGCAAACATACATGTCTTGCGTTTCATTGTGCAGCTCCATAAAAATCGTTGCGGTCCACATGTTGACGATCTCCTTTCCTGCACGGAGTGCGCGACACATGCACTCCACTCCAAATTCCTGAACAACGAAAATGCGCGAGTTGATTCTATTTTTTTAGATGCTGCGGCAGCTGTGCCCGGCCGATCGCAACGAATGCTTTGTTGAAAACGGGTAGGCATATGTATAAACGCCAATTGCGGCAATTTACCGCCAAGCGGCGGGCCGAAATATGATGGATCGCACATTCGCGCGGGGATACCGCGATCAGGGGATGGGGCAGAACGCAGTACCGCATTCAGCAAGCTTGCCGGACGGACACGGAGGCGCGCTCACGTTCAACGTCGCTCCATCGAACGCCGGGGCCCAGCACACCAACTATCGGATATCCGGCGTCCCAATATCGCGATGCACCTTGCGCACCAGCAACCCGCACACGAGAAAATACAACATCACAAACGCCACGCGATAGTTGCTCGCGCCGACATACCGGAAAAATACAAAAGTCAGCACGATCCAGATGAAGGCACCCGCCAACAATAACGACGCGCGAAATTTCCGGCCGCCCAAAAGTTCATACGCACCCGCGCCGCCCAGATACAGGAAAATCAACCAACCCACCGAATACGAGATCTCAACAAGCGTCCCCACCGACTCTCCCTTTTGACTTTCCGCGCAGTCCCAATGTGCGACAGACGTTTGCGATGCTATCGCCGCCTATTCGATCTGCTTCGCCATCACCTTTTCTATCCGTCGATCCGGAATAAACCACATCGCCGCCACGCCGAAATAAACGGCAAGCGCAAACCACGTATGCAGAAACGCGGCCTCGATGGCAATCACATAAAGGAAGAGCGACAGCCGGCCCTTGATATCGCGGCCCACGGCGCGGGCGAGCACGGATTCCATGCCGTGGCGCGCAATGATCGTGCGTTGCAGCAACATGTACGCCGCGCCCGCCATCAGCAGCACCACGCCATATAGCGCGGTCGGCAAGGTCGCGAAATGGTTCTCGCCCATCCAGCCGGTGACAAACGGCATCAGCGACAGCCAGAACAGCAGATGCATATTGGCCCAGAGAATTTTTCCGTCAACGTGTTGCGCGGCATGCAGCATGTGGTGATGGTTGTTCCAATAGATGCCAACGTTCACGAAGCTCAACACATAGCTCAGGAACACCGGACCCAGCGGCACCAGGGCGGATAACTCGCTGCTGTGCGGCACCTTCATCTCCAGCACCATGATGGTAATGATGATGGCGATCACACCATCGCTGAACGCTTCCAAACGCGATTTGCCCATCGTGGTCCTTTTCTTTTCAATCCCCTGACCTGCCGCCGCCCGCACTGCGCGGCGGAGCAAAGTCTAGCACTGGCCCGACACTCGGGGTGGATATGACTGGCGGTTACGGGTAACGCCGATATCAGACCGGAGGAACGACTATCAATCCAGCTACCGAATTGTGATCAGGTTCAGCACATTCAATTACTTGATCGACAAACGTGCGTGCAGGATTGCGCGTTGAGCTTTCGCATGATGATTCTCAAACGCCGAGTTCACTCTCGGTGCCAATCAGCGATGTCTTCGGTTGCTTCAATATGTACGATGCCGCACAGGTCAAGATAGATGGGCGACGCTTTGTTGGCATGGTAGTGCTTCTGGTTGGCGATTCAGCGTGCCGTGACCACACCAGACGATTCCAAACCTGCCAGCTCGCGTTGCATTGCGTCGGAGCCCGAGCCCGTGAGTCCGATGAGTTCATTGGCTAAAATCCGGTCCGGTGGCCCGAAAACAAAATCCATTGCGCGCCGCTGCGTAGTGGTCAAGAGTGCGTCGGCAGAGCCGCTGGCGGAGGCGGCGCTTTCTGCGCACCGGCTCCGTAATATGCGCCCGCTTCACGAGCGGACAACGGCGCACGCACCATCTTTCTCGGTGCCAATTTTGCCTGCAGAGCGACCGTCTTTTGCCGAGATGGATTTCCTTGAAATACCCATAGTGGGCATTACCAGGCCCACTATGGGTATTGTCAATATTTTCAATTCAGGAATGGCAAGCGACAAAATAAGCCACTTGGGCGGGCGGCACATATGTGGTATGCATATAGCGCATGAGCCCGCGCCCCATATAGAATTCACACAAACACAAGCACTGGCGCGCCGACTAGCGGCTTTTATGTCTGAGCGCCTCGCCAGTGCTTGAGTTTTATCTGCAACCTACGTTGCGCTGCCACCGTAGTACGGCAAACGGCCGCGCTACAACTCCGTATATTTCTTGCTATTCCCGTGCGCCTTCTCCACCGGGTACTTGGTCGCATTCACGGCGATCTTCGCCTTCGCGGCAGCGATGAGATCGATGCCCAGCTTGTCGCTTAGCCGGATCAGGTAAAGCAACACGTCGGCCACTTCTTCCTTGACGCCTTCGAGTGCGACCGGCGGCAATTGCTGGCTCTGCGATTCGGTCAACCACTGAAATTTCTCGAGGAGTTCGGCGGCTTCCACGGCGAGGGCGGAGGCGAGGTTTTTGGGGGAATGGAATTGGTCCCAATCGCGATCGGCGGCGAAGGTGCGGAGCTCGTTACGGAGGGATTCGAGGTCATTCATGGGCGGAATATTGCGACGTGACATGGTGCGACGGCCGCCACGTACTGCGTGGGTGGGCAAAGCGCAGCGTGCCCACGCGAAGAATCGATCATGGGCACGCTGCGCTTTGCGCACCCAGCCGTTACGCGAGTATTGTCACCATTCGCTAAGCCCCCCTTACTTCTTGCCGTACGTCACTCGCAACAACATCGTCCCCTCGCGGCTGACGAATTCGCTGGGCCGGTCTTTCTCGGAGAGGTCATAGCAGATCTCAAGTTCGCGACCATTGAATCGGTAGATGGCCGGGTAACGTTTGCCTTTGTTGGGGCCGTCCTCGCCCACCACGTCGATGCGCGCGGCCTGGCCGGCGAGTTCATCGCCGAAGAGGATGAGTTTGCCGCGATCGCCCGGCGGCGCGGAGCTGGCAAATGAACCGGCGCGGTACTTGTTGCCGGCGATTTGCAGTTCGAAAGTCGCGGGCATGGCAAAGTCCTTGCCGCCGAGTTCGGCTTTCTTCACGAGCCAGATCCCATTGAGATTGGCGTCGGTCACTTGTTCACGTTCGCGGAATTCGCGGTGGGCTGCGCAACCACTGAGGACGAAGATTGACGCCAGGGTGATGAGTAATTTTTTCACTGGGGGCGATATCAATTGTCGAAGAAGTTACCGAGGTCAACTTCGGCGCCCGGCGCGGGCTTCACTGCGGCAGGCGCGGCCGGGGCAGCGCTTGCGGCGGGCGCGACCGGCGCAGCGGCACTTGGAGCAGTTGCCGGGGCTGCGGCAGCAGGAGTGGAAGCAACATAGTCGGCCGGGATGGAGACTGCCGGCCTTGCCGGGGTTACGGCTGGTACCGGCTCGCCGCTTACGGCTTCATGCAACATGCGTGTGATCGTCGCGACATCCATCACGACACGGGACTGTGATCGCAGCAATACGCGCGAAGGCACGTCCATCAGGCGCGGCGTGGCGAGGCGCATATTGGAGGCCGTGGTGAGCTTGGGGATGAGGTGGGTGTTCTTCCAGCCGCCACTTTCGCTTTCGATGCCGTCGATGATGGCTTGCTGCGCTTTGGCGATACCGGCGAGGATTTCAGCCAGTTGTTCAATGGTGAGGTTCATGCGGTGCCTCGGGGTGTTGTTGTGAGGGTATGTTACATCGGTTCATGGAACTGTCGGCGGCATTGCTGCGCCCTTAAAACTGAAATGCCCCCGTCAGGTCGCCAATCTTCTCGCGCAGCCCCGGCAAGGGCTCCAGCCCGAAACGAACGTTCAGGAATTTCTGGATCGAGGTCGTGTCGTAAACCGTTTTGTCCACATGGCCGCGACGGGCAAAGGGGGAGATGATCACCGCCGGGATGCGCGAACCGGGGCCGAAGTCATTGCTCCAGCCGGGTCCACTCGGGGGCGGCACGTGGTCCCAATAGCCGCCGTATTCGTCATAGGTAACGATGATGGCCATCTTGTCCCACTGCGGGCCGGCGCGCAGGCGCGCGACGATTTCGTGCATTTCTTCGTCGCCCGCGGCAATGGTGCTGGAGCCGGAATGCTGGCTGGTGCGACCGGCGGGTTTATAGAACGACACCTGCGGCAGCGCGCCCTTGTCGATCGCTTCAATAAAATCATCGCGATCACGCAAATGCCGCGCACGGTCCGGCATGCCCGGCGCGAAGCGGGCGTAATAATTGAAGGGCTGATGATGCGCCTGGAAGTTGATCGCGCCGTTGGCGGAATAGCTGATCACGGTGCGCTTGGCGGCGGGATCGCGAATGCCATCGAATAGCGCGGCGTTCCATGCCTGCGCATACCACGCCCATGAAACGCCTCTGGCCGAGAGCGTGTCACCGATGGTTTTCATGGTCTGTGGCTTCAGCGGGTATTTGGCCGGGTCGGTGTAATTCAGATCACCACCCGCGGCGGGCGGATATTCGCTCGGCTGGTAGGCGGGTTGGTTGGTATTCAACGCGTAGCTGCCACGGTCCACCGGCGCCACGCGTCCATCGCGGAGGTAAGCCGGCGGGCCAGCCATCACCGTGGCTGGCGAATCGGGCTTTTGCTGAAGGTGCCCCTTGTCATCGAGTACCGCGCGGATGCTGTCCGGCGCCTCAATCTGCTGTGGCACGCACGCGCAAATCAATTGCTGGTGATTGATGAATGAGCCGCCGTAGGCCGCCTGGAAAAAATGATCGGCAATCGTGAAATCTTTCGCCCATTGCCACATCTTCAGTTTTGAGCCGTCGAAGGTGGCCATCGGCAGCGCCCCGGCGTTGCTGTGCGCGACGAACTGATTATTCTTGCCGCCATTGATCTGCGCGATGTGCTGATAAAAGCTGTGTGTCGGGTCGGGGTCGGTTGCCGTCAGCGCGCGTTGCACCGGCGGCTGGTCGGCCGCGAACGGGCCATTCGGCAGATTGCGCGGGAAGTCGTCCTGCACCTTGCGGTCTTTGTACACCGGCGGCAACGCGGCCAGCGGCGTCCCGTTGCGGTCGAGCTGGATCTTTTGTTCGGCCGTGGCATCAGCGATGCCTTCCGCGCCGGGAAAGTGGCCAAACAAGTGATCAAAGCTGCGGTTCTCCGCGTAGATCACGACGATAGTTTCAATCTGGTTCAAACGGGACTTGACGGTTAACGCAGGCAGCAAAGAACTGCAACTGCCCAGCAGAAATACAACAGCACTACTGGCGGCCAGCTTGGCCGTGACTCGCTTGTTCATGAAAGAAACTCGAATGAATGGCGATAGCACGGAGGTGCGATCTTGAAGTGACAATATTATGACTTGTTCGCTGGCGGTGATGGTCTCCGCAGCTCGCACAGGTTGAGCGCTCGCCTTTGGGCGTATTCAGTCCAGCCGCAACCGCATCACCAACTCGCCCTCATCTTCCTCACCGGTACGCGCGAAACCGAAGCGCTTATAGAATTCCTCGGGGTTGTTTTCCTTCGGGACGAACGAGAGCAACATATTCTTCGCACCCGGCCGCGTACGCGCGTAAGCGATCAAGCACGCAATCGCTTGCGCGCCAAAACCGAGTTTCTGGAATCGATGGTCGATCATGAATCGCCATAACGCCACATAGGGCGCTCCTTCGTAACGTTCCGGTTCGCGGCCGAGTACTTGCGACCAGTCTTCCAGCATCGCAAATCCGACCGGCACCTCGTCGGCGTAGATCGCGCGGAACCATGCCTCAGGGTGAAAGTGCGCTTGCGCGATCGAAAACGCATTCGGCGCCACCAGCCCTTCCTGCCCGGAGGCAACATCGAGCAGCGAGATCTTGCGCACGGTGTCGCTGGTCACTTCGCGCAAGGTGACGACGGAAGTTTTGCTGACGGGGCTCATGTTTGCGTCCAATTTTTTCGCCAGCTCGGGCATGGTGCGGCGCAGGAAATTGCCGCTCAGGCTGGGCGGCCAGGGTGTAAGTGTGGTCATAAATGAGATTCTATATGTTGTCGCCCGGATTTGACTTCAGGTTTGACCACCGGCACCGCCATCCAACATACTGCCGCATCTCATCTTGAAAACAAGAATCCCGTCCATGTTCCGCACCAAATATCTCGACTACGCCGAACTCACGCAGCAACTGTCCATATGGGCCAACGCGCATCCTCAGTTCGTGCAGCTCACTTCCCTCGGCAAAAGCCGCGAAGGCCGCGACATCCCGCTGCTCATCATCGGCCCGCGCCCGGAAGAAATGCGCCCTGCCGTGTGGGTCGACGGCAATATGCATGCCTCTGAATTCTGCGGGTCCAGCGCCGCGCTCGCGATCGCGGAAGACGTGATTGCGCTCCACGCGGGAGGGACCATTGCCAATCCGTTGCCGGCGCACATGACCGATACCATCAAGGCCACGCTGTTCTATGTCGTACCCCGCATATCACCCGATGGCGCCGAGGCCGTACTCAAGACCGGGCGCTATGTGCGATCACATCCGGCGGACAATCGCGCCAACAAAGGGCGCAGCTACTGGCAGAACGCCGACGTCGACGGCGATGGGCAGATGGGTTACATGCGGCAGGTGTGCGCCAATGGTGAACTGGTGGAACTCACCGGCGATGGCATTTCGCGCGGCGTAATGGTGCCGCGCAAGCCGGAGGATGCGGGTCCGTTCTACCGCATGTATCCGGAAGGCCACATTGTCAACTTTGACGGTCGCTCCGTTCCAACGCCCGATTACCTGTGCGATTCACAGACTGACTTCAACCGTAATTTTCCCTACCAGTGGGGCGCCGAGGAATCGCAGCGCGGCGCGGGACATTTTCCGGGCAGCGAACCCGAAACGCACGCGCTGCTTGAGTTCGTGAGCACGCATCCGAACATTTTCACGTGGGTCAACTTTCACACCTTCGGCGGCGTTTTCCTGCGACCGCTGGGTGACAAACCCGATCACGAGATGGACCAGGGTGACCTCGCCGTGTACCGGCAAGTGGAGGTGTGGGCAAAAGAATTCACCGGCTATCCGATGGTGAGCGGCTATCACGAATTCCAGTACGAGCCGGGCACGCCGGTGCGCGGCGTCCTCACCGATTATGCCTACCACCAGCGTGGCTGTCTCGCCTACGGCGTCGAGTTGTGGGACATCTTCACGCAAATCGGCATGAAGCCGCAAAAGAAATTCATTGAAAACTATTCGCACATGGAGCGCACCGATATCCTTGCGCTGGCGCAATGGGACCAGCGCGAAAACAGAGGGCGCATCTTCAGGCCGTGGCGCGCGGCATCACATCCACAGCTGGGCGAGGTGGAACTGGGCGGGCTGGATCTGCGGGTCGGGGTATCCAACCCGACGTACGAAAAACTGGGCGCGGTACTTGATCAGCATAGTGCCGCTTTCTTGCGCGTGGCCGCGCTGACGCCGCGCGTAAGCGTGTCGGTGGCGGGGCAGGAAAGACTCGCCTCCGGCATGACGCGACTTGAAATTCGCGTCACCAATCACGGCTACCTCGGCACGCACGGCATTTCGTCGGCGAAGCACTTGCCGCATGTGGAGCCGCTACGGCTCACCACGGAATGCGAAGGCGTACGCCTTGCGGCACCGGGCGAGCTGGTAACGCAGGTTGGCCATCTGGACGGCTGGGGTCGCGGGCCCTACGGCGGCATCAATATATTTGCGCCGTGGACGCGGGGTAACGTCAATGAAGCGCGGGTGACGCTGGTTGCGGAAGGGCGCGGGACCTTGCGCGTGAAGGTGGGGAGTTGCCGGGTGGGATATCAGACGTTGGTGGTGGAGATCGGCTGACAAATCACGCAGCAAAGGCCTACTGCGCAGACCCGCAAAAAACACTGTCGCCCCGGACTGGATCCGGGGCGACAGCTTCTTGTTTCACCTACACCCCAAACGCCTGCGCACCGCCGTAACTCGACAGCGGCACGGGCTCGCCTCCCTTGGTGATACGCACCGCACAATACTTGACCTCCGCAATCTTGCCGAACGGGTCCAGCGCAGGATTGGTAAGCATGTTTGCCGCCGCTTCGTAGTACGCGAATGGAATGAAGATCGAGCCAACCGGCACGCCTTCGTCGGCGCGCACCATGATCGCCACTTTGCCGCGGCGCGATTCGACCGTGACGTTTTCGCCGGCATGCACATGAAGTTGCCGCATGTCCATCGGGTTCATGCTGACCGCCGCCGCCGGTTCGATCGCATCAAGCACCGACGCGCGGCGCGTCATCGAGCCGGTGTGCCAGTGTTCGAGCTGGCGTCCGGTAATCAGCACGAACGGATACGCCGAATCCGGCCGCTCGTTGGCGGGAATGATATCGGCGGGTACGAACCTGGCGCGGCCGTCTGCGGTGGCAAATTTGTCGATGAACACCACAGGATGGCCGGGGTCGTCATCGCCGGAACAAGGGTAGGTCACACACGATTCGCGATTCAACCGATCCCAACTGATACCGGATATCGAGCCTTGTGCGATGTGCAACTCTTCGTATACCGCCGCGACGCCACTTTCCGCGCCCGGATAGTTCCAATCAAGTCCGAGCCGTTGCGCCATCTGCTGAATGATCCACAGGTCCTGCCGCGCGTTGCCGGGCATGTCGAGCGCGCGCCGGCCGAGTTGCACCATGCGATCGGTGTTGGTCACGGTGCCAGTCTTCTCCGGCCATGCCGATGCCGGAAGCACTACGTCAGCGAGGTAGGCAGTTTCGGTGAGGAAAATATCCTGCACCACCAGCATCTCCAGATTCGCCAGTCCTTTGCGCGCGTGGTTCGAATCCGGGTCCGACATGGCGGGATTCTCCCCCATCACATACATACCCTTGATCCTGCCTTCACAGGCCGCATCCATGATCTCCACCACGGTGAGGCCGGGCTTGTTGTCCAGTTTCGTGTTCCAGAGCCTTTCAAAGCGCGCGTGATTCTCCGGATTGTCGACGCGCTTGTAATCGGGGAACATCATCGGGATAAGGCCGGCATCGGACGCACCCTGTACATTGTTCTGCCCGCGCAGCGGATGCAGGCCCGAGCCCGGCTTGCCGACTTGTCCCGTCATCAACGTAAGCGCAATCAGGCAGCGTGCATTGTCGGTGCCATGCACATGCTGCGAAATGCCCATGCCCCACAAGATCATCGAGCCCTTCGAGGTCGCATAGGTACGCGCGACTTCACGCAATGTCTCGGCAGGGATGCCGCACAAAGGGGCCATTTTCTCCGGCGAGAAGCCCTTGGCGTTTTCCTTCAGCGCTTCGTAATTGTGCGTGCGATTCTTGATGAAGTCTTCATTGACCAGGCCTTCATCGATGATGGTGTAAATCATCGCGTTGAGCATCGCCACGTCCATGTCCGGCTTGAACTGGAGGTAACGCCAGGCGTAGCGGTAGAGATCGTTGCGGCGCGGATCGAGCACGATAAGCTTCGCGCCACGCTTGGTGGCATTCTTGATCCAGGTAGCCGCAACCGGATGGTTCGACGTGGGATTCGCGCCAATCAGGAAAATCACGTCGGCTTTCGCGACATCCGATACCTGGTTCGAGACCGCGCCGGAGCCGACACCTTCGAGCAGCGCAGCGACCGACGACGCATGACAGAGGCGCGTGCAGTGATCGACGTTGTTGGTCTGGAAACCGGTGCGCACCAATTTCTGGAACAGGTACGCTTCCTCGTTGCTACCCTTGGCCGAACCGAAGCCGGCCAGCGCGCTGTTGCCAAACCCGGGACCATGCCGATCGCGGATTTTCGCGAGCGTGCCGCCGGCCAGATCGAGCGCCTCTTCCCATGTCGCTTCGCGAAAAACTTCACGCCAGTTGTCCGGGTCCATGCGGAAATCCGCGGTCTTCGGTACCCCGGCTTTTCGGATCAGCGGCGTGGTCAGACGCTGCTTGTGATGTGCGTAATCGAAGCCGTATCTGCCCTTTACGCAGAGGCGATTGTGATTCGATGGACCATCGCGGCCATCGACGCGGACGATGGCGTTGTCCTTGACGTGATAGGTGAGTTGGCAGCCGACACCGCAATACGGGCACACGCTATCGACCAGCTTGTCGGCGACAATTTTGTAGGCGTCCTTGGCGGGCGCGAGCGCACCGGTCGGGCACGCCTGCACGCATTCCCCGCACGCCACGCAGGTGCTTGCGCCCATCGGGTCATCGAAATCGAAAACGATTTTCGAATGCCCGCCACGGAAGGCATAGCCGATCACATCGTTGTTCTGCTCTTCGCGGCAGGCGCGCACGCAACGCGTGCACTGGATGCAGGCGTCCAAGTTCACTGTCATCGCAGGATGAGAGAAGTCCGGGTTGGGCTGCTGGCGCGCTGGGAAACGGGACTCCCCAACACCGAGACGCATTTTCCATTTAGTCAGTTCATTGTCGGCAGGCTTGTCGTCTCTCGGCGGCGCATCGGCGGTCAACAGTTCCAGAACCATCTTTTGCGAAAGCACGGCACGCGGCGAATCGGTGGTGACTTCCATGTTATTGCTGGGATGGCGACAACACGATGGCGCAAGCGTGCGCTCGCCCTTGATTTCCACCACGCACGCGCGGCAGTTGCCATCGGGCCGATAACTGGGCTTGTAGCAGAGGTGCGGGATTTCCTTGCCGTGTTCTTTGGCGATCTCAATCAGCGTCTGATCCTCAAACGCGGATATTGTTTGCCCGTCTAGAGTGAATTCGACAAGTTTGCGTTCGATGATGGGGTCGGTCATGGCGTTCATTGCGACACGCTCCAAAATATCTCTGTCGCCCTGGATTTAGTCCGAGGCCCAAGTTCGCATCCCAGTGCGGCAACGAAAACTTGGCCTCTGCCTTCGCAGGCGCGGCAGCTTCTTGTTTCGATCTTCGCGCTCATCACGAAATCTCCTGCGGAAAATGCTTGATCACGCAGCGGATCGGATTCGGCGCCGCCTGCCCCAGACCACAAATCGATGCATCCACCATCACCTGTGACAGCTCCTCCAGCAATCCCGTTCGCCATGCCGACTCTTCCAGCAGGTGCACCGCCTTCTCGGTGCCGACACGGCACGGTGTGCATTGACCACAACTCTCTTCTGCGAAAAATTTCATCAGGTTCAGCGCGGCATCGCGCGCCTTGTCTTTGTCCGACAGGATCACCACCGCCGCCGAGCCGATGAAGCAGCCGTGCGGCTGCAGAGTATCGAAATCGAGCGGAATGTCACCCATACTGGCGGGGAGTATTCCGCCCGACGCGCCGCCGGGAAGGTAGGCGTAGAACTCGTGACCGTCGAGCATGCCGCCGCAGTTCTCCGCGATCAGCTCTTTCACGGTAATGCCCGCCGACACAAGATGCACGCCCGGATTTTTCACGCGGCCGGAAACCGAGAACGAACGCAGACCTTTGCGGCCATGACGACCGTGATTCGCAAACCACTCCGCACCTTTCTCGAGGATGTCGCGCACCCAGTGGAGCGTTTCCATGTTGTGTTCCAGCGTCGGCCGGCCGAACAGGCCAACCTGTGCGACGTACGGCGGACGCAGCCGCGGCATGCCGCGATTACCTTCGATGGATTCGATCATCGCGGATTCTTCCCCGCAGATATAGGCACCGGCACCGCGCCGCAGTTCAATCTTGGGCAATGGAGCGCCACCCGGCGGATTGGCGTGCAGCGCTTTGAGTTCGGCTTCGAGGAGTACGCGGCACGCGTGATACTCGTCGCGCAGGTAGACGTAGCACGCGTCGATGCCCACCACCTTCGCCGCGATCAGCATGCCTTCAATGAAACGATGTGGATCGCGTTCCAGGTAGTGGCGATCCTTGAACGTACCCGGCTCGCCTTCGTCGATGTTCACCGCCATCAGGCGCGGCGCCATTTCGCCGCGGACGATACGCCACTTGCGCCCGGCCGGGAAACCCGCGCCGCCGAGTCCGCGCAGACCGGAGTGTTCCATTTCGGTGAGGGCAGATTCCGGGTCGCGTTTGCCGTTCAATATATCGAGGTACGTTTTGTAACCACCGGCAGCCAGGTACTGTGCATAGTCCACGCAGGCGGGTTCCCGCTCCTTTGACCGGGAAGGCGACACCATGCCGGCGCGGATTACTTCAGCTACATTCTCCGCCGTCGCATGCCCAAACGCATTCTGGCCGACACAAACCGCCGGCGCCTCCGAGCAGCGCCCGATGCAGGGCACGGCCACGACTCGCACATCCTTGCCGAGGATTGCCGGCAATTTTTTCAACAAATCCTCCGACCCGGCCATCGCGCACGAAAGCGTTTCACACACACGCACGGTGATCGCCGGCGGCACGGCCTCGCCCTCCTTCACCACATCGAAATGGTGATAGAAGGTCGCCACTTCATAAACCTCGGCCTGCGCGATCTTCATGGCTTCCGCGAGTGCGGCAAGGTGCGCGGCGGATAAAGAACCGTACTTGTCCTGAATGCGATGCAGGAACTCGATCAGCAGATCGCGGCGGACAGGACGACCGTCCAACAGCGCGGCAACTTCGGCGCGCGCCTGCGGATCGACCTGACGGCCCTTGAGAGTATTTCGCGCTTTCATCTTGCTGCGCACGTCGGCTAACGGGATGGCTACTGTGGCGCGGTCGTTCATCGGGAATCTCCAAAACGCAGGGGCCCTGCAACAAAAGCTCCCTGCCGATTTCGCGCGATGTCGTTTAGCTACGCATTCGCCGCATCTATCGCCGCGCGGTCACACACCCGGCGAGAGTTGAAATTATTGTATGCCGAAGAGAATAGCCCTGCCCCGCGTGCCACCATATGACGGGAATCAAGAAGAAGCGATTTATACGAAAAACAAAGTACAAACTCTATATCTGGCGAGGCTTTCAAGCCATTTTATGCCTGGTTACCGCACCAGTGCTTGAGATTGGCATTTACATCGTCCGAAAGGCGTTGAACCAAAGAGACCACGGAGAACGCGGAGGAAAGTCAAAAGCATCATGGGCTTCTCCGTGGCCTCGTTGGTCTCCATGGTCAATTCTTTCTTGAGGCAACCCTCTACAGCGCCGCCGCCAGCCTGCTCGCCTGATCGATCGCGCGCTTCGCATCCAGTTCCCCCGCCTCGAACGCACCACCGACCAAATGCACCTTCACTCCTGCCGCTTCCAGTGGCGCCTGTAGTTCGCGCAGCGGTTCCTGCCCGGCGCAAAGCACAATGTTGTCGCATTCGATCAGCGTCGGGTTCTCATGCTTTTCACCAAAGGTAATATTCAGTCCCCGCTCGTCGATGGATTCGTAATTGGCGCCGGCAATCATCTCGACTTTTTTCTTTTTCAGTGCAGCACGGTGAATCCAGCCCGTTGTCTTGCCCAGCCCCTTGCCGGGTTGCGAGTTCTTGCGTTGCAGCAATACCACCTCGCGGGCAGGCGGCGTGACTTCGGGTTTGGCAACGCCGCCGCGCCGTTGCGAGGGATCGACCACGCCCCACTCTTTCATCCACTCGTTGTTATCGAGTGTCGGCGAGTGCCCATCCTGAACCAGATATTCGGACACATCGAAACCAATGCCGCCTGCGCCCACCACCGCGACACGTTTGCCGACCGGCTTCTTGTGCAACAAGACATCGATGTAACTCAGCACGTGCGGCATGTCCTGGCCGGGAATTTTCGGGTTGCGTGGCGTGACGCCCGTGGCAAGCACCACATCGTCATAAGTTTTCAGGTCATTGGCGGACACGCGGCGATTGAGATTCAGTTTTACGCCGGTGACGTCGATGCGCCGACTGAAATAGCGCAGGGTTTCGTGAAACTCTTCCTTGCCGGGAATGACTTTGGCCATATTGAACTGGCCGCCTATCTCGGACGCGACATCAAACAACTCGACGTGATGGCCGCATTCGGCGAGCGCGGTTGCGCATGCCAGGCCCGCGGGGCCGGCGCCGACAACGGCGATATTTTTCTTTCTTGTCGTCGGACGAAAAACCAGCTCGGTTTCGTGACACGCCCGTGGATTGACCAGGCACGACGCGCGCTGCTGCTTGAAAACGTGATCGAGGCAAGCCTGATTGCAGCCAATGCAAGTATTGATTTCATCGGTGCGGCCCGTCGCGGCCTTGTTGACAAAATCGGCATCGGCCAACAGCGGCCGCGCCATTGACACCATGTCCGCCCAGCCGTCGGCAATGATTTTCTCGGCCACGCCGGGCGCGTTGATGCGGTTGGTGGTGACGAGCGGAATGCCGACTTCGCTCTTCATCTTCTTCGTCACCCACGCAAACGCCGCACGCGGCACCGAGGTGGCGATAGTCGGCACGCGCGCCTCGTGCCAGCCGATGCCAGTGTTGATGATGGTCGCGCCGGCCCGCTCGATGGCCTTGGCCAGCATCACCACCTCCTCCCAACTCTGGCCATCGGGAATGAGATCGAGCATCGACAGGCGATAGATGATGATGAAATCCTTGCCCACGGCTTCGCGCATGCGTGTGACGATTTCGACTGGCAGGCGCATGCGATTTTCGTAGCTGCCGCCCCATTTGTCGTCGCGGTGATTGGTGTGCGTCACCAGGAATTCGTTGATGAAATAGCCTTCGGAGCCCATCACCTCGACGCCGTCGTAGCCGCCTTCCCGTGCCAGCACGCCGGCGCGCACGAAGCATCGGATCTGGCGTTCAATGCCGCCCGATGACAGTTCGCGTGGCGTGAACGGCGTGATAGGCGAACGGATTTTCGATGGCGCCACCGAGAACGGGCTGTAACCGTACCGGCCCGCGTGCAGAATCTGCAGGGCGATCTTGCCACCATCCGCGTGGACGGCGTCGGTGACAACGCGGTGTTTTCTGGCGGAGCTGGATGAGGCCAGGCGTGAGCCGAATGGCGACAGCCAGCCTTCCACATTAGGCGCAAATCCGCCGGTGACGATCAGCCCCACGCCGCCGCGCGCACGTTCGGCAAAGTACGCGGCGAGCTTCGGAAAGTCCTTGGCCTTGTCCTCCAGCCCTGTGTGCATGGAGCCCATCAGCACACGGTTTTTGAGGGTGGTGAAGCCGAGGTCGAGCGGGGCGAGAAGGTGCGGGTAAGGGGATGACAAGGTACTCTCCAATTGCGGCGGCAGATTCCAGCAACAAGGTTCGGACTAGCTCCCCATTGACGGGGAAATGAACAATTCAGCGCATGAGCGCGCGCCTCATTGAAACTATGCCACAGCCAATACGTCGCTACGTCGCTACGTCGCGCCGTCACGGCCTTTTTTTCAGCCGGCCAACGCGCCCTCGCGCGTCGCCATCGCTGCAAACGTAAATAGCAGATCTTCCCGCCACGGCGCGGCAATCAATTGCACGCCGATCGGCAATTGCCCGGCGGCACGCGGCAGCGGCGCACAAATGACCGGCAACCCGATGAAGCTGATTGGCTGCGTGAGCAGGCCACCGCTGGCCGCCGCGGGCACTTCACGCCTATTGAGTTCCGCCATGGCCGTACCGTGTGGCAGCGCGGGCCACGGCGTGGCGGGCGCAATCAGGATGTCGACATAGCGAAGGCTTTCGCGCACATGCTCGCGAAACCAACTGCGGAAACGATGTGCTTGCGCCACCCACGCGGCAGGCTGCATGGCGCCCGCCATCAGGCGATGGGCGCGATCCAATTCAAAATCCGCTGCGCGCGTCCGCAGGCGTTGCCGGTGCAGCGCGCCGCCTTCGGCCGCGGAAATCATGAATGCCGCCGCGCGCGCGATATCGACCTGCTGCCATGTCACCGTACGCGTGACATTCACTGCATCGCAGAAATCCTGCACCGCACCCGTGACCTCGGCCGTGGCATTTTCCACGAAGAACCCGTCGAGTCGCGCCACGCGCAATCCGCGCTCGAGACGCATCGACGCCACCGCCGGCACCGGCACCGATTCACCCTGATTGCCGTCGTGCGCGTCGTGCCCCTGCAACGCATCGAACACCAGCGCCAGATCGTCGAGATTGCGCGCGAACGGTCCAACGTTATCGATGCTGGCCACGAAAGGGAATGCCCCGCGCCGCGACAATCGTCCATGCGTGGGGCGCAAACCATAGATTCCGCAGTGCGAGGCCGGCACGCGGATGGAACCGTTGGTGTCCGAACCCAAAGCCAGCGGCACTTCACCTGATGCGACAGCCGCTGCCGATCCCCCTGAGGAGCCGCCCGCCGTGTAGCCGTGGCGATGTGGATTGTGCGTGGCGCCGTAGTGCGCATTCTCGGTGACGAAATCGTAGGCGTATTCGCCCATGTTGGTGGCGCCGATGCAGATGGCGCCGGCACGTTTCAGTTGCGCGACCAGAAAAGCATCGTCGGTCGCCGGTGCGTTATCGCGGTTTATTTTGCTGCCGGCCAGCGTGACATGCCCGGCGACATCGAACAAATCCTTGACCGCAAAGGGAACGCCGGCCAACGGTGGCAAGGTGGCTCCGCTTGTGCGCAGGGCATCGACTTTCGCGGCGGCTGCACGCGCTTCATCGGCCCAGACGCCGGTGAAGGCCTTGATACCGGGCTCCGATTCGGCGATACGCGCGAGTGACGTGTCGACCGCCGCCGCTGCGCTCAGCCATCCTTCGCGAATCGCCTGGGCGGTTTCCGTCGCACTCAGTACGACATCGCTCATGGCTTGAAAGTGGAGGGGGTTTCAAGGTCATCCGCCAGCGGCATGCTCATCACCAGTTCGGCCATGGCGGACAGGCGCGTGAGGTGGCTGGCGACGCCCCTGCGCGTAGCCTCATCGTTGGGCAGGCCGAGTGCCGGCAGTGAGGCGGCGACGAGCTTGTCTATATCAGCGGTGTTCATTTTCCTGGGCAGCTCCGCACGTTTGCATCGCCTCCACTATATCGAGATTCTTTCGCCGTGCCCATGTCATCCCGCCACAATGCTGGTAATCTTTCCCGATCCATTCAACTCCCCTGCCCATATTTCCATGCTCGAAGAAATCGCTCCCCCGCCGCGCCTGCTGATGGGCCCCGGCCCGATCAATTGCGACCCACGCGTGTTACGCGCGCTTGGCACGCACGTGCTCGGCCAGTTCGATCCGCATTTCCGCAACGCGATGAAAGAAGCCATGGCGTTGTATCGCCAGGTGTTCGAAACGAAGAACGAATGGACGCTGGTCATCGACGGCACCGCGCGCTCGGCGATCGAGTGCGTGATGGTCTCGCTGATCGAACCCGGCGAGCGCGTGCTGGTAGCGAGCTTCGGGCGCTTCGGGCAATTGAAGACCGAGATTGCGCATCGCGTCGGCGCGGATGTAAAGGTGATCGAGGCTGAATGGGGAACCGTGTTTTCGCCGGAGCAGATTGAAGCCGCAATCAAATTGCACCGGCCGAAATTGTTGGCGTTGTGTCAGGGCGATACCTCGACCACGATGTTGCAGCCGCTGGAACATATCGGCAAAATCTGCCGCGAGCACGGCGTGTTCCTGCAGGTTGATGCCACCGCGTCAATCGCCGGTGCGCGCCTGCCGGTGGATGCCTGGCAGATCGATTGCGTAACGGCAGGATTGCAGAAATGTCTGATGGGCCCGTCCGGTGCGGCACCGATCACCATTCTCGGATGCGATGGCGGCGGCGATCAATCGCCGGCGTCATATTGAGGAAGGATTGCGGCCGAAGGACTATGTGCCGGGCGCGGGGCGGCGCATTCAATCCAATTATTTCGACCTCGCGATGATCATGGATTACTGGTCGGACCAGGCGCTGAATCACCACACCGAAGCGACCTCGATGCTCTATGCCAGCCGTGAATGCGCAAGGCTATTTGTCGCTGAAGGGCATGATGCGGTCGCGAATCGTCACAGGGCTTGTGGCAATGCAATGGTCGCGGGCGTGGAAGCGATGGGACTGAAAGTGTTCGGCAACAAGGCCACCAAGATGCCTAACATCACCGGCGTGATCATTCCGAAAGGCATCAACGGTGACAAGGTACGCGCGGCGATGTTGAAAGTATTTAACATCGAGATCGGTTCATCGTTCGGAAAACTGCATGGCAAGATTTGGCGCATCGGCACCATGGGTTACAACGCGCGGCCGGATTGCGTGATGACGACGCTATCGGCATTTGAAGCGGTGTTGGCCGCGGAGGGTCATCGCGGCACGCGCGGTGCGGCGGTCGATGCGGCATGGAGTGCGTTTCGCGAATCCGGGGTCGCCTGAAGGTCGCCACACGTTCGCGGGTGAGCCTACCGGATCGCCACCACACCAGAATTACAGTCGTTTAATAGCGCTTGGCGGAGTTCAAGCGAGCTGCTCAAGCAAGTTCTGAAATGCCCGCACGCATAAATCGGCGTCATGGTTGGTGATCGCCTCCAGCGGATTGTGGCTGATGCCGGCGTTGAGTCCGCGCAGGAACAGCATCGCCTGCGACATGATTTCGTGCATCTTCATGGCGTCGTGACCGGCGCCGCTTGGCATACGATGGATGGGCAGCCCCAGCGCGTCAACCGCCTGCTCCCAACGCCGTTGCCAGTCCGGCGCACTCGGCGCCGCCGCGATGCGCAGCGTTTCCTCAAGCGTGAAGTGCAACCCGCGTTGCGCGCAAATTCGCGCCAGTTCGGCGCGAACATCGGCCTCGCAGGCATCGCGCACGTCGTTGGTCGTGGCGCGAATGTCAAGGCTGAATTTGCATCGTCCGGGCACGATATTGATGGAGCCGTTCGGTACTTCGAGCAAGCCGACAGTCGCGACCAGATGCGGTTCGTCGCGTGCTCGTGACTCGGCATATAGAATCAATTCCGCGCACGCGGTGGCCGCATCACGGCGACGGTCCATCGGCGTGGTGCCGGCGTGGCTGGCCAGCCCGATGATTTCTCCCACGTATCGCACGCTGCCGTTGATGGAGGTCACGATGCCGAGCGGCAGGTCCAGTTCATTCAGCACCGGGCCCTGTTCGATGTGCACTTCAACGAAGCCCAGGTACTTCGATGCGTCCCGCTTGAGTGCCGCGATGTCCTCGATCCGCAAGCCGGCTTTCAACATGGCCTCGCGCATTGCGATGCCATCGGCGTCCTTCTGCTCGAGCCAGCGCATATCGAAATGGCCGGTCAGCGCACCCGAGCCCAGGAACACAGCCTTGTAGCGCTGTCCTTCCTCCTCGGCAAAAGCGACGACTTCCAGTCCGAACGGCAGGCGCCGTCCGCTGCGATGCAGCTCGCGCACGCACGCCATCGGCACGAGGATACCGAGGCGGCCGTCATACTTGCCGCCATTGCGCACGGTGTCGTAATGGCTGCCGGTCAGCAGGCGCTTTGCTGTCTGATCTGCGCCATAGTAGACGCCGACCACATTCCCGACAGCGTCGTGCGTGACCTCGTCGAATCCGCAGTCGCGCATCCACTGCGCCAGTTGGCCGGCCACCGCGCGATGCGCATCGGTCAGGTACGTGACCGTGAGTTCGCCGCGTTCGGCAAACCCCGGATCGCTATGCACGGCCAGCGCGTCGGCCCAGTCGAGGATCTGATTGCCGAGGTCGGGTGCCTGCGCGAACTTGTCATCGAGGCGGATTTCGGCGATGCGATGGATATTGCGCAGGCACTCGGCGATTTCGTCATCCGGGTGGCTTTTCAGCCGGCGCGCAAACGTGGAAATGATTTCTGCTTTGCGCAGGCCCGACCCGCGCGGTCCGCGCACGGCGAGGATGAACGGAAAGCCAAAGCGCGCGTGGTAGTCGGCGTTGAGCTGCCGGATACGGGCGAATTCTTCGGGCGTGCATGCGGTCAGGCCAGCCCTCGATTGCTCGATGTTCGATTCGGCCGTAAGCGCATTCGCGACCATCGCCTTGCCCGCAAGCTCCGGGTGCGCGCGGATCAGCGCCAGCTGGGCGTCGCGCCCGGCAGTCCGCACCGCATCGACCAGCGCCCGCTTGAGCGCGGCCAGACTGCGGAAAGGCCGTCGCGTGGCGGCACGTTCGGCGATCCACGGCGAATGCTCATAGGTGCCGGCGAGCATGTCCACGAAGGCCGCCGGCGCGGCGGCATTGAGTATTTCCAGCGTTAAGGTCGGCGGGGTGGGCGGGGTGGGCGGCACGAATACGCTTTCAGGGTAAGTTCGACGGCGCTGACAAAGCGATGACGAAGGCAACGATACCACCAGTCTCTGCGCTTGCATGGCAGCGCTGCCATGTTGACGCTATCGCAGGCACAAACTCAAGCACTGGCGCGCACTTCCGGGCCTTTTTTGCCTATGAACCGCACCAGTGCTTGTGTTTATCGACGCGGCGCAGGGACGCTCCCTGCTTTCACGATGCTGCCAGTACCTTCAGGAACGTAGATCAGGCGGTCAACGACTTGGCATCGCAATGCAACTTAAACAGGTAATCCCAAGTAGCCTTCCGGCTCGGGATGATGGTTTTCAAAAAACAGTATTCTGGTTCATCGACAAAGGCAACAGGGCGCCGCGCTTTTGCGCGGTCCCGCGACCGAAGGGAGAAATCTTGAGCGACGAATTGGCAGCGCCTCCGCGCGACATAGAAAACATAGCCGGGACCGGCATGCTAATGACATTGCGTCGCACCGCTTGACTTGCGGGCAACCTCAAGAAATGCAACAAGTTGATCTCGCCAGACGCGATAACCGGCCTCGTTCGGGTGAATCCCATCGTTGAAGTACCTGCCGATCTGATCACCCGTTCGTTCGACAAAGGATGAATAGAGGTCAAGATAGAGGATGCATTTAGCCGGCCGACTCGCTGCGAGTGATTGGAGGCGAACGTTAACTGGACGAACAATATCGCGGTTCTTGGCGGCTTCAGCCAGTGGTAGCAATGATTGCAGGATGATTCTTGCCCTTGGCTTTCGCTCTTCCAGCGCCCGGACGACAGCGCTGGCGCCTTCAAATACGCTGTCCTGAACGGGTTCTTCGGGGGCCCAGGTATTGTTGATTCCAACCATCAACACGATGAACTCAGGATCAAGCTCAGGCGCGTCGATCTGTCCAATGCCACCTTTGGAACTCGGCAGCAGGCGGTACAAGACGTGTTCCGTACGGTCTCCTGAGATGCCAACATTCAGACCAAAGTTCGCTGAACCGGCGGAATTGAAGGATTCGTTCCAAACTCGACGGCCAAACTTCTGCCCTTTGACCCAGGGGTTATCGTCGAGTAGCCAGAAGTCAGTTATTGAGTCGCCGACGAACAGAAGTTTCACCTGAGGCAACGATGCCCGATTGGCGACGTAGTCGTTGATCTGTCGCAGGCGCGTTTCCCAGTACTCAACGCGGGGAGTGGGCTTGACCGCAGCGAAATCGGCTGAGACGCAGGCCAATGGCAAAAGCGCAATGACGGCCAACGCAGGCCAGAACTGTTTCGACATGACGGGATCTCCTGTGCGGCCTAACGAATGAAAGGGACTTCCCCGTCCCGAGCAAGCGGCAGTGAAGTCGCACGGCATCGAAGTGCCAAGATGGTGATGCAGTCACTCATCAATAAACTCGAAAGGGGAAGTCATGAAGATTATCACTCTGGGAATTGATCTTGCCAAGAATGTCTTCGCGGTGCATACGTGGACGAGTTTGGCAAGGTGGCATTGGTGGGGCCGAGCATTCGTCGCGACCAGTTGCTTGAACTCATCGCCACCATAACACCATGTGTAATCGGCATGGAAGCCTGCTCCGGTGGCCTTGCAGGCCTCAGCATCACTAGGCCCGCGCGTTTGCCGGGGTCGGCCACACACCGAAACTGATGCCACCAAAAAAAGAGCCGCATG
This sequence comes from Betaproteobacteria bacterium, assembly GCA_016720925.1. NCBI lineage: Bacteria > Pseudomonadati > Pseudomonadota > Betaproteobacteria > Betaproteobacteria bacterium. The sequence goes on along the minus strand of JADKJR010000001.1, from coordinate 381,031 downwards.
TGCGGCTCTTTCCATCGTGATGTCGCGCGGGTTACAGGACCGATTTCAACAGCTCGCCCATCTTGGCCGGATTTTTCGTGACCTTGATGCCGCACTCTTCCATCACTGCGAGCTTCTCCTGCGCGGTACCCTTGCCGCCGGAGATGATGGCGCCTGCGTGACCCATGCGCTTGCCGGGTGGGGCGGTAACGCCGGCGATGAAGCCGACCACCGGTTTCTTCATGTGATCCTTGACCCAGCGCGCACAGGTTTCCTCGGCGTCGCCACCGATTTCGCCCACCATGATGACGGCATCGGTTTCAGGATCGTCGTTGAATAACTTCAGGATATCGATGTGCTTCAATCCGTTCACCGGATCACCGCCGATGCCTACACAGGTGGACTGGCCGAGGCCCAGGTCCATCAACTGGCCGACCGCTTCATAGGTCAGCGTGCCGGAACGCGAGACCACGCCGATGCGGCCCTTCTTGTGGATGTGGCCGGGCATGATGCCGATCTTGATTTCATCGGGCGTAATCACGCCGGGACAGTTCGGTCCGACGAGGATGGTGCTCTTGCCTTCCATTCTCTTTCGGGTGCGGATCATGTCACGCACCGGAATGCCTTCGGTGATGCAAATCACCAGTTCGATGCCCGCGTCCACGGCTTCATCGATTGCGGCAGCGGCAAAAGGCGGCGGCACGTAAATTACCGACGCATTTGCACCGGTCTGCGCCATGGCTTCTTTCACGGTTTCGAAAATCGGAATGCCTTCATAATTCTGGCCGCCCTTTTTCGGCGTCACGCCCGCCACGTAGCAGTTGGCGCCATTCGCATATTCCTTGCCCATCTTGGTGTGGAACATGCCCGTCTTGCCGGTGATGCCCTGGGTGATCACCCGCGTATTTTTGTTGATGAGGATTGACATGATTATTTACCCTGCTTTTTGGTTTGCGGCAGCAGCGACGACGCGTTCGGCCGCCTCAGCCATGTTGTTCGCGGAGATGATCGGAAGGCCGGAGTCTTTCAGGATCTGCTTGCCGATGTCCTCGTTGGTCCCCTTCATGCGCACCACCAGCGGCACTTGCAGGTGCACTTCGCGCGCCGCGGCGACGACGCCGTTGGCGATCACGTCGCACTTCATGATGCCGCCGAAGATATTGACCAGGATCGCTTTCAGGTTCGGGTTCTTCAGCATGATCTTGAACGCTTCGGTCACTTTTTCCGTTGTGGCGCCGCCGCCGACATCGAGGAAGTTGGCGGGGGAGCCGCCGTAGAGCTTGATCACGTCCATCGTTGCCATCGCGAGACCGGCGCCGTTGACCAGGCAGCCGATATTGCCGTCGAGCGAAATGTAGGTGAGGTCAAACTTGGAGGCTTCGATTTCGGCCGGATCTTCTTCATCCAGATCGCGCATGGCGACGATTTCCGGATGGCGATAGAGCGCGTTGGAATCGAAGTTGAGCTTGGCGTCCAGCGCCAGGACCTTGTTATCGCCGGTGTAAATCAGCGGATTGATTTCGGCCAGTGAGCAATCGCATTCATCGAACGCTTTATACAGCGACTGCATGAATGCAGCGCCCTGGGCGACAGCCTGCTCGGGGACACCAATCTTGCGGGCGACATCCTCCGCCGCAGCGGTTGATAGCCCTGTGACCGGGTCGATGGCGACCTTGAAAATTCTCTCAGGCGTGTGCTCGGCGACGTGTTCGATATCCATGCCGCCTTCGCTGGAGGCCATCAGTACCACGCGCTGCGAGGCGCGATCGACCACCATGCCTACATACAACTCTTTCTTGATGTCGGCGCCCTCTTCAACCAGCAGGCGCTTCACGAGGCGGCCTTCCGGGCCGGTCTGGTGGGTGATGAGCGTCATGCCGAGGATCTTCGAAGCATAATCACGCACTTCGGCGATCGATTTGGCAACCTTGACGCCACCGCCCTTGCCGCGCCCGCCGGCATGGATCTGGGCCTTCACCACCCAGACTTTGCCACCCAGCGTTTCAGCGGCCTTGACGGCTTCGTCAACGGAAAAACAGGCAATGCCGCGCGGCGTCGCGACCCCGTATTTGCGCAAGATTTCCTTGCCTTGGTATTCATGTACGTTCATGCGGAATTTCCAATCTGGTGGAAGGGAGGAGTGCGGACGAAAGTGAGCGCGTGAGGCGACGTGGCAAATTTGAAAACACTATATTTTACCAGCAGCGCGGTCCCGGGGCAGGTGGTTTCAGTGGTTTTCGGGTTCCGCGGCGTGTGCCACATCCGTTAGCTCACCGCGATACCACTTTGGGTAAAAGCGTGCGATTGTCGGGCCATCGGTCCGCAATGCATGACATCGATCAAGCTGAAACGGCTTCTGGTCGGGATTCTGCAGCCCCTGGCCGGCCATGGTTTGAAAGGCCGTCGTGGCCAGCGACCCGACCAGCTCGGTAATGTGGGTGCAGCCATGGACGCCGCCCAAACGCTTCCGCACGCGGTCGGTGAAGCCCGGGCGGATGGCGAGGCCGATCAGTTTCCGGTAATCCGGCGCAATCTGATCGCAATCACCTGGATATGGCGTCGCGTCGCTGGCTGCTTCCGCGTCGACGATGGTCAGGGTCGCGTCGATGGTGATGCGCAGCCACATCGAGTGGACGGGCTCACCCGCGGAAAGCAAGCCATTGGCCAACCTGAAATCGACATCCTTGCTGTCGTGGAGATGGCCTTCGATATCGAACAGGCCATCTTCGCGCTTGTAGCCACGAAGCGTGATGTTGCGGCGATGCAGGGATTGACGGGGTACAGCGGGCGGGGATAGCGGCATGGTGCGGTTTCGTTGTTGCAAAGCAACATTATAGAAACTAATGGCGCGCCCAACGGCGAACTTCAGTCTGAAACCTGGTTGAAGCCCGGCAGGCATTCCTGCCGGGTGCAATCCTGGTTCGAAATTGGTTCAGGGTATTGCTGAGGTTGTTCCTCCATTACGCTGCGCTGCAACGATGCTACGACAACCGGGTCAATCCCTCACGGTTCAACCTGTTTGCCGGTAACTCCTGATCGCCGCAGCGAATTCCGCCCCGGTCTGGAAACGATCCGCATAATTCTTTGCCAGCGCCTGGTCGACGAAATCTTTTACCCACGGTGGCAAGGATGGGTTGTATTCGCGGATGTCGGGCTGCTGTTCGTTGGCAATGGCGAACATCAGTTGGGTCATTGACTCGCCTTCAAAGGGCAGGCGGCCGCAGGCCAGTTGATAAAACGTGACGCCCAGCGAAAAAAGATCCGAGCGGCCATCGATTTTCTTGCCTGCCAGTTGTTCCGGCGACATGTATGACGGCGTGCCCAAAATCATGCCGGTCTTGGTCTTTGACGAATCGGTGACGCGCGCAATACCGAAGTCCGCAACTTTCGCCACCTTGGACTCGGCGTCATACATGATGTTGGCGGGCTTGATGTCGCGGTGATATACGCCCTGCGAATGAGCGTGATTCAGCGCTTCCGCCACCTTGATCATGATGTCGCACATTTCATTGAACGGCAGCAGGTTGGGATGCTTGGTGTGGGATACCAGGTCCTTGCCTTTAAGGAATTCCATGGCGATAAACGCCAGATCGTGTTCCTCACCGGCATCAAAAATGCGCACGATGTTCGGGTGATCGAGCCTGCCGGCCGATTCTGCCTCGCGGAAGAAGCGGTCCTTGGCTTCCTGCAACTCGTCACCTTCAAATTCAGTCGCGAGCGCCATGGTCTTGATCGCCACTTCGCGACCGATCTTCGGGTCCTTCCCGAGGTAGACCACGCCCATCGCACCTTTGCCGAGTTCCTTTTGCACCTGATAGCGGCCCAACATCGGTTTCTCACCCGTGCCCGACAGCACCATGGTGGCGGCATTCGATCGCGCCCCGGCGGAGCCGCCCAGAATGATGGTCTCTGACATGGTCTTGGCACGATTCATGCGCTCCGCCACGTCGCGGAACTTCGGTTCGTTCTGGTGGATGAATGAAAACGCGGATTCGGCTTTGTTGAACTGGCGGCGGCGTTCGAAATCCAGCGCCAGAGAGTAGACGTTTTCCATCAGCTGCTCGTCCACCGGGCATTTGCGAAACTTGTCGAAGGCCATATCGAGCTGCCCCTGTTGCTGGAACGCGAGGCCGAGCATGCGATTCGATTCGGCACCGGCAGCTTCGGATTGTTCCTTGCCGCGCTCGGTCATCAGGAAACGCTTGGTGGTCAGCAAGAGATGGCCGATCACCAGCAACGCTGCCGGTAACATCAACTTCACCCAGATACCGGGACCCATCATCAGGGCGAAATGGGACCCAAACAAAGCAAGCAGAATCGCTAGCGTAAACATCGCTGCCGGGCCGGCACGCAATCGCGGCAACAGCGCAATCAGGTATGCCGCGACCAGCACAAATGCCGCCAGCATCACCCAAGCGCCCCAGATCGGCGTGCGGAAGAAGTGCTGCTGAAGGATCGACGAGACGGAATGCGCGATGGTCTGCACCGGACTCAGCAGACCGATCGGTGTCACGGTGCGCGTGCCGACACCGGCGGCGGTTGCGCCAATCAGGACGATCTTGTCCTTGTATTTCGACGCGGGAATTTTTCCGCTGTATACGTCGAAAAATGAGTCTTCCGGCATCGCCGGTTTGTTGCCCGCATCCTTGTAGAAATACGGAAACATCAATCCGAGATCGTCCGTGACGATGCGCAAGTTGCCAACCGTGACACTTTCGCCCGGCGTCACCTTGATATCCCTGGCGCCCAGATTCAAACTTCTTGCCGCGATTGTCAGCGCCAGGGATGGATAGCTGGCGCCAGAAAAATCCACCGTCGTAATATCGCGACGCACACCGCCATCATCGTCCGTGATCAGACTCAAATCGCCGACCGCCGCCGCAACGTTGCCGAGTTGCTCGATCGGGAAACCCGGTTCATCGCCGGCAAATATTGCCGACACGGCACCTGGAATAATGTTTGATTTGACGAAGTCCGGCAACTTGATGCCGGACTTGCCATTTGGCGGGAATACACTGGCGCCCAGATTCATCGGAAGAACAACGTTGCCCGCTTTCTTGATGCTGTCCGCCAGACGGCGGTCGGTATTCAGGGCTTGCTCGGCATCGGCCAGTATCGGCGCCAATTCAGCGAGCGCCGCATTGGCTGGGACACCCGCGACCGGGGCGGCAGACAATGTCGCCCCCGCCGCGGGCGAAATTTCCGGCGCGGGCGGCGCCACGTTCTTGTTATAGACCTCGAGCAGCTTGTTGATGTAAAGCAGGCCCGGATCTTTCTGTGGCTCAAAGAAGAAAACCGTGTGGCCGACTACTTTTGCCTTCGCATCGGCCAGCTTGTCGATCATCGCCGCGTGAATCTCTCGCGACCAGGGCCAGCGGCCAAGGTTCCCGATCGATTGTTCATCGATGGTGATCACTGCGATTTTGTCCGATGCAATCTTCGACGTCGCACCAACACCCCAGTCGTAGGCTTTGGTATCCAGCACCTTGAAGAAACCGGTCGCCAGGTGAATGCCAAGAACGACGATGACAATCAACACTCCGAAAAACCAGTCCTTGGTCCAAAACCCCGACTTTTTCATTCTCTCCCCTTGCCGCGATCGCGGCGAGAACTATGCGATGCGTGCGATTGTAGCAAGAAAGCAAAAAATGCCTGATACCCTCATTCAGGTACAAAAAAAGCCGTTGCGCATTGGGCAATGGCTTGATCGGATTGCCTTGCGTTCCGTGATCGTGGATTCAGGTGCCGAACAATGTACCCACCGCAACACCATGGTTGGCGGCAAATTCCGAGGCAGACAACTTCTTGCCATCCTCGTGCTTGAGTTTGCTGATCTCGAGCTGACCGCCCTGCGCGGTGATAAACAGGCTTACATCGGAGATTGACGTAATCTCGCCCGGCTTGCCCTTTACCGCGCCAAAGGTCCGCACCAGGTGTTTCTTGCTGCCGAACAACTGCACTTTCTTTCCTCCCAGCGTCGTCCAGGCGCCTGGCGCGGGATCGCAGCCGCGAATCAGGTTATGGATGTAGTCGACGTGGTTGTTGAAATTGACCTTCGCTTCTGCCGCCCTGCACCAGCCTTCATAACTTGCTTGTGATTCATCCTGAACGACTTGCTTATGTTTGCCGGCCACGACCAGATCCGCCGCTTCGAGCATGGCCGCAACCCCCATCGGGAACAGCCGGTCAAAGTAAACTGTGCCCAGCGTGTCGTTCTCACTGATTGGCGTTTCTTTTTGCAGAACCACTTCGCCCTCGTCCAGACCATCATTCGGGCGGAAGATCGTCAGGCCGGTTTTGGCCTCGCCCTTGATAAGCGGCCAGTTGATCGACGATGGCCCACGAAATTTCGGCAACAGCGACGGGTGATACTGGATAGTGCCGTGTTTCGGGACCGTCACAAAATCCTGTGGGGCGAATTGCAGCACGAACGCCATGATGCCGATATCGACATTGAGGTCGCGCATCGCCTGGACCGCATCCGCGCCTTTCAGCGATGGCAATTGAAATGTTTTTAGGCCTTTCTCCTGCGCGGCCACGCGCAAGGGATCCGGCTTGGCGCCTTCCTTTTCCGGCGCGCAGAACACGCCGGCAACTTCATCGCCGCGCGCGAGAAATGCTTCGAGGACGGCTTTGCCAAAGTCTTGTTGGCCGATGATGGCGATTTTCATTTCATTCTCCGAAAAAATTCAATTTGAAACGTAAACTTGCAGTTCGCGTTGCCCGCTGCATCGGGCAACCGTTTCGCGTGCATCCGGCATGCCGGACGAATTCCCCGCTCAACCTCCAGCACTGGTGCGGTTTCTGGAGCATTTATGGCCTGCGATGCTCGCCAGCGCTGGAGTTTGCTGAAAGCTTTGCCAAGCGCAGGACTGTTTGAGTCTCTTCACAATTCTCAAGCTTCATCATTCGCGCGAATGGCCACAGGGGCCACGCTGGGCGGGAACGACGGCCAAAAAAGGGAGTTGCCCGGTGCTATTTCTTCGGCGGCAACGAGAAAGCCCCTGCCGTTTTCATTGCTGCTATCTTCGCGTCGTCGTACCCCAGCACACTCTTCAGCACATCATCCGTATGCTCACCCAGCAATGGCGAACGCTCGATTTTTGCCGGTGATGCAGACAACTTGATCGGCATGCCGACGTTCCACCATTTGCCGCGTTGCGGATGATCGAGTTCGACATACATCTCGCGCCCACGCACATGTTCATCGGTAGCGAGGTCCTCGGTGGACATGATGGGTCCACAAGGTACGTCGATGGGATTGAGGATCGCCATCACTTCGCGCTTGGTGTAGTGCGACGCAAATTTGTTGAGCAGCGTCCACATCAGCTGCTGATTCCTGCGGCGTTCACCGATGGTGGAAAACTGCGGGTCGGTGGCGAGATCCGGCATGCCCAGCTCGGGACCGACACGGCTGGCGAGCGCCACCCACACCGCCTCCTGCACGACGACGTAGATCCAGTCGTTCGGACCCTGGGGTTTGCAGTGAATGGCGTTGCCGAGCTGGCCCCCGCCGGAATCGTTGCCGGCACGCGGTACATCCCCCATGTTCTGGTAGGTTGGCACGGAATACTCGGACAGCGCCTGCCGCGTGAGCCGCTGGTGATCGCGGAATTTCACGCGGCACAGGTTCATCACGCCATCCATCATTGCCACTTCCACATACTGGCCTTCCCCTGTGCGATTGGCCTGGTGCAACGCCGCCAGTAGCCCGATCGCCAGATGCAACCCAGTGCCGGAGTCGCCGATTTGCGCGCCGGTGACAAACGGAGGCCCATCTGGTGTCCCGGTGGTACTCATGGAGCCTCCCATGGCCTGCGCGACGTTCTCGTAGGCTTTGAATTCGGCGTACGGCCCCGACGATCCAAAGCCCTTGATCGAACCCATCACAATCTTTGGATTGAGCTCGTGAATTTTTTCCCAGGTGAAACCGAAACGATCCAGCACGCCCGGCCCGAAATTTTCCATGATGATGTCGCAATGCTTTAGCAAATCGACAAATACCGCCTTGCCCTCTGCCGATTTCATATTGACGGTGATCGAGCGCTTGTTGCAGTTAAGCATCGTGAAATACAGGCTGTCGGCACCCGGCACATCGCGTAGTTGGCCTCGCGTCGCGTCACCCTGCGGCGGCTCAAACTTGATGACGTCTGCCCCCATCCACGCGAGCAACTGCGAACAGGTCGGACCGGCTTGCACATGCGTCATGTCGAGAATGCGGATTCCTTTTAGTGCTTCCATGCTTTTCCTTTTTTCCTTGTGATCTTCACGATGATGCGAGACGGGAAACAGTTGACAATTTCTTCAATATTATCCAGCACCCGTCAGCCGCCATCCTTCGCACGTATTAAATTTATTTACTACTTCTTTTTTGCGCTTTGCGGATTCAGGCTCGTGATGCGGCCGCTTTCGGTGCCGGCGGTTTCATCGATGACGGCATTGATGAGCGTGGGTTTCCTTGAACGGATGGCCGCTTCCATTGCCTTGCGCAACTCGGCCGGCGTCGTGGCATGTACGCCCATGCCGCCGAAAGCTTCCATCAATTTGTCATAGCGCGCGCCCTTGACGAATACGGTCGGTGCCACGTCCGCGCCGCCGGTCGGGTTGATATCGGTACCGCGATAGACGCCATTGTTGTTAAAGACCACACAGACCGGCAGATTGTAGCGGCAGATGGTTTCGACTTCCATGCCGGAGAAGCCGAAGGCGCTGTCGCCTTCGATGGCGATCACGGGCAGGCCCGTTTCCACGGCGGCCGCCACGGCGAAGCCCATGCCGATGCCCATGATTCCCCACGTGCCCACGTCCAGGCGCTTCCGCGGCTGGTACATGTCCACGATGCTGCGCGTGAAGTCCAGCGCGTTCGCACCTTCATTGACCAGCATGGCGTCCGGGTTTGCCTTGACGATGTCGCGCACCACATTCAGCGCGCTGTGGTAATTCATTGGCGCCGGATCCTTCGCCAGGGTCTCGGCCATCTTGGCGAGGTTCCTGTTCCTGCGCTCGGCGATGGCGGTGAGCCACTCGGCCGGGGGCTTGGCCCAGCTGTTACCGATCGCGGTCAGCAAGGCCGACACGCAGGAACCGATGTCACCGACGAGCGGCGCATCGATGCGCACATTGCTGTCCGCCTCAGTCGGCGAGATGTCGATCTGGATGAACTTCTGGCCGCCCCAGGCCTTGTGATCCTTGCCGCCCCAGGTCTTGCCCTTGCCTTGCGAGAGCAGCCAGTTCAGGCGCGCGCCGATCAACACCACGACGTCGGCTTCCGGCAGCACGTAGGAACGCGCGGCCGCCGCCGACTGTGGATGCGTGTCCGACAACAGGCCCTTCGCCATGGACATGGGCAGGTAAGGAATGCCGGTGTTTTCGACCAGCGCGCGGATATCTGCGTCAGCCTGGGCGTACGCGGCCCCTTTGCCCAGCAGGATCAGTGGGCGCTTGGCACTTTTGAGCAACTCAAGGGCGCGCTGGACGGCGTCCTGCGCCGGTATCTGGCGCGGTGCCGGGTCGACGACCTTGATCAGCGACTTCTTGCCGGCATCGGCATCCATGGTCTGAGCGAACAGCTTGGCCGGCAGGTCCAGATACACACCGCCCGGACGGCCTGACAAGGCAGAACGAATCGCGCGCGCGACGCCCACCCCGATGTCCTCAGCGTGCAGTACGCGGAAGGCGGCCTTGCACAAGGGCTTGGCAATCGCGAGCTGATCCATCTCTTCGTAGTCCCCTGCTGCAAGTCGACGATCTCGCGCTCGCTGGAGCCACTGATCAGGATCATCGGGAAGCAGTTGGTGGTGGCATTGGCCAAGGCAGTCAGCCCGTTGAGAAAGCCGGGCGCCGACACCGTGAGGCAAATGCCGGGCTTCCGCGTAATAAAACCGGCGATAGCTGCGGCATTACCAGCGTTCTGCTCGTGGCGGAAGGAAATTACGCGCAGGCCTTCAGCCTGTGACTTGCGGGTCAGGTCCGTAATTGGAATGCCAGGCAAACCGTAGATGGTGGTGATTCCATTGAGTTTCAGGGCGTCGATGACCAGGTGAAAACCGTCAGTCATTTCCTGGCTAGCGCTGATCGACCCAACCGGATTTTCGGCGGTTGCACCTGAGATGGCGGGGGCTTCGTTCGTACCCATATGTAACTCCTCGACGGTTAGCGCTTGGTGAATGTCCATGACCGAAGGGTTCGGACATTACGACATTATTGATTTTGATCAAGACCAGAAAATCGCTGATCTTCGCTTGTGTACCCGCATCATAAAAAATGCCAAAATGGTTACGCCTTGATTCCTGTCAATAGTGTGTTCCATATCAACTTTTCGATACCGACCGACGACCATGACATTGCTCATTTCTCACCCGCAACGAGACCAGATTCGCACTCAACTCGCCAAGAACATCGTGCTGCGTACACTAAAACCCCGTGCGTTTACGGAACTTGAAAAACACCTCACCATCACCGACCACAAGAAAGGTGATCTGCTGCTGGGCCAAGGCGATCACGACATGGCGCAGTACTTTATTCTCGAAGGCATCCTGAAGCGAGTCGTCTCCAATCAGGAGGGCAAGGAAATGATCCTGCGTTTTTCCAAGGAAGACGACATGGATACCAGTTATGCCGCATGGCGATTACGCACGCCGGCGCCCTACACCATCCGTGCGGTCGTAAAGTGCCGCGTCGCGCAACTGCCGATGGAACAATGGGTGGAATTTCTTGACAAGCACCCTTCCGCCAAAGACGATTTTGAATACGAAGTCATGCATCTGATGTCCGAGGTGATGGCGCACACGATTACACTACATTTGCTTGACGCCGCCGGCCGGGTGCAAAGATTCCTGCGCAAACATCCCGATCTGTACGAACGGGTGCCGATGAAGGAGTTGGCCTCGCATCTGAATCTCTCGGCGGAGACAATGTCGCGACTGAAACAAAAAGGCAAGCTGCAGGCGATTCTGGCGCGGTAATCAGCGCACACTACCGGAAGGAAATATGCGCGCGCCGGGTCTGCCGGTCATTGTGCCCAGTTGGTTGTCAACCCTTGTGACTCCGGCGACAGCACCCGCGACATCGGTGCTCTGATCACGCTCCTTCGGGTTGGACACGATACCGGAAAGTATTACGGTCCCTTTTTCCGCCACGACGGTCACGTCAACGTGTGACGTGTCGGCATGGGCACGAAGTGCGGCGCGAACATGCGTGGCAAGCGCCAGGTCCAGCAGGTGCTGGCGCGACTCGGGAGTCTCCGTAAAAGCCGCGCTTCTCGTCAGCGCCACCACCATGTCGACGCAACTGGAAACCGGGATACGCTCGGTGTTCATTGTCAGATCAAGCAGCGACGGATCGCCCCACTCAACATCGAAATGCTCGGACATTCGTGCCGCGCGTGCGGCATCGTCCACCCTGATTTCCTTGCGGGCGAGGTTTTCATCATCGGTTTCCAGCCGCGCCATCAGACGTTTCACCCGCAGTTCCATCGGTGAGCACACCTTGATGGCCGGGATATGCGCAACCGGGCGCAGCCATAGTGTCGCGCCCCACCCCCGTATCAGCACATTGCCTTTGACGGCAAGGTCGAATATTTCTTCGGCGGTAAATATTGAAATGGTCTTTTCATCGGCCGCCCAACGCTCGATAGTATTGGCCTTGCCTTCCCGCAGACGGCGAATGAGGCTTTTTTTCACGTGCATCCGGCCAGCCACAATATCGCCGATCTCATGCCGCACCTGCTCCAGGCCGAGTTCCTCGCATACTCCGAGCGCAACGTCCTTGCCAAGCGTAGCCATCTCCTGTGTCATCGTAATTACCGGCATGTGACTCTCCTTGAGATTTTCAAACTATCGACCACGCATTTTGGCGATGCCCGCGCGCAGCGGTGCCCAGAACAGCATGACCAAGGCAAGAACAGTGATGCTTGCGACCAGTCCATTGGCAAAGAAAATCGACATCGTTCCCTGCGACATCAGCATCGACTGACGGAATGCATCTTCGGCACGATCCCCCAGCACCAGCGCCAGCACAAGTGGCGCAAGCGGATAGTCGAGCTTCTTGAAGATGTACCCGATCACGCCGAATATCACCATCAGCCACACGTCAAACATCGAGCCATGGACCGTATATGCGCCAATGGCACAAATGACCAGAATCACCGGCGCAACGATGGAAAACGGTATACGCAAAATAGCCGCGAAAAACGGCACGGTCGTCAGTACCACGATCAGGCCGGCGATGTTACCGAGATACATGGAGGCGATCAGACCCCAGACGAAATCCTTCTGCTCCTGAAACAGCAATGGGCCGGGCTGCAATCCCCAAATCAGCAGTCCTCCCAACAGTACCGCGGCGGTGGGTGAACCGGGAATACCCAGCGTCAACATTGGCAACAGTGCGGCGGTACCGGCTGCGTGGGCCGCTGTTTCAGGCGCGACGACCCCCTCCATTTCTCCTTTGCCAAAATTGGCGCCACGCGGCGACATGCTTTTGGCGACACCGTAGCCCATGAAAGACGCGGGTGTCGCGCCGCCAGGAGTGATGCCCATCCAGCAGCCAATGATCGATGAGCGCAGCGATGTTTTCCAGTACTTGGGCAGTTGCTTCCAGGTGTCGATGACCACACGCATCTTGATCTTTGCTTCCGCTCCCTTGAAGGCGAGCCCTTCTTCGATCGTCAGCAGGATTTCGCCGATACCGAACAGTCCGATCACAGCGATCAGGAAATCAAAGCCCTTCAGCATCTCGGTAAAGCCGAACGTCAAGCGAAGTTGTCCGGTCACCGTATCGAGGCCGACGGCCGCGAGTGCGAATCCCAGCATCATCGCGGCAATGGTCTTGAAAGGCGAGCCCTTGGACATGCCCACAAAGCTGCAGAAGGTCAGCAAGTAGACGGAAAAGTACTCGGGTGGTCCAAACTTCAACGCAAATCTTGCGACCAGCGGTGCGGTGAAGGTAATCATCAGCACCGCAACCAGGGCGCCAATGAAGGATGAGGTGAATGCGGCCGTCAGGGCCTCGCCGGCACGCCCCTGTTGGGCCATCGGGTACCCATCAAAGGTGGTGGCGACCGACCAGGGCTCTCCTGGTATATTGAACAGGATCGAAGTAATGGCGCCACCAAACAGCGCCCCCCAATAGATACACGACAGCATAATGATGGCCGAAGTCGGATTCATCGAAAACGTCAGTGGCAACAGGATGGCAACACCATTGGCGCCGCCCAGCCCCGGTAAAACACCAATCAACACACCGAGGATTACACCGACGAGCATCAGGCCGAGATTGAATGGCGTGAGGGCGACGCTAAAGCCCTGCATAAGACTGTTAATTTCTTCCATCGTCGTCGCCCTCAGGCAAGGCCAAGTGCGGCTTCAAGCGGGCCCTTGGGTAGCGGCACCTTGAACCAGATTTCAAACAACAGAAAGAAAACAACTGGCACACACAGCGATACCGCAACCGTTATCGGCCACGCGTACTTGCCGAGCCATTTCATGAACAGCGCGATAAAAGCTGCCGACGCCACGTAGATTCCGAGCCCCGGCACCGGCCCAACGCCGCCTATCAATCCCACGTAAAAAAGCGTGGGAATCATGACGGAAAATATCATCTTCAGCGACGTCCCGCTTACAAACGACTCGTTCTGTTTTTCGCGAATGGCCGCAATGAAATTTACCATGCTCGCGAGACAAAGGAGCAGGCCGATATAAAACGGAAAATAGCCCGCTTCCGGCCCATCTGCCCCCCATTTGGCGCCAAGGCGCGAACTATCCCAAATGACCAATGAGCCGACCAGGAATATCACGATGGCGGTTACCGCGTCCATTGCCTTGACCGATACGGCGGACTTTTCTTCGGGGGTTTCCACATGCTCTCCTATTGGTATGGTGCAGGTATGCCGTCTCTTGCGGCACTAACGGTCAAACTGGACAAAAAAATAGCCCCGAATTCGCGTCCGGGGCTATTTTCAGCGCTATTTCTTGGCAAGGAATCCAGCCTCGGACATGAGCGACTGATGGCGCTGCTCTTCTTTGGCGACCCACTTGAGATACTCGTCGCCACCCAACGCTGTCTGGTTAAAAGCGCCCTTCTCCATGAACTCTTTCCACTCCGTTGTCTCGCGAACTTTTTTCAGGACACCGACAAAGTAGTCAACCTGATCCTTGCTCACGCCCGGCGCCATGAAAATTCCGCGCAGCATCTGGTAATCCACGTCCAGACCCTGGCTCTTGCATGTCGGTACGTCGCCCCATGCTTGGGTCGCGGTCACTTTATTCTTGTAAGGCATCGGAATGTCGTCGAACACGCACAGCGCACGCAACTTGCCAGCGCGCCACTGCTCAACTGCCTCAATGGGATTATTTACAGTTGAATCAATATGCTTGCCGACCAGTTGGACCGCCACCTCGCCGCCGCCCTTGTAAGGAATATAGGTGAACTTGGCGCCGGACTGTTTTTCAACCGCCACGGTAATAATCTGATCTTCCTGCTTGGAACCAGTCCCGCCCATTTTCATCTTGCCGGGACCTGCCGCCTTGGCCGCCTCGACATATTCCTTGGCGGTTTTGTATGGCGTTTCGGCGTTTACCCAGAAAATGAACTGATCCAGCGCCATCATCTGCACGGGCGTGAGGTCTTTCCAATTGAACGGAACACCGGTGGCGAGCGGCGTCGTGAACAAGTTCGACAGCGTAATGATGATCTTGTGGGGCTCGCCTTTTGCACCCTTCACATCCAGGAATCCTTCTGCTCCCGCACCACCGCCTTTATTGACCACCACCAGCGGCTGTTTCATCAGGTTGTATTTGGTGACGACGCCCTGGACAAAACGTGCCATCTGGTCAGCACCACCACCGGTGCCTGCCGGCACCACAAACTCAACCGACTTGGTGGGTTCCCATGCGAGGACCGGCGATGGCAACGCAAGCATGCCGAATACCAGCGCAAGCGGCGCAGCCAGCATCGACGTGCGAGATTTTTTCATAAATGATTCAGGTCTGCGAATTGCTTTCATGTCACTCTCCGAGTTGTGTGAAATGCTCACTTTTTCCTGCCACTTTCCCTTTGCTACTCTTGCCTCATCTTGCGTCTTCTTGTCTTTTTCTGATTCTCGGCCATGGTCCGCCATGGAGCAGGCCGTTCTTCAGGGTTGATGCGCTTCAGCCGCTGTTTCCTGCCGCTTCGCCAAGAATTTTCCTGCCCCGACGACGACCACGGCACCTATTGCTGCGGCGACATATTCAAACCAGCGAGGGTACTGCGAAGTGAAAGGCTTGATTACCGCCTCATCCCAGGCCATTTCCCCGGCTACCCATCCAATCAGCGCGGCGCCAATGGTGATGACGATCGGGAAACGTTCCATGACCTTGATCAACAAGGTGCTCGCGTAAATAATCAGCGGAATACTGATGGCAAGGCCGATTGCCAACAGCATCGTGTCGTTCTTGGCGGCTGCCGCGACGGCAATAACATTATCCAGACTCATCACCAGATCAGCAATAAGAATTGTCTTGATCGCCGCCAGCATCGAATCGTGGCCTTCAATACCTTCTCCGTCGTCGCCTTCATCGATCAGCAACTTTATGCCGATCCATAACAACAGGGCGGAGCCCACCAATTTGAGCCACGGCAACGCCAGCAGCGCCACCGCGAACAGTGTTAGCACGATACGCATCACGATCGCGGCACCGCTACCCCAGAAAATCGCCTGTTTTTGCTGTCTTGGCGGGAGACTGCGCGAGGCCAAGGCAATCACCACCGCATTGTCGCCGGAAAGCACGATATTGATGCCAATGATTTTGAGCAACGCTGTCCAGAAAAGAGGATCAAAGGGGGTCATAAAGGTTCACCGTTCGGGTTGGAGAATATGTGCGAGCATGGACTCTGACGAGACTATAGAATAAGTCATCCGAAACAGGGTGAAAAACATTAGTTGTCCCATGCGCACACGACATCACCATTACTTGTTGATTGGCCCAACGTCCCACCGAGCTGCCTGGGCTCGCGGAAGCTTGTGCCTTTTTTACGCTGCGCTTGTCGCGCTTTCATTGATGCTGGGCAAGTATTGTCTTGCGTCAACGCAAATTCCCGTTCCGCCTGCCGCCACTGACCTCTCCGCCGCCATTGCCGTCGCACCTGTCACACCTGTCCCAATCAACGCCGCCGCGGATCGCGAGTTTGTTTCCGCGCGCGACGCGTTTGATCGCCACAATCTAAAATTTCTGGCGGCGGCACGCGAACGGTTTCGCGCCAATTTTACCGACTATCCGCTGGCGAGTTACGTGGAATACTGGTGGCTGCTGGCCAGCCTCGCGCAAAGTTCCTCGTTCGGCGCCACCAATGCGACCGATTTCAGCGCCTTTCTGGCTTCACAACCGGAGAACGTGCTGGCCGAGAGCCTGCGCAGGGAATGGCTGCGCGCATTGGGCAAACTGGAGCGATGGGATCTGTTCCTGCCCGAAATGCAACGCCTCAATATTGACGATTCCGACCTGATTTGCCACCACTGGCGATATCGTATCGCTCAAGGTGATCGCAGCACACTTATCGAGGCGAAGTCCTTCTGGACCGCCGCACGCACCGCTTCCGACGCCTGTTATGACGTCTTTGAACAACTTCGCGGCGCACAGCTGATCAATTCCGAAAACGCCTGGTCCCGGGTGCGCAAACTGCTGGAGGATAACCACCTCGCCGACGCCCGAAAAAGCGCGTTTTTAATCGACAAACTGCCTGCCGCCTTCGAACGCAGCACCGCCTCGATCGGGCTCAACCCGGCCGGCTTCCTGGAATCACAAAAACTCAATATCAAAGCGCGGGCGTCCATTGAGCTATATGTGTTTGCGCTCAACCGGATGGCGCGTGCGGATGCGGGTAAGGCCGCTGCAGCGCTGGAGCGCCGGGGTGCGGAATTGCCGGTCGCGGATCGCGAATATGCGTGGTCACAGATCGGCCTGCATGGCGCCATGCAACACGATACATCCGCGCTCATCTGGTTCAACAAGGCTGGCAGTTTTCCGCTGAGTGATGTTCAGGCCGCGTGGAAAACCCGCGCCGCCCTGCGTGCCGGTGATTGGACCGCTGTACGCGCAGCCATCGACGCCATGTCGCCGGTGGAAAAACGCGAACCCTCGTGGCGCTATTGGCTGGCAAGGGCCGAAGTCGCGGAAGGCAACGATGTGGGCGCCGGAAAACTGCGTGAAGCCTTGGCGCGAGAAAATAACTTTTACGGTTTGCTGGCCGCCGAGGAATCCGGTCAAGTGCCGGCGCCCACCTGGAAAGGCTGGAAGCCTTCAAATACCGATCTGGCCGCGATCCTGCAGCGGCCCGCTATCGCGCGCGCATTGCTGCTCTACCGGCTCGACATGAAGCCGGAGGGCCTGAAGGAATGGCAATTCGCGATACGCAATATGAACGATCAGGAATTGCTGGCCGCGGCGGAAGTTGCGCGCGGCGCCAATGTGCCGGACCGCGCCATCAACACGGCTGATCGCACGTTGATGCTGCACGATTTTTCGCAGCGTTTTCCGATGCCTTATCGCAACGACCTGCAAACCCAGGCCAAGGCACAGGGACTCGACGAATCGTGGGTATACGGCCTGATTCGTCAGGAGAGCCGTTTCATGGCCGACGCCAAATCGCGAGTCGGCGCCGCGGGCCTTATGCAACTGATGCCCGCAACGGCCAGATGGGCGGCGAAACGCGTCGGCATGTCCACCTTTTCTCCGCTGCACGTCGCCGACGTCCCGGTCAATCTGGCGCTGGGGTCTTTCTACCTGAGGCACGTGCTCGATGATCTGGGCCATCCGGTGCTGGCAACCGCTGCCTATAACGCGGGGCCAGGCCGGGCGCGCCGCTGGCGGGCCGATCAGGTAATGGAAGGCGCCATCTACGCGGAGTCGATTCCATTTACAGAAACGCGGGACTACGTGAAAAAAGTCATGGCAAACGCGTGGTTCTATGCCAACCAGGCCGGCGCGACCAACATCAGCCTCAAACGCATGATGGGCAGCGTGCCGGGGCGGCTTGACAATCAACAAGGGATCAGCAGCCTGATCAGCGCCATGGTGCCGGTCGCGGTGAACTTGCCACAGTGATGTTGCTTCGTAACTCAAAGTAAGACACCAGTACTGGCGCGGCTTTCGGCGACAAAAACCACTGACAGCCGCGCCAGTGCTGGTGTTTGACGCTTAGCTCTGCTCGATTGGCGCGCAGCGCAACAGTTCCGCCCACGGCGGGGAAAAGTCAACATGAAGATCAACAAAGTATTATTGGTGGGTGGCAGCGGATTCCTGGGTGCATCCGTCGCGGAACAACTGGTTCGCAGGGGAATTTTCGTCACGGTCCCCACCCGTCTCAGCGAACGTGCGAAACATTTGCGGCTGCTGCCGACGATGGAAGTCGTCGAAGCCGACATTCATGATGCTAATCGCCTGGCCGCGCTGGTTTCCGGCAAGGACGCGGTGATCAACCTGGTTGGCATACTGCATGGCGATTTTGAGCGCGAGCACGTCACCCTTCCCCGCCAAATTGCCGAGGCTTGCGTGGCACGCGGTGTTAGCCGCCTGATACACATAAGCGCGCTCAATGCCAGCATCACCGGCCCGAGCTTGTACCTGCAATCGCGGGGCCACGGAGAAGAAGCCGTACGCAGCGTGGCGACGCGGCACCCTGAGCTTGATGTAACGATCTTTCAGCCGTCGGTGGTATTTGGCGCGAAGGATCGTTTCCTGAACATGTTTGCCTCACTCGCCATGTTTTCCCCGATCGTTCCATTGGGTTCGCCCGACGCGCGGTTTCAGCCTGTCTGGGTAGAGGACGTGGCACGCGCCGTGGTGCAAAGTCTGCCGATGCGGGAGACCTTCGGCCACACCTATCCACTGGTGGGTCCCCATGAATACACCTTGCGTGAGTTACTGGAATTCGTGATGCGGGTGACGGGACACCATCGGCCTATTCTCGGATTGGGTAGCGGACTTTCTTCCCTGCAGGCGGCGGTGTTCGAACGCTTGCCCGGTAAATTGATCACGCGCGATAACATGCGGTCAATGAGTATCCCCAATACATCGAGCGAACCTTTCCCGGCCATTTTTGGCGAGGCGCACGCGATGGAGAGCGTCGTTCCCGGCTATCTTCAACACGGCGCCAAGGACAGCGCCGGGCGGGCACGCTACGACCGGTTACGCTTTCGCGCGGGACGCAACCGATAGTCAGGAATGGAGACAAGCATGCCGGACACTTCGTTCACGCTGGTTGTCGGCAACAAGAATTACTCTTCTTGGTCGATGCGTCCGTGGGTACTATTGAAGCAACTCGGCATTCCATTTGCCGAGGTGCTGTTGAAATTCCACAGCGCCGAATGGGACGCACAAATCGAACGGTTGTCTCCTTCGCGACTGGTGCCGGTGCTATGGGACGGCCAACCCGGAAGCGTGGAGTCGATTTGCAGCTGGGACACGCTTGCCATTGCCGAGTACGTTGCGGAACGCGTTCCACAAATTCCTGTCTGGCCGCGCGACGCGAAAGCGCGCGCCCGGGCAAGGTCCATCGCAGCCGAAATGCATTCCGGCTTTCGCGCCTTGCGTGGCGCGATGCCAATGAACATCCGCAATCAGCTTCCCGGCAGGGGCTACACGCCGGAGGTGGCCAAGGACATTGCCCGCATTGAAACCATCTGGCGCGATGCACGGCGCGAATTCGGGGATGGTGCCGGAAAGGGCGCATTCCTGTTTGGTGAATTTTCCGCGGCCGATGCCATGTTCGCGCCGGTGGTGATGCGTTTCATCACCTACCATCCGCCACTGGCGGATGACACCCGCGCCTATTGCGATGCGGTGACTCGTGCACCGGGTGTCGCCGCATGGATTGCCGATGCGATGCGGGAAACCGAATTCGTCGCGGAAGATGAACCATATTGCGCCGCACCCGCAAAATAGCGGGGTCATGACACAATACCGTTCGCCCTGAGGTGTCGAAGGATCCTCGCGCAGAAGACCTTGGATCTCAGGGCGAACGGTGAGTTGCCGAATAGTATTGGGTCATGACATGAGAATTTACGCCGTCGGCGGCAGCGTTCGCGACGAGTTGCTGGGATTGCCGGTACAGGATCGCGACTTTGTCGTCGTTGGTGCGACGCCTGAACAAATGGTCGCGGCCGGATACAGGCCGGTGGGCGCCGACTTTCCCGTATTCCTGCACCCGCAAACCCATGAGGAATACGCCCTCGCGCGCACCGAACGCAAGACCGCGCCGGGATACAAGGGCTTCGTATTCCACACTTCGCCCGACGTGACCCTTGAGGAAGACCTGCAGCGCCGCGACTTGACGATCAACGCCATTGCGCGGGATTCAGACGGAAACCTCATTGACCCGTATGGCGGCGCGGTCGACCTGAAGGCGGGCGTGCTTCGGCATGTGGGCGAATCATTTGCCGAAGACCCGGTGCGCGTCCTGCGCGCGGCCCGTTTCGCCGCGCGCTTCGCCGATCGCGGGTTCAAGGTAGCCACGGAAACGCTTGCGCTGATGCGAACGATGGTCGACGCGGGTGAAGTCGATCATCTGGTGCCGGAACGCGTCTGGCAGGAACTGTCGCGGGGGATGATGCATAACACGCCTTCGACAATGTTCGAGGTGCTGCGTGTTTGTGGCGCGCTGCAACGCCTGCTTCCGGAAGTTGATCGTCTCTTCGGTGTGCCGCAATCCGCCAAAGCACATCCCGAGATCGATACCGGCGTTCACGTCATGATGGTGCTGGACTACGCCGCATCCAAGAATTACTCACTACCGATCCGTTTTGCGGCGCTCAGTCACGATCTCGGCAAGGGCTTAACACCGAAGGAATCCTGGCCGAGGCATCCCGGTCACGAGGAATCCAGCGTGAAACTGGTAAAAGGCATCTGCGATCGATTGCGTGTCCCGGGCGATTGCGGCGATCTTGCGCGCATGGTCGCACAGTGGCATGGCGACGCGCATGCGGTTTCCCGATTGAATGCGGAACAACTGCTGGCGATGTTGGAAGGGTGCGACGCGTTACGCCGTCCAGATCGCTTTCGCGATTTCATCGCGGCCTGCGCCTGCGATCACCACGGCCGCCTGGGCTTCTCCGATGTTCCTTATCCGCCACGGGATTTCCTGCTGGCTGCGCTATCGGCGCTGCAAGCACTCAATTTCGGTAGCATTGCACAATCAAACGCAAACAATATTGCCGATGCGATCCACCGCGCCAAACTTGAACAACTCCAACGATTCATTGAAAGGAACACGACATGACACACGCCATCCGTATTCACGAGCACGGCGGTCCGGAAGTAATGAAATGGGAAGCCATGGACATCGGCGCGCCGGGCGAAAAGGAAGTCCGCATCCGGCACACCGCGGTGGGACTGAATTTCATCGACATCTATCATCGTACCGGCCTGTACAAGATACCGCTGCCGACGGTGCTGGGTCGCGAGGCCGCCGGCGTGGTCGAAGCCGTGGGTTCGGGCGTGACCGGAATCAAGGTGGGCGATCGAGTGGCGTACGGTGCCGCGCCGATTGGTTCCTACTGTGAGTCGAGACTGATTCCCGCGGACCGCGTGGTAATCATCCCCGCCAACGTCACTGATCAGCAGGCCGCATCCATCATGCTCAAGGGCATGACCGCGCAGTACCTTCTGCGTCGCACCTATGCCGTCAAGGCAGGCGACACCATCCTGGTCGCGGCGGCAGCGGGTGGTGTGGGCCTGATTCTCTGCCAGTGGGCGAAACATCTCGGCGTGACGGTCATCGGCACGGTAGGCAGCGAAGAAAAAGGCAAGCTCGCGAAAGCGCATGGTTGTGATCACGTGATCAACTATTCCATGGAGGATTTCGCCGTGCGGGTGGCGGAAATCACCGGCGGCAAAAAATGCGCGGCGGTGTACGACGGCGTTGGCAAGGACACATTCCTGAAATCGCTGGATTGCCTGCGTCCGCGCGGCGTGATGGCGTCGTTCGGTAATGCATCAGGCAAGGTTGAGCCCTTCGACCTCGGTATTCTCGCCGCCAAGGGTTCGCTCTATGTCACGCGACCGACGCTGGATACGCATGTCGCGACCCGCGAGGATCTGGTTAACACGGCGAACGAACTGTTCGATGTGGTCGGTCGCGGCATCGTGAAAGTCGAAATCAACCAGACCTATGCGCTGAAGGATGCGGCGCAGGCGCATCGCGATCTGGCAGCACGCAAAACGACAGGCTCGACAGTATTGCTGCCTTGAAACGACGAGGCCCGCGTCACGCGGGCCTCAATGTAATTGCGGTACTTGTCAGTTGACCTTCAGGCCTTTTTCCTTGAAATACTTCAGCGCGCCCGGATGAAACGGAATGGGTGAGCCGCCGGTGAGCTGGTTATCAAGCGACAGGTAGCTGGCATCCTTGTGTACGGCGACGATTTCAGCTTTCTTCTCGAACATGGTTTTGACAATGTCATAAACCACTTTTTCGTCGGCCTTTTCGTTCACCACCAGGATATTCCAGACCGTCAGATTGGCGCTGTCCTTTTCCTGTCCCGGATACGATTTCGCGGCAATCTTGTTCGCCACATAAAGCGGGCCGTACTTGGCGCGCATCTTGTCAACCGCGTCGGCATGATCGATGAGTTTGATCTTGGTGTTCGGTGTCGCGGCAAGATCGGTTATCGACGGCGTCGGAATACCGCCGACCCAGATAAGTGCATCGATCTTTCCGTCCTTGAGGGCGTTCACCGATTCCGCGACAGACAGCCGCTCGCGCTTCACGTCCTTGTCCTTGTCGATGCCGTAGGCTTCGAGGATACGAAATGCCATCACTTCGGTGCCGCTGCCGGGTGAACCGGTGGAGATGCGCTTGCCTTTGAGGTCAGCCATCTTCTCGATGCCCTTGCCTTCAACCGTGACGACATGCGTCAGGTTGGGATAGAACACGACCATCGCGCGCACCGCCTGCTTGTTGTCCTTGAACTTGTCGAGGCCCGAGTAGGCGTCCCACGCAGTATCGGCCATCGTAAAGCCGACCTCGGCTTTGCCGGCGCCAACCAGTTTCATGTTGTCCACCGAGGCGCCGGTCACTTCCGCCGTCGCCTGCATGTTGGGCACATACTTCGACAACACATTGGCAATCCCGCCACCAAGCGGGTAATAGACACCGCCAGTACCGCCGGTGGCAATCGAGATTCTCGTCTGTGCAAACGCCGAACCCGCCATGGCGATGCCAAGCAAACCTGCTGCAATCCATCCAAATCGCTTCATGTAATGCCTCCTGTTTTATGTCAAGCCGGAATATTTGAGCATACGCTATCCTGCACGTAAAGCGGATACATCAGTAACTGTGTGCAGGCTGGGCAACAAAACGCGTGCTGAGGGCCGCAGCGGGAGTAGAATTTTATGCGCAGCGCATTGACACCAGTCCAAGTCACGCTGACGACAACATACAAGAAGTTTCGGGGGAGTCGATGAGCGATCCGTTTCAAGAACAGGCCGCCGCCAACAGCGAAATCAGCGCCGAAGCGCTGCAAAAGGCCGAGGAGTTCATCGAAGAGGAAGAAGGCGCCTCGCACAAGCTTAAAGGCGCGATGGCAATATTCCTGACCGCGATCGCGGTGCTGACAACGGTTTTTCATCTATACGCGGCGTACGGCATTGTGCCCACGCAGCAGTTGCGCCCGATCCACGTCGGACTGGTGTTGTTTCTGTCGTTCCTGATGTTCCCGGCCGCGAAGCGATTCCGTCATCACATCATGTGGTGGGACATTGTCCTCGCACTGGTGAGTGTGGGCATCATCATTTACATGCTCGTCGGTGGCGACGATTTCACCGATCGCGCCGTGACACCCACGCCATGGGACATGATTCTCGGCGTGGCCCTGATCGTATTGGTGCTGGAAGCCGCGCGCCGTACCTCAGGATGGATCATGCCGATGGTGTGTGTCATGTTCATTGTCTACGCCATGGTCGGTCCCTGGCTACCTGCACCGTGGACACATCGTGGCTATGACGTTGCGCGTCTCATCGGCCACATGTACATGACGCTTGAGGGTATCTTCGGTGTCGCCGTGGATGTCTCGGCGACGCTGATTATCCTGTTCACTATCTATGGCGCATTTCTGCAATTTTCCGGCGCCGGAAAATTCTTCCTGGATTTTTCCTTCGCGGTGATGGGCGGCAAACCGACGGGCGCGGGGCGCACGGTGGTGCTGGCGTCTTTCCTCCTGGGCGGTCCTTCGGGTTCGGGTGTAGCCACCACGGTCACGATCGGTTCGGTCGCGTATCCGATGCTTGCCAAGGCTGGCTACGAAAAAAATGCCGCGGGCGGCCTGTTGGCGGCGGGGGGGTTGGGGGCGATTCTGTCGCCGCCAGTGCTGGGCGCGGCGGCCTTCCTGATCGCCGAATTCCTGAAAATTTCCTACCTTGACGTCATCATCATGGCAACGGTGCCGACGCTTCTCTACTATTTTTCGCTGTTCTTCATGGTGGAACTGGATGCACGCAAATACGGAATGGGCAACGTACCTTTCGAAATTGCCGCAACCGCGTGGGAGCTTAGCAAAAAATACTGGTTTCATTTTGCGTCGCTGATCTCCATCATCGTCTTCATGCTGCTGGGATTCTCGCCGACACTCGCGGTGTTCTGGTCGACCGTGGTTGCGTTTGTGGTCAGTTTTTTCCGGCGCGAGTGCGCGCTGGTTTCGTACGATGTGCTACGCGGCAAGGCGCCGCTGGTGCCAGGACTTTGGAACTCTAATCTCATCAAGGCGATGGAAAGCGGCACGACCGGCGTGCTCAATGTGGCCGCGACCTGTGCGGCAGCCGGCCTCATCGTCGGCGTCGTGACGCTCACCGGCCTGGGGCTGAAATTTTCCAGCATCGTCATCGCCTACGCGGGCGGCAGCCTGATTCTGACCGCAATCTATACCGCATTGATCGTCTGGGTGGTGGGACTTGCGGTCCCGGTGACGGCCAGCTACATCATCTGTGCCGTGATCGCCGCACCGGCCTTGACCCAACTCGGCGTGCCGGACTTCGCGGCGCACATGTTCATTTTCTATTACGCGGTACTCTCCGAAGTGTCGCCGCCGACCGCGTTGTCACCGTTCGCCGCGGCCGCCATCACCGGCGGCGACCCATACAAAACGACGCTGCAATCGTGGAAGTACACCCTGCCCGCATTCGTTGTCCCGTTCATTTTTGTGCTCGATCCACTGGGCGCCGGTGTGCTATTGCAACTGCCCAAGGGGGCAAGCTGGGGCGATGTGGCGGCGGTCGTCGCGCTCGCCTTCGTGACCATGGGCGTGCTGGCTGCGGCCGCGCAAGGGTGGCTGCTGAAACGCACCACGCTGCTGGAGCGATCGATACTGATCGTCGCTGGCGTAATGATGCTGGTGCCCAGCCCGCTCTGGGACGCGCTGGGTTTCGGCTTGGCGGCTGGGGTATTTGTTTTGCAGAAACTTCGGCGGGACGAAACGACACCCATCAGGCAAACCTGAGCGTGCGCAATATTGGGGGACCTTCTACAGCTCCTTTTTTTGGCTCGCGCGAAAAACACCAGCATTTACGAGGTTGCTGGCGGCTTTTTGCCCCGAAAGGCGCGCCAATGCTTGAGTTTGTCGCCCGCCGAACAGCGCAGGGAAGAGGTACGTAATACTACATCCCACAATTGAGGGATATACGCGCACGCGCAACTGGCAGGTAATATCGGTCTGGGCCGACGTACGATTGACTTACGGGATCGTGCCGGATGTTCCTCTCTGGAAAGCGTCATGAAGAAACTTGAAGCTGGTGCGGCGTGGCGCGTGTATTGATTGTCGAAGATGATGCGGCGTTTCGCGCCCGCTACGCCGAAATGCTTTCGCACGATCCATCCTTCGAGGTCATCGCCAGCGTCGGCACCGGAGGCGAGGGGCTCGCCATGCTCGACCTGCGCAAACCCGATGTGCTGCTGGTTGATCTCGGTTTGCCGGACGTCAGCGGCATCGAGGTGATTCGCCACGCCACGCAGACCCTGCCGAAATGCGAATGCATGGTGGTGACCGTTTTCGGTGATGAAGAACATGTACTGGCGTCGATCGAGGCCGGCGCCTCGGGCTATCTGCTGAAGGATGCTTCACCGGAAAGTTTTCTGGCGGGGATTCGTGAATTGATCAATGGTGGTTCGCCCATCAGCCCGATCATTGCCCGGCGGTTGCTGAAACGTTTTCAAACGGACAATGGAACCAGCGCGGCGGAAATTACCGATGACAACGCCAGCGACGTCTCGCTTTCCCAACGCGAGAAGGAAATCCTGGTGCTGGCCTCAAAGGGATTCAACTACCCGGAAATGGGTAAACTCATGGGCATCTCGCCTCATACCGTCACCAGTCATGTCAAGAAAATCTACCGCAAGCTTGCGGTGCATTCACGCGGCGAAGCGGTATTCGAGGCCAATCGCATGGGACTCATCCGCACGCTTTGACGCGGTTGAATTATTGTGCTTTCCATTATTAGTGACACACGGTTTTCCCGTTCTCCCTGAGGTATCGAAGGGCGATAGGGCTTCGATACCTCAGCCCGAACGGTGTATTGATTTATGAAGATTTCAATAGTGCGAATCGCCCGACTGATCACCGCACGCCTGATCTTTGCATTGGTCGCCGCGTATGCCGCGACATCCGGCACCTCGCCTGCCTTCGCGCAATCCGCCAATCCTGCCGACGCACCAGTCATCGAATTCAGTCACGCCCAGTTCACGCACATCCCCAGCGAGGCGCCCGGCACCTCCCCGCCACCGCCATCATCGGCCAATTGGCGGGATGTCGAGTTACCGGATAGCTGGCGCAAGGCACAGCGTCCGCGTACCAATCACGGTTGGTATCGCCTGCAATTCAACACCGACCCAATGTACGCAATGCACTCAACGCACGCGCCGCAAACACCGGAAACGCCTCCGCGCGCCGTGTACATCCCGCGCATCACAAACAACGTTGAAATGTATCTGAACGGCTCTTCGTTCGCGGTCAGTGGACGGCTAGGGGACGACCCGGAATTTTCGTGGAACGTTGCGCAGTATTACGCGCTGCCCGCGGGATTGCTGCGTCCGGGCAACAACGAATTGCTGATCCGTCTTCATCCCGATGGCATGTTGCGCGCCGGGCTTTCGAAAGTTTATGTCGGCGATGCCGCCCTTCTCCGGGAGCGATACGAATCGCGATATTTCGTCCAGACCCTGGCGCCGCAGTTCATCACCGGCCTGCTCGCGCTGGTGGCGATGTTCGCGCTGTCGATCTGGTGGAAGCGGCGCAACGAATCCATGTTCGGCTTCTTTGCGCTGATGCTGATGGTGGCCATCGTGCGCGTAGTGCATTACTACATCCGCGACGAACCCTTATGGTTGGCGCTGCTAGCCGTGCCGTCGCTCTGCTGGCTGACAGTCCTGCAGGTGCAATTCGCATTGCGATTCGCCGGGCAGCCGATGCCGCGATTCGAGAAATTGCTGATCGTCATCGCAGCCGTGTCCACGGTCGCGCTGTTCGGAGCCGCGCAATTCGGCGGGTATGGGTTGGTCACGCTGCTGGTCTATGCAACGTATGCCGTGCTGTCGCTGGCGATTCTGGTGATATTGTCGCGGGCGCTGCTGAGGGACGCGACGATTGAGAACATTCTCATGCTGTGCGCGCTGACGATCAACGTTGCATTCGGCGTCCACGACTTCCTGAACTACCAGGAATTGCTCGGGTTCGATCACCTGTACCTGCTGCCGCTTGGGCTGCCGTTGTTGATGCTGGCGGTCGCTGCATTGCTGGTGAAACGCTTTGTCGAAACCCTCAGCGGCTACGAAAAACTCAACGCGGACCTGGTGCATGTGGTCGCCGAGCGCGAACAGGAACTGACGCAGAGTTATGAAAAGCTGCGCGCGCTTGATCAGCAGCGCGCCACCGCTGAAGAACGGCAGCGCCTGATGCGCGATATGCACGACGGCATTGGCTCGCACCTGATGTCCACGCTCGCGCTGTCGCGCATGGGCACGCTCTCGCAACACGACATGCAGGAAATCCTCGCCGATTGCATCGATGAGCTGAAGATCACCATCGATTCGCTGGAGCCGGTGGAAAGTGACTTGCTGGTGGTGCTGGGCAATCTGCGCTACCGGCTTGAACCGCGGCTGAATCTCGCCGGCATCGAGCTGGAATGGGCTGTGACCGATCTGCCGCCACTCGCGTATCTCGATCCGGAAAACACCCGCAGCATCCTGCGCATCGTGCAGGAAGCATTCACCAACACATTGAAGCACGCGCGCGCCAAACGCATCACGCTTTCCACCGGCATCGATGTCGCCAACGCTCGCGTGTGGGTGCGGCTGGCCGATGACGGCGTGGGTTTTCAGTCGGGGCAACCCGCGGGACGCGGCCTGGAGAACATGAAACGTCGCGCCGAAAAACTTAATGGGCGGGTGGAAGTGGTGCCATTGCAAGGTGGCGGCACTTGCGTGAATTTGTATTTGCCGCTGGCGAAGATGGGGTGAGTGAAAAGCATGGCGGCAGGCGTGATGAGTCGATGTTGAAAGCCTGCGTTCAGCGAGTAGGAGGGTCAAGAGCTTGTGCAATTGATCAATTCCTACCTGAACAGGTAGGTTACGCCAATGCAGAATTGGGACAGAATACCGACCAGACGGCATTGTCTTGAGAGAAAATACATGCGACATTGGATAAAGTTGGTGGTACTTGTTTCAGGACTTTGGGGTGGCGTCGCTGAAAATGCATTTGCCCAGTCCCCCGCCCACGCGGAAACGCCGGTTTATGCGATTCTTTCGTTGATCGGCGACCGCCTTGATATCGTGATCCGCCAGTTGCAAACTGGCACACGCCTCG
This sequence comes from Betaproteobacteria bacterium, assembly GCA_016720925.1. Taxonomy (NCBI): domain Bacteria; kingdom Pseudomonadati; phylum Pseudomonadota; class Betaproteobacteria; species Betaproteobacteria bacterium. Next base: position 352,230 of record JADKJR010000001.1, on the reverse strand, counting down.
ATAGCAACATCCACCAGCCACTGCCAATCACCGACCCGATATTTGATGAAGCCGCAGTGACGGCGGCAGGAAATGCGATTCGCGAGGCCATACCGAAGGTCGAAATCGCCGCGCTCCGCACGCGCAGCCAAGTGCTATTCGACAAGCAGGCCACGCTCTTCGAAGTCAAAGGCGAGACAATGGCAATCCCGAACGCGATCAAGGACGCGTTGCGTGAACAGGGCGCCACAAAACTCATGCTGATCGGCAAACGTCGCGACGACGCATCCTTCATGTTTGCGGGCGGCACCTATGATGGCGCAGGCAAGCTTGAAGGTCTCGGCTTCTATCTGGATGGCAGTTGGCGTACACATACCGTCGATCCGAAAACGGGTGCAACAAGCCAGGGAGGCATAGGATTCATTGCCCCATTTGCATTCATGGAAGTCACGCTGGTCGACTTTCCTTCTTGCCGCGTCCTTGGCAAGAAAAAAGTGGCGGCCTATTACATGGCAGGTTCCGGCCGAGCGGAGCAAGACATCGGCGAGCCGTGGCGCGCGCTGACGTCGGCCGACAAGGTCCGCCTGATCAATCAACTTGTCACACGCGATGTCGCGGTGGCTGTTAAGGGATTGGTCGCCGGAATAGGTGCTGTGAAATAGGGAACGGATATTTTGTGGGAGCGCGGGATCGTTGTCTGAGCAATGTCTGCTTACGGCGAATTCCGGTCCTGCAAATTGAACTTGCAAGTTAATCGCGGCACAGCGCGCCAATGACTATTCTTTCGCTCACCCGTCGCTAGAGGCCCCCATGACAATTCGTTGCACTATGGTGCTCTGGTTTGTATTGGCTTTTTCACATGCGACGTTTGCCCAATTGCTGCCACGCCCCTTACAAGACAGCGACAAGTTTGCGAGCCCCATTCTCACCATCAGACCGAAATTTCCCGACAGGGAGCCCACGGACATATTCCCTGTGGAAATCCGCATCACCGGCAACATCAATGAAGCGGGCGTTCTAACGTCGCCGACCTTCTCGCCCGCCGAGGGAAAGGAAAAATTTGTTCGCGCCATTGAAGAAGTATTGCCGCAATGGCGCTTTCAGCCGGACTTGAGTTGACATGCCCCGCTGCCCCGTGGTTTGGTTCAAAGGGGCCCATGTGTCGGTCTCGGCGGCGGTGAGGCAAGGTGATGAAAACTCGTGACAAGCCGCGCACCTAGGCACCCAAAGCTGAATTCCGGAAGCCGCTGCCGAATGGGTGGAAGGCGGCCGCCTGTTCGGTCAACAACGGCGAGTATAGACCCACGAGCTTCACGGCGCGTCAAAGTCACCAGGGGCCCGCGCACGGTCCCCGGGATTCCTTTGGCCCCCCCGGCGCGGGGGGCGCGGGCCCCCCCCCCCCCCCCCCCCGCCCCCCCGGCGGGGGTGGCCCCCCCCGGGGGGCCGGGAAAGGGGACTCACAATCGACTGGCATGTTTCGACCGACACCAGTACTTCACCTTGAACTTCCAACCGATTCTCGGCGCGGTGCGGCTTTGACTGCCATTTTTCTATCGCCACGTCAGGCGGCAAGAAACCTCACAAATCCACGCACTGCCTGAATGCTATCCTTCCGCACAGCCCCAGCTTCTCACGAGAATATCAAACGGAGGTTGAAGTGATCTACGGCTCCTGCCACTGCGGCGAAATCAAATGGCAATTCGAAGGAATCCCCGAGTCCGCGACGGCGTGCAACTGCACGGTTTGTCGTCGCTATGGCGTGCTTTGGGCTTATGACTATGAAGGCGAAGGCATCAATATCTCGGGTCCGACCAAGGCCTACATTCGAGGCAAGGCAATAGAGTTTCACTTTTGCCCCACTTGCGGTTGCGTGGCCTACTGGCGGTCGCAGACACTGAACCCGGAAGGGCGTCGCCGGATAGCGGTCAATCTGCGCCTATCTGACCCGGATGCGATTGCCCAGGTTCCCATTGACCATTTCGACGGGCTCAACACCTTCGATGACCTGCCCCGGGATGGGCGATGTGTGGCGGACTATTGGTTCTAGCCTGCAATGTGCGGCGTCGTGCGGCCGAACCCCTCGCGCAAGCCGGGGCCCAATGGCGGGTGATTAGGGCCCGACATGGCCCAAACGTTGAAGGCGTTGCAAAACCCCTTTAGTCCCAGCTGTACATTGACGGCGGACGTAGAATGGAAGAACGGCTTTCGGAGAAAACCGGCCCGCCGGCTTGGCATACCCAATGAAGCGCCAAGTGATATACGGATGTGGTGACTTTATTTCCTGTTTCTGTGCGGAAGCGTTTCGCCCACAGGAACATTTCAACAACCTCAGTGGAGGCAGCCATGTACGAACAGAATTCTGTTATTGCCACGGCAGGCGGTGACTCGGGTGGTAGTCGCTTCGATCCGGATGGACGCGCGGTCGGCGCAGGGGATGGCGTCGAGTGGCTCAAGCAAGGTTGGCAGTTGTTCCTGAAAAACCCTGGCATCTGGATCGCGGTGACCGTGATCATGCTGGTCATCACCATTGCACTGGGCATCGTTCCAATCGTCGGTCAGTTGGCCGCACAGTTCCTGATGCCGGTGTTTACGGGCGGCCTTCTGCTCGGCTGCAAATCGCTGAGCGATGGCGGTGAATTGAATATCGATCACCTGTTTGCGGGCTTCAAACAGAACACCGGTAATCTGGTCATGGTGGGCGTGTTCAACCTCATCGGTGTCGCCGTGATCATGTTGATTACCTTTGTCATTGGCGGCGGCGCCGCGTTGACCGGCGGCCTCATGGGGCGCGGAGCAGGCGTGGGCATGGCCCTTGGCGGCATCCTGCTTGCCGTGCTGGTCATGTTGTTACTGATGGTGCCACTTTATATGGCGCTCTGGTTTGCACCGGCGCTGGTGATCTTCCACAACGTAGCGCCACTGGAGGCGATGAAGGCGAGTTTCGCTGCCTGCCTCAAGAACATTGCACCTTTCCTGGTCTACGGCATCGTCCTGGTGGTCCTTTGCATCATCGCCGCAATTCCCCTCGGCCTCGGCTTCCTCGTCCTGATTCCAGTGATCATCGGGTCAGTCTACGATTCGTATAAGGGTATATTCGAGTAGCGTGACGCGCGATGCAGAACTTCCGCATTCGGCCAACACCAGCCGTTCGCCTTGGGTTTCCAACTGAGTCGCGGCGCGATTGAAAATTTGTCGATTGTCTTTCTGAAACCATTTAGGGTTCCCGCATTCAGATGAAGCGCGTGCTATTTGTCTGCAGCCAAAACCGCTTGCGGAGTCCAACGGCTGAACAAGTATTCGCCAGCCATCCTGATCTCGACTGCGCTTCTGCAGGTACCAATCACGATGCAGAAAATCCGTTGACGCTAGAGCTGGTTGAGTGGGCGGAGGTCATCTTTGTGATGGAGAAAGCTCACAAAAATAAGCTGAATTCCAAATACCGACGGTACATGGTCAACAAGCGAGTAATCTGTCTCGATATACCCGACGAATACGAATACATGGACCCAGCACTCATTCGGCTATTGAAGGTCAAGGTTCTGCGATTCTTGCCCGTCACACAAGGTAGCCTTAGTGATTGACTGCGCCGTTCGCCAGCACCAGTCCTTCGACTTGAGCTTTCAACTTAATCTCTGCATGATGCGTTCATGAATGTTGTCCTTTCACCTTCCTTCGTCAAATCATGAAAACAAACTGGCTGCGAAGAAACCGTCATCTGGTTGTCTCATTTCTCTGGGCTTTGGCGTCGATCTTTTCAGGCATTGGTGCGCTGAATCAGACTGGTCCATGGCGCTTTGGACCATCGCTGGCGTTACTGGCAGTCGGCGTCCTTTGGTTCTTTACGACAAGACCGAAAAATCCGATATCCGCTTCAAGTGAATAGCGCTTGTTTCTGATAGTTGGAACTAATTTGGTTCGCAATTTGACTGTCTCAAATCGGCCAGGAGCGGAAGTTCGTGTACTCCGCTCAATTCACCGGTTACCGGTCATACGAACTTCGTGACTACGCTTCAATTAGGCGATAGAGATGACCAAGATCTATGAATTGCGCTCGACCTCGTTGATTGATGGCAATACTCACTACTGGGGAGCCAAAGACAGCAAAGTAGAGGCGGAGTCTCTGCTCAGAGAAAAAACTACAGGCGACAAGAAGGCATGGGCGGATGAGTATCACGCCCGCTGGTGGATTGAGGAGATCGACACGACAGGAATGTTTGAAATTCCGTCACGGCCCGCACCACGCGAACGGTTCGTGACAAAGTGTGGCGTAATAAAGTCTCCGCCCAATTGGGACACGCTCCACGTTTCCATCTTGGATACGGGCAGGCGAGTCATAGCAGAATATCATCGCAATTACTGGAGCATGTACCGCACGTTTGAGCCATTTCGCCAAGGTTCTAGGATGCTCGCGTTGGTATCGCCGGACTACACAGCGACGTCGGTTATGGACTTGGACACGGGCAAGATAATCGCAAGCGAAACGCCACGTTCGGAGGGTTTCTGTCCAGTCGGTTTTTACGTTCCGGATTGGTGGGACATAAACGATGGCTCCACCCTTCCGGGTTCAAAGTATTGGAGTGATGACTGCGAGGAACCGAGAGGGGACTTTGGATTTGTATGGGGTTGCCGGTGGGGGGATGACTCTTCCTGGAAGGTGCAGTTTCTAGATCTGTCGCAAGTTCAACAAGGCAAGATCGTGCGCGACGACAGATTTGGATACGTCGAGTTGGCCACTAACGAGAAGTTGAATCCGAAAGACTTCATTGACTGCCACTTTGACGAAGGCAAGCGGACGGTGGAGTTCTCAATTCTCGCCAGGTTCGATATGGCCACCGGCAAACGCGAGCAGAACGAGCTCGAATGAAACGTAGTGCGCTAATCGAAAGCGGGGATGCGATGGCTTACTATCGCCAAGCAGAAACCTGCCAACACCAGCCGTTCGACCCGAAATCATGATTTAAAGGCCGCAGGTTGAATCAATGATCAACTTTTCAATTGCTTGCTGAAAGGCTCAGCGTATCCCGATGCCGCTAATGGAGTCTGCAGGTCGGTCGTTTATTGAGTGTTGCAAGTGCCGAACTACTGTCGTTTGGCCTGCTGATATTTCCGCAGCACTCGCAGCAGAATTTGCGATCGCCGCGCGCCGTGATCGCCTTGGAAGGGATGTGCTTTGCCGAGTCTAAGTTGAGATTGGGTCCGCGTGACGCAAAGGTGCTTTCGTTGCACGTCACACGCCCGGCCGGCCACTGCCATAAATGCGGAAAGCCGGTTGAAAAAGGTGAATCAATTTGTGCATGTAGGTCTGCGAACATAGACTGGTAAAAGGATTGGCTTCCTGTGCCAAACATCCTGCATACATATGCCTTTTTCAATGCTGGTGACTTTCGGCGAGCAGTGGACCGTTGCTTTGCACGTCCAACTGAACTTCATCTCGACGCGCCTGTGATCAAGTGTTTTCTACTTCCTCAATAACCTGCACCCATGCATCAAACCGAGATTAGGTTTATTGAGATTGCGAAACGGTGCGCCACTGTGGGCATGCACGCGGCGCAAGCATTCAACAATGAGCAGGCGAAACTTCAACTAGATCAAGTATTGTCGCAGGGCCGCCTCGCCACGCTGCACGGTACGAATCAATCCTTGGCAGTGCTCGAACAGCTTGTTGTGTTGACGCGCGCGCACAAGGAAGCATTCAACAAATTGGTAATAGCCACATCTTCCGAGCTCGCGACAGCGTTGGCAGACATGCCAGTGCACTTACGAGAAGAGTACCGCGCAAAGTTCATCGAAACGGTGAACTGGCAACTCAACGCGCAGTCTGGGTTCTACATCAATCGGGAGAAGTGGATAGCTGCGGCATTTGGGATATGCAAGCTAATTGAATCTCGTCGCCAGACCGCAACGTTCTCCGAAAACGGAGTCGACTTCGCCAACGACGAAGACTTAGTTCACTTTTCGTCTCTGCTGGCAATCATTGAAGAGACTCACAATGTAGAAGTTGCGCAGTTGAATGAGAGGCTGATTCGTCTCGCCAGTTCAGCCCATGCTCTTGGCCTTCGGCCAGCAAAATGATAGACAATGTGCATGTGTGCTCATACCATCCAACCAGCAGACTGTGTCGGCCGGCAGGCGCAAAACTTGGCTTAAGGTCGATGGACAGCTGTCGGCCACAACCAATCTCTCACGGAAGGCGCCAATCTCGAATGACACTCTATGGATAACGGCAAAACTTCAATCGCTGAGAAGTCAAAAGACTACAAAGTCACCTACTGGCCGCTCATTTTTGTCTTCGATATTTGCGTCGGTATATTGATAGTCGTTTTGATTCACTTCCTTGGGAAATAGCCAACAAAATCTGGCAGGCATCTTTCGACCAGAAACGGCCGTCCAAATTAGTGAGTGAATTTTCTTGAAAGCACACTAAATGATCGCACCTGAAAGTAACTCCAACTCGCAGAATGATGTCCACGAAAAGAATCAGGGACGGCTTTCTCAACACAAGATAATTTTCGCGTTGGAAATGATTGTCTTGGTTATCAGCGTGTATTTTCTTGTTCGGTAGAAGAATAGAACGGCTACATTCGGCCACAACCGGCCCTTGAGGCTGTGACCCTCGTTGTGAACCAATCCTGACGTATAAATTGAGTTAGGCCTCACGGAGGAGATCGTATGCAATCGTGGCACCTTGCGGACGCTGACGAACTCGCTGCCGATTACAAATACACCTTCTACAAACCGGCGCTGGAAGTCCTTCAAAAGGTCAAAGTGGGCGACGCAGTCAAACTTATATTCCGCTTCGAAAGTGACGATCCTGACGCCCCGGGTGCTGAACGCATGTGGGTTCTCGACGAGATCGGCGATCAAGGCAAGTTCAGAGGACGCCTCAACAACGAGCCGAAGCACATCACTGACCTGAAACTCGACGAGCCGGTTGAATTCAAGTCCTGTCACATCATTGCCACTGAGCACGATGACGATGACAACCTGGTCGAAAAGTACATCAAGCGGTGCTTCGTCACGAATCATGTTCTGCACGAAGGTAAGCTCGCAGGCTACCTGTACCGCGAAGATCCGACGACGAGGAAGACGGCGGGTGGCGGATCACCGCAAACGACGAGTCAGACGAATATATGGAAGACTCAAAGAACTGCGCCTACGTATCGCTCGGTGCAGTGCTGAATCAAGACGATTCTTTTGTTGACCTACTGGAGTCCCCTATTGGTTCAGCTTCTTCATCCGCGATCCCGCAAGCGGGAGATTTGTCCCATGCGACAACGAGGCACAACCCTTACATTGAGACAACTCTCTCTCGGCAGTCGGGTCGAGCCTTTCGTGCTGATCGTTGAGTGACCGCTTTCAAAATTCCAAAGACTGCTTGGGGTCGAGGCTGTGTGAAAACGACTCCGGAATATCGGAACAATTCAGGCGTGTAAGGTCATAGCTACTCATTGATTTAGCGTAGCGAGGTCGCCCTGATGAAGCGCTTCATTCCTGCGGAAAGTCGAACGCAAACCACGTTGCTTCCTGAGTGTCTTGATGACTATATCAGCGACGACAACCCGGTTCGCGTCGTTGATGTATTCGTCGAAGAACTGAACTTGGTCAAGCTCGGTTTTGAAAGCGCCACGGCAAGTGCCACGGGCCGTCCCGCCTACCACCCCGCCACGCTGCTCAAGATTTACATCTACGGCTACCTCAATCGCCTGCAATCGAGCCGACGCACGGAACGCGAGACGGAACGCAATCTTGAACTGATCTGGCTCACGGGCCGATTGAGACCTGACTTCAAGACCATCGCCGATTTTCGCAAGGACAACGGACCCGCTATACGCCGCATCTGTAGTCAGTTCATTGTGTTGTGCCGGAACCTGAAGCTGTTCTCGGAAGCGATCGTGGCAATCGATGGCAGCAAGTTTAAAGCCGTCAACAACCGCGACAAGAACTTCACCGAACACAAGTTGAAGGCGCGCATGGCGCAAATTGAAGAAAGCGTCGGACGCTACCTAAGCGAACTCGATCGTGCCGATCGTAACCCCGCGGCGGTAAGTGAAGGCCGCGTTTCTCGCCTGAAAGAAGGTCAGCCGACTCAAGGAGCAGATGCGGCGCTTGCAAGACATTGGTGAGCAACTTCAAGCCGCGCCCGACCATCAGGTGTCGCTAACCGACCCCGATGCACGCTCCATGGCTACCAGTGGACGCGGCACCGGCATGGTGGGCTACAACGTGCAAACCGTCGTTGATGCCCGGCATCATCTGATCGTCGCCCATCAGGTCACCAATGTGGGTCACGACCGGCAACAACTCTCGACAATGGCGCAGCAAGCCGTGCAGGCAACGGGCAATCAAGCGCTCACGGTGCTGGCTGACCGAGGCTATTTCAATGGCGAGCAGATCCGAGAATGCGAGCAACAGGGTATCAACACGCTTGTGCCCAAGCCGCTCACGTCCAACAACAAGGCCGCCGGGCGCTTTGACAAGCGTGATTTCACTTACCTCGCCGAGCGCAATGAATACCGATGCCCTGCGGGGCAAAGCGCGATTTGGCGTCAGACGACAGTCGAAAAGGGCATGACCCTTCATCGATACTGGTCCTCGGCATGCCCAAAGTGTCCGATGAAAGCGCAATGCACGACCGGCACGAATCGACGCGTGACGCGCTGGGAGCACGAGGACATTCTTGAGCGCATGCAAGACCGGCCGAGCAGAACCCGGACGCCTCCCGCCAGCGGCGCTCGACGGTTGAGCATCCTTATGGAACGCTCAAGGCATGGATGGGTGCCACGCATTTCCTGACCAAGACACTGCCGCGCGTCAGTACCGAAATGAGCTTGCATGTGTTGGCGTATAACCTGAAGCGAATGATGAAAATTCAAGGCATCAAGGCGCTAATAGCGATGCTGAAAGGACCAACAAGCGGTGGCTTGAACGCCAATTGTGCTAAAAAAAGAACGACCTACTCAAAAACGTCCCGTGACGGCGCGGGACGCGTCATTCTCAGCGACACAATATTTATGTTTTCACACAGCCTCGGTCGTTACCAGCCATTTGCCGTCCAGAAAACAAAAGCGCCCCAACCTCGGGGCGCTTGATTTTTATCTACCAACCTCCAGCACTGGCGCGCCTTCCCGGGCGATAACACCCTGAAAGCCGCACCGAATGGCGTTCTACGAGATCAACTAATCCGTCTTCAACGCCGTCAACACTTCATCCAGCATCTTCTTCGCATCGCCAAACAGCATGCGATTGTTCTCTTTGTAGAAGAGCGGGTTGTCGACGCCCGCGTAGCCGGAGGCCATGCTGCGTTTCATCACGATCGAGGTCTTGCCCTTCCAGACTTCCAGCACCGGCATGCCGGCGATGGGGCTGTTGGGATCGTCCTGCGCGCTGGGGTTCACGATGTCGTTGGCGCCGATAATCATCGTGACATCGGTGGTCGGGAAGTCATCGTTGATCTCGTCCATTTCCATGACGATGTCGTACGGCACTTTCGCTTCGGCCAGCAACACGTTCATGTGGCCCGGCATGCGACCGGCGACGGGGTGAATGCCGAAGCGCACAATCTTGCCTTTGTCGCGAAGGAACTTGGTGATTTCATACACCGTGTGCTGCGCCTGCGCGACCGCCATGCCGTAGCCCGGCACGATGATGACGCTCTTGGCTTCCTTCAGCAATTCGGCTGTCTCCAGCGCACTTACCGGCACGACTTCACCGGCGGGTTGCGCGGCACCGGCAGCAGGCGCCGTACCGCCGCCACTGCCGAACCCCCCCGCGATCACGCTGATGAAATGCCGGTTCATCGCCTGGCACATGATGAAGGAAAGGATCGCACCACTCGAACCGACCAGCGCACCGGTCACGATCAGCAGATCGTTCGACAGCATGAAGCCGGTCGCGGCGGCCGCCCAACCGGAGTAGCTGTTCAGCATCGAGACCACCACCGGCATGTCAGCGCCACCGATGGCCATCACCATGTGAATGCCGAACAGCAGCGCGATCACGGTCATGACGATCAACGGTGTCATGCCGGCTTCGATCGTGTGCGCGTTCAGGAATTCGCGTCCGTACCAGATCACCACCAGCAGGCCGATGAGGTTCAGCCAGTGGCGCGCGGGCAATGTCAGCGGTGTGCCGCTGATCTTGCCGGAGAGCTTGCCAAAGGCGATCACCGAACCGGACAGCGTGACCGCGCCGATGAGGATGCCGACGTAGACCTCGATGTGGTGGATGCCTTGCTCGGCGGACGTCAATCCGGCCGTGGAGGTCGGGTCAACATAGCTGGCAAAACCGACCACCATGGCGGCGAGGCCGACCATGCTGTGCATGAACGCGACCAGTTCGGGCATCTGCGTCATCTGCACCGTGCGTGCCAGATACATGCCGATGCTGCCACCGACCAGCAGCGAGCCGATGATCCAGCCGAGACCACCCGTGGTGACGCGGGGGCCAAAGATGGTCGCGAGCACGGCGATGGTCATGCCGATCATGCCGTAGAGATTTCCCCGGCGTGATGACTCGGGATTGGAGAGGCCGCCCAGGCTCAGGATGAAAAGCATGATGGCGGCGATGTAGGAAACGGTTACGAGGCTTGCGGACATGTTGTCGTCTCCCTTATTTACGGAACATGGCCAGCATGCGCTGGGTGACGGCGAAGCCGCCGAACATGTTGATGGCGGTCAGGCCGATGCCTGCCACCGCGAGCCAGCGTATGACGTCATCCGGTCGCGCGCTTTGGCCAACCACGGCAGCCACGGCCGGCGGCGCAATCTGCACCAGCGCACCGATGATGATGATGCTGGAAATCGCGTTGGTCACGCTCATCAGCGGCGTGTGCAATGCCGGAGTGACATTCCACACCACCATGTAGCCGACGAAGCAGGCGAGCACGAACACCGTGAAGTGGCCGAGGAAAGCCGGTGGCGCGTACGCGCCGATGAACCAGAACACCACGGCCGCGACGGCGAACATGATGGTCAGGGTTTGCGCAGGCATCGGGGCACTGGCGCCGTGGCCATGGCCCTTCTTGGCAGCCGGTGCCGCGACCGCGGTAGACGGCTTGGCGGCGGTGACCGCTGACTGCTTGGGTGGTGGCGGCGGCCAGGTGATTTCACCTTGCTTGACCACGGTCAGTCCGCGGATGGCCTCGTCTTCCATGTTGACGTTGATGACGCCATCCTTGGTCTTGCACAACTCCTCGGAAAGCCGGAACAGGTTGGTCCCGTACAGCGTCGATGATTGCTTCGCCATGCGGCTGGCCAGGTCGGTATAGCCGACGATGGTGACGCCGTGCTTGACCACCACTTTGCCCGGCTCGGTCAGTTCGCAGTTGCCGCCCTGCTCGGCCGCCATGTCGACGATGACGCTGCCGGCCTTCATCGATTGCACCATCGCGGCGGTGATCAGCTTCGGCGCCGGCTTGCCAGGGATCAGCGCGGTGGTGATGATGATGTCGACCTCGCGCGCCTGCTTGGCGTACATCTCACGCTGCGCCTGCTGGAAGCCCTCGGACATGACCTTGGCGTATCCACCACCGCCGGAACCCTCTTCTTCGTATTCGACCTTGACGAATTCGCCGCCCAGCGACTTGACCTGATCCGCCACTTCGGCGCGTGTGTCGTTGGCGCGCACGATGGCGCCCATGCTGGCGGCGGTGCCGATGGCCGCAAGGCCGGCAACACCGGCACCGGCGATAAACACCTTCGCCGGCTGGACCTTACCCGCAGCGGTGATCTGCCCGCTGAAAAAGCGGCCGAAGGCGTTGGCAGCCTCGACCACGGCGCGATATCCACTGACGCCGGCCATCGAGGTCAACGCATCCATCTTCTGGGCGCGGGAGAGTGTGCGCGGCAACGAATCGATCGCCAGCACGGTGACCTTTCTCGCCGCCATAGCCGCCATCAGGTCCGGGTTCTGCGCCGGCCAGATGAACGAGATCAAAACCAGTCCTTCCTTCATCTGCGCCACTTCGTCCATCGACGGCGCGCGCACCTTGAACACAATGTCCGATTCCGCCCACAGCTTTGCCGCGCTATCGACGACGCCGGCGCCCGCCTTGCGGTAATCCTCATCGCTGACGTTGGCGTTCTCGCCAGCGCCTGCTTCCACCTGCACCGTAAAACCGAGCTTGATCAGTTTTTCAACCACTTCGGGAACGGTCGCAACGCGCCGTTCGCCTGAAAAAACTTCTTTTGGTACTCCGATCATTTGCGGCATCTTTTCTTACTCCCCAAGTTCGATTGCTGAATCAGGTATCCAACGTCCCCGTGACAGTCACGGAAAGCTAGCGTTGGCGGTGGCTACGACATGCGTTACCCGGCTCGTGGCACAAAACAACCCAACAGAGCCCAATGCGGCGACACAGTCTAACGCGAAGATACAGATATCCGTGGCAAGGACTTTTGCGCTAGATCAAACCGGCAAGGGTCGAGCCTTTGCCAGCGCCGGAATCGTCACCTCTCCGCTGGTGAAGCCGATCACCTTGAAAAATTCACCCATTTCAGCTGGTGAAACCAGCCGCTGGAACTGGTTGGTGAGCGGCAGGTATTGGGCGGGATCACGGGGATCGGCTTTCGCCAACAGATCCGGCAACCCGCTGGCGAGCAGGAAATGGGCCTGCGTGGTGTAGCCGGCCAGTTGCAGTCCCGCCGCCGTTCCCGCTTCGGCCACCGAGCTGAAATCGACATGCGCGGTGATGTCCTGCAGCCCCGGATAAAGAAAGGGATCGGGGTGCGCAAAGTGCCGGTAATGGCACATCAGGGTGCCGGTAATACGGCTGGGATGATAGAACTCGGCCCCACGAAAACCGTAATCGATGAATAGCATCGCGCCAAGTTTCAACGATTGCGCAAGGCTGCGGACCAGCCCGGTGACGGCGGGGGCGACTTCTGTCACGTAGTCGTCGGGGGCCGAGTTGTTTAACCAGGCACCTTGAATTTGCGTCATGGCGGCAGAAATTTCTGGAGCAGCCGGCACATCCTGCCAGATGAAATCGTCACCGTTCAACGCCACGCCGCGCTCGAATTGGCCGCCCGCGCGCCACGTCACCAGGTGCGCCGGAATCACGTCCAGCACTTCATTGGCGATCATCACGCCAGTGAAATCCTGCGGCAAGGCATCGAGCCATTCGACGCGCGCGGCGAGGGAAGCAGGCAGTGCCGACAAGGCCTGTTGCTGACGTTCACGCAAGTCTGCGCTGACTTCCAACAGGCGATAACGCTCTGGCAACACGCCGATGTCATCCAGTGCCATCAAAACATCTTTCGCGAGCTTGCCTGAACCTGGCCCCAGTTCCAGCACATCTCCGCCGGTCTGGCGCAGCACATCTGCAATCGATGAAGCCAAGGTTTGGCCGAACAGCGAGGATATTTCCGGCGCCGTGACGAAATCGCCCGCGGCGCCGAACTTGCGCGCACCCGCCGCGTAATAACCCAGGCCAGGCGTGTACAGCGCCAGTTCCATGAAGCGCGCAAACGACAACCAGCCGCCGGCCTTGTTGATTTCCGCACGGAGCATTTCCGCGCAAGCTTGCGAATGTGCGAGCGCCGCGCCCTCGGGAACGGGCAATGTATCGGCAAGGGATCGTGGCAGGGGAGTTCGCATGGGGTAGGTTAAAATTATTGAAGGCAATTATCCCATGACCACTCCTTCCAGCTCCCCCGCCATTCTTGTCACCGGTGCCGCGAAACGTGTCGGCGCGGTTATCGCGCGCACCTTGCATGCGGCCGGCGTGAACGTGATCGTGCATTGCAACCGTTCGCGCGCCGACGCGGACAAACTTGTCAAGGAACTCAATGTCCAGCGCCCGCATTCGGCCGCCTTGTTGCAGGGCGATTTGCTGGCATACAACGCACTCAAGGGCCTGATCGATCACGCGGCTTCCGAGTTTGGCCGCCTCGATGGCCTGGTAAACAACGCGTCGTCTTTTTTTGCCACACCGGTCGGCGCCATCGATGAAGACAGCTGGCACGAGTTGATCGATTCAAATCTCAAAGCGCCGCTATTTCTCTCGCAGGCAGCCGCGCCTTACTTGCGCAAAACACACGGCAGTATCGTCAATATCGTCGATATCCACGCCGAACGGCCACTGAAGGATTTCGTGGTGTATACGGTCGCCAAGGCGGGCCTGGCGGGACTCACGCGCTCGCTGGCGCTGGAGCTTGGGCCGGAGGTGCGGGTTAACGGCGTTTCGCCGGGGGCGATCCTTTGGCCCGAAGTTGGCAACCACGGCGGAAACGATTTTCCCGAAGCGGAGCAGACGCGAATTATTTCCCTGACCCCGCTGAAGCGCGTCGGCGCGCCGGAGGACATCGCCGGCGCGGTGAAATACCTGATGCTCGATGCGCCGTACGTAACCGGGCAAATTCTTGCGGTTGATGGTGGGCGCGGGCTGGTTGTGTAACGGGTGGGGAATACACCGAATTGCACCAATACTCGCCAACGTCGCAGTGAAACTTTGAATCAGCGGCCTCGCTGACAAAACTCAAGCACTGGCGTGGCTTCCGGGCCATTTTTCACACGGAAGCCGCGCCAATGCTTGCGTTTGGCAAATCGACCCCATGCGCGCCTCCTCGCGCGGTAAAATGCGGCGCATGAATATCGCCACGCCCGCCCTCTCGCAAAAACAGCAATTCGAGGCCAACAAGCTCACCAAGCGCCTGCGTCGGCTGACCGGCCAGGCGATTGCCGATTACAGCATGATCGAGGCCGGCGACAAAGTGATGGTTTGCCTGAGTGGCGGCAAGGATAGCTACGGCCTGCTGGATATCCTGCTGAAATTGCGCGAAAAATCGCCCGTGGCGTTTGACGTGTTCGCCTTCAACCTCGACCAGAAACATCCGGGCTATCCCGCGCACATTCTTCCGGATTACCTCAAAGGCGTGGGCGTTCCGTTCCAGATCGCCGAACAGGATACCTACGCCACCGTGAAACGCGTGATCCCCGAGGGGAAAACCATGTGTTCACTATGCTCACGGTTGCGGCGCGGCGTTATCTATCGCGTGGCGGGTGAGATCGGCGCAACCAAAATCGCGCTCGGCCATCACCGCGATGACATCCTCGAGACGCTGTTCCTCAACATGTTCTTCGGCGGCAAGATGAAGGCGATGTCGCCGAAACTGGCGTCAGATGACGGTCGGCATATCGTCATCCGCCCGCTCGCGTATGTCGAGGAAGCGGACCTTGAGGCCTACGCCGCGTACCGGCAATTCCCGATCATTCCCTGCGACCTGTGTGGCTCACAGGACAATCTTCAGCGCCAGCAGGTGAAGCAGATGTTGCGCGAGTGGGAAAGGAAATTCCCCGGTCGCATCGACAGCATCTTCCGCTCCATGCAGAACATTGCGCCCTCACACATGCTCGATCGGAATCTGTTCGATTTCGCCAATGTGAAGACGGACGGCGCCGCCCATGAAGACGGCGACAAGGCGTTTGACGCCGAAGAGTTCGCCGAGAGATATATCGAACCTGCGTCCGCGCAAATCATCACGTTCCGTTAGCGTCAGTTCGCTCACGTTACGCGGCAGGCGTCACCTCGCGCCGGTCGCGTTGAAAAAGCTTGACCAGGCCATACACCGCGAGCACGGGAATCGCCACGAAAAGGGCAAGCGGTGTGAACGCCAACAGAACGGCCAGGACTACCAGGACTGCGGCAAACGCCAGTGCCATCACTGTAATCAGCGCGGCACCCGCCAACACAGCGGTGACAATGATGCCCACGAAAACCAGAATCGGGATGGCAATCGCCCAGCCAAGTGCGGAGTCAGAAAGGTCTTCGTCAAACATCATCAGCGTGGGACCGCTGCCTGACGTGAGTGGACCCGACGTTATGACCGTAACTACGATGGCGAGAAACAATACGGCCAACAAGGTAAACAGCAGCGGGCGAGATATCTTGTTCATGTAAGCTCCCTGTGGGTGTCGAACGAAAGTTGATTGGCAATGACCACAGTCTGGCGGCGCCGGCAATCGCCGACAATCCGCCGCGGACGAATTGCAGAAATCGTTGCACGGAGGGTCAATTGCCGCTACCATGTTGCGATGCAACAAATAAATTTCCATCGGCCTGTGACACCGGATACCATCCGGCCTTCTCACCGGCCCACGCGCCTGCCAATATTCCGGCACACTCCCGGACGAGGTTGACCCCCTCAATGGTGTGACCCACGCGTCACGCCCCGCCCACAAGGCGGCTCATGCCCAATTGTTTCCCCGTCGCGCTCCTTGCCACCGGTCATTCCGGCGCCAGGGGCGAACTGATATCTTCTGACATGGCGCCAAAGAGTGCCACTCTCTGAAAGGCTCGATTCATGAACTCGCATCCCCCGCTCAAGCAGGTTTCACCCAGCAAGAAAATCACCTCATTTCACCCTCCGCAGCGCACGCTGATGGGCCCGGGCCCGTCGGACATCAACCCCCGCGTGCTGGCCGCGATGTCGCTGCCCGCCATAGGCTATCTCGATCCCATCTTTGTCGAGATGATGGAAGAACTGAAAACGCTGCTGCGCTACGCGTACCAGACGGATAACGCGCTCACCTTTCCGGTTTCCGGCCCGGGTTCGGTCGGCATGGAGACCTGCTTCGTCAACGCGGTTGCGCCCGGTGACAAAGTCATCGTCGGCCGCAATGGCGTGTTCGGTGGCCGCATGATCGAAAACGTCGAGCGTGCCGGCGGCACCGCGGTGGTGGTCGAGGCCGAATGGGGTGAACCGATCGATCCGAACAAGATTGAAGATGCGTTCAAAAAGAACCCCGACGCAAAGATTCTGGCTTTCGTCCACGCGGAGACGTCTACCGGTTGTCAATCAGACGCGAAGACGCTCGCGGCGATTGCACGCAAACACGATGCTCTCAGCATCGTTGACGCGGTCACGTCGCTGGGTGGTACGCCAGTACTGGTGGATGACTGGGGCGTCGATGCCGTGTATTCGGCCTCTCAAAAATGTATCTCCTGCACACCCGGCCTGTCACCGGTGTCGTTTTCGGAGCGTTTCATCGAGCGCGTCAAAGCCCGCGGCCAGAATGGAAAACGCGTCCAGAGTTGGTTCATGGACCTGAACCTGGTGATGAATTACTGGGGGAACACCAACCGCACCTATCACCACACCGCGCCGACCAACAGCCTGTTTGCGCTGCATGAGTCACTGCTGGTGCTGAAAGAAGAAGGCCTGGAGAACGCATGGGCACGCCACCAGCGCCACCATCTCGCGTTGAAGGCTGGTCTGGAAGCGATGGGCTTCAAATTCCTCGTCAAGGAAGGCAATCGCCTGCCGCAGATGAATGCGGTTTTCGTGCCTCAGGGGGTCAATGAAGCCGAAGTCCGCAAGATCCTGCTCACCGAATTCAATCTGGAAATCGGCGCCGGCCTCGGTCCGCTCGCCGGCAAGATTTGGCGGTTCGGGTTGATGGGGTATTCATGCAAACCTGAAAACGTGATGTTGTGTCTCTCCGCGCTGGGCTCGGTGCTGGCCGACATGGGACAGCCCGTGAAAGTGGGCGAGGCAGAGGCCGCCGCGCACCACGCTTACGCCGAGCAACATAAGCTGGATGCGCTGAAAAAGAAAAAGCTGGCAGCGTAGGGTTCTGGCTGCCGGCTCGACAAGAAAGCCGGGCAATGACAAAACTCCAGCACTGGCGCGGCGTTCAGAGTCATTTCGCCCGGAGCAGCTCGCCAGTGCTGGAGTTTATGGCGCGGCTAAATTCCGAGACGCTGCCAAATGGTGGAACTTAGCCCTGCGGAATTCAGCGTGTAGAAATGCAATCCGGGTGCGCCGCCCTCCAGCAATTTCGCGGCGAGATCGGTCACCACGTCCAGACCGAAAGCGCGAATCGACGCCGTGTCGTCGCCAAAGCCTTCCATCTTGCGACGGATCCAGCGCGGGATTTCCGCACCGCATGCGTCCGAGAAACGCGCCAGCTGCGAGAAGCTGGCAATCGGCATGATGCCCGGCACGATCGGAACCGCCACGCCCATCGCCTGCACCTGCTCGACAAAATGAAAGTATGCGTCGGCATTGTAGAAATACTGTGTCATTGCCGAGTTCGCACCCGCTTCGACTTTTCGCTTGAAATTCTCCAGGTCTTCCTGTGCACGCCGTGCTTGCGGGTGATATTCCGGATAGGCCGCGACTTCAATATGAAAGTGGTCGCCGGTCTCTTCGCGAATGAAGGTAACGAGATCGCTCGCGTGGCGAAACTCGCCCGCCACCGCCATGCCGGAGGGCAAATCGCCGCGCAGCGCAACGGTATGCCGGATCCCCGCATCCTTGTAGTGGTGAACCACTTCGCGGATGCTCTCGCGCGTAGAGCCAATGCAGGAAATGTGCGGCGCCGCATGATGCCCGGCCGCGCGAATCTCCAGCACGGTCGACAGCGTGCCTTCCTGCGTGGAGCCCCCCGCGCCGAACGTGACCGAAAAGAACGCGGGATGGAATTGCGCGAGTTGCTTGACCGTCTCACGCAATTTCGCCGCGCCCTCTGGCGTTTTTGGGGGGAAGAATTCGAATGAAAACTTGCGTGTGTCAGTCATTTGCCTTCCCGTATACCGCTGCCCATTAGTCCTCAGCCCGAAGTCGAGCAAACATCGAGCCAGCATTTGCCCGCGAGGCAAGGCGCAAGGCGCGCCGCGTGCTCATGCACGCAAGCAACGCCGCAACGCCCCAACGTAACCCCGGCGGGCAAAGGCGATGCTCGATGTCAGTAACGGTACGTATCCGCCTTATACGGCCCCTGCTTTGACACATGGATGTACGCCGCCTGCTGATCGGTCAACTCGCTCAGCTGCGCATTCAGTTTCTGCAACTGCAGGCGTGCGACTTTTTCATCAAGATGCTTCGGCAACGTATAAACACCGACCGGATATTTTTCCGTGTTGCAGTAAAGCTCGATCTGCGCGATGGTCTGGTTGGCGAACGAAGATGACATCACATAGGACGGATGCCCCGTGCCGCAACCCAGATTCACCAGGCGCCCCTTGGCGAGCAGGATGATGCGCTTGCCATCGGGGAAGATGACGTGGTCGACCTGCGGCTTGATTTCGTCCCATTCGTATTTTTCGATCGAGGCGACATCGATTTCGTTGTCGAAGTGACCGATGTTGCAGACGATGGCCTGATCCTTCATCTTCGCCATGTGGTCATGGGTGATGATGTGATAGTTGCCGGTCGCGGTGACAAAAATGTCGGCCTTGTCCACGGCGTAATCCATGGTCACGACGCGATAACCTTCCATCGCGGCCTGCAATGCGCAGATCGGATCGATTTCGGTGACCCAAACCTGTGCAGACAATGCACGCAACGCCTGCGCGGAACCTTTGCCCACGTCGCCATAACCGGCCACCACGGCCACTTTGCCGGCGATCATCACGTCGGTGGCGCGCTTGATGGCATCAACGAGTGACTCGCGGCAGCCATACAGATTATCGAACTTGGATTTGGTGACGCTGTCGTTGACATTGATAGCCGGGAACGCGAGCTTGCCATCCTTGGCCATCTGATAAAGGCGATGCACGCCGGTGGTGGTTTCTTCGGTCACGCCCTTGATTTCTTTCAGGCGCACCGAATACCAGTGCGGGTCTTTCGCGAGTTGCGCTTTGATGGCCGCAAACAGGATGCGCTCTTCTTCCGCGCCGGGGTTGTGCAACACCGTCGGGTCGCTTTCGGCGCGCGTGCCCAGGTGCAGCAGCAACGTGGCGTCACCGCCGTCATCGAGGATCATGTTCGAGTAACCGCCATCTTTCCATTCAAAGATGCGGTGGGTGTAATCCCAATAATCTTCCAGCGTCTCACCCTTGACGGCGAATACGGGCGTACCGTTGGCGGCAATCGCGGCGGCGGCGTGATCCTGCGTGGAGAAAATGTTGCACGAGGCCCAGCGCACCTCGGCGCCCAGCGCTTCAAGCGTCTGGATCAGGACCGCGGTCTGGATGGTCATGTGAAGCGAACCCGTGATGCGCGCGCCCTTTAGTGGCCGCGTAACGGCGAATTCTTCCCGGATTGCCATCAGGCCAGGCATCTCGGTTTCTGCAATCTTGATTTCCTTGTTGCCCCAATCGGCCAGTTTCAAATCGGCAACGTGATAGTCACCTTGAATCAAATTTTGTGGTTTCAATACCGCGTTCATAAAAGCTCCTTACATTCACATTGTTTCGCGAGCACCAAAAGAAAACGGCGCCCACACTGGTTTGCAGTGTGGGCGCCGTTGCTCAAGTGCTGAATACGTTTCCGAGCCTGGTCAATTTCTGGAATTGCTCGCAGCGCCCCTCGGAACGCGGAATTATACGGAGTTTATGCGACGCTGGCGAGGACCTTTTTGGCTTCACCCTTGAGACCGGCCGCATCCCGCAACTCGGCAATCCTGTCTGTCGCTTCCCACGTAAATTCCGGCTCCTCGCGGCCAAAATGGCCGTAGGCCGCAGTTTTGGCGTAAATCGGCCGCAGCAGGTCCAGCATTTGCACAATGCCTCTCGGCCGCAAGTCGAAATGCCTTGCCACGATTTCGGCAATCCTTTCGTCCGGAATCACGCCGGTACCTTCTGTATACACCGTAATATTCATTGGCTTGGCCACGCCGATCGCGTATGCCACTTGTACCTGACACTGGCGTGCGAGGCCCGCGGCAACGACGTTTTTCGCCACATAGCGGGCCGCATAGGCGGCGGAACGATCGACTTTGGACGGATCCTTGCCGGAAAATGCACCGCCACCGTGCGGGCAGGCGCCGCCGTAAGTATCGACGATGATCTTGCGCCCAGTCAGCCCGCAATCGCCCTGCGGACCACCGATCACGAAACGGCCGGTTGGATTCACCAGGAAACGCGTGTTTTGCAGCCATTCCTTGGGCAACACCGGCTTGATGATGTCTTCAATCACGGCATCTATGGCTGCCTGCTTCATCAGCTTGCCGTCGGACATCTCCGGGCTATGCTGGGTGGAAAGCACGACCGTGTCGATCGAATGCGGCTTGCCGTCCACATAACGCATGGTGACTTGTGATTTGGCATCGGGACGCAGCCACGGCAGGCGGCCATCACGGCGCAACTCGGATTGCCGCTGTACCAGGCGATGCGCGTAATAGATCGGCGCGGGCATCAGCACGCTGGTTTCATCGCACGCGTAGCCAAACATCAGGCCCTGGTCGCCGGCACCCTGATCCAGATTATTGTCCTGGGCCGCGTCGACACCCTGTGCAATGTCCGGGCTTTGCTTGTCATAGCAAACCATGACTGCGCATCCCTTGTAGTCGATGCCGTACTCGGTATTGTCATAGCCGATACGTTTGATCGTGTCGCGGGCCACACCGATATAGTCAATGTTGGCGTTGGTGGTAATTTCACCCGCCAGCACCACCAGTCCGGTGTTGCAAAGTGTCTCTGCCGCCACCCGTGAGTTTGGGTCTTGGGCTAGAATCGCGTCGAGAATCGAATCAGAAATCTGGTCCGCAACTTTGTCGGGATGGCCTTCGGAAACGGATTCGGACGTGAACAGAAAATCGGTCATTGGCTTCCCCATAAAATGAGCCCAACATCATTGATTAGTTGGCTCTGTCAATTGCATTGAAAACGCAGTACAGCCACGAATTTTAACAGAAAGCCTTTTTTGCCCCTAACGTTGCACCTAACGCCACGCCCGCCGATACCCGCAATGCAGCCCGGATTCGCACGGTGAGCGCCCTCTTTCGGCTACTCGGCAAACTGTCGCTGCGGCTGAACCATGCGTTTGGCACATGCGCGGGCTGGCTGGCATGGTGTGCGTCGGCGCGGCATCGGCGACTGACACGGGAAAATATCGCCCTGTACGGAAAACATGCGGGACTCGATTCATGCGATCAATTGGTCAAAGCCTCCATTGCGGAACAAGGCAAGGGCATCTCGGAATTGGCGATCGCCTGGACCGCACCGGTTGACCGCCTTTTTGCGCTGGTACGCACCTGTACCGGATGGGAGCATGTTGACGCGGCGAAAGCGCAACAGCGGGCAATCATCTTTGTCACGCCGCATCTTGGCTGCTTCGATATTGCCGGGCGCTACCTTGCAACGCGCATCCCGATCACCGCCCTGTATCGGCCGCCGAAACAGGCGTGGCTGGAACCGCTCATGCAACAGGGCCGCATGCGCGGTGGCGCCACCACTGCCGCCGCCGACGCAAGTGGCGTGAGGGCCCTGCTGAAGACCTTGAAAACCGGCGGCAACATCATGATCCTGCCGGATCAGGTGCCTGCGCCCGGGCAGGGCGGCGATGGCGTATGGGCAGATTTCTTTGGCCGGCCCGCCTTTACGATGACCCTGCTACCGCGGCTCGCGCGGTCCAACGACGCCGCCGTGCTATTTTTCTTCGCCGAACGCCTACCCCGAGGGGCGGGCTACCACGTACATATCGAGCCCATGTCCGAGGCGTATTCGAGCGATAAACACATTGCCGCGCGCCAGACCAATGCCATGGTGGAAAGACTGATTGCGATGGCACCTTCCCAGTACCTGTGGGGATACAATCGATATAAATCCCCCGCTGGCGCACCCGATGCGCCAAGTCAATCACCACAATAGTCAATGATGCGTGCTGTCCTGTTTATCCTCTGGTGCCTTCGCTGGCTTCCGCCCCGCTGGGTGTCGGCGCTGGGCAATGGTCTGGGCGGACTGTTGTTTCACTGGGGACGCAAGCGCGTCACGCTGATCAACCTGAAAGCATGCTTCCCGGAGAAGTCCGACGATGAACGTGAACGCATCGGTCGCGGCGTGTTCCGCAATCTGGCGCGATCGACGCTTGAACTCGGCCGTCTGTGGTACGCGCCGCTCGATGTCGCACTGGCAAACGTCAAACTGATCGACAGGCACCTCATGGATGAATGGGCCGGCAAAGTGCCGATCATCGTGTTGGCGCCGCATTTCGTCGGACTCGACATTGGCGGCGCGCGCTTTTCCCGCGAGTATCCCGGCGCATTTTCGATGTATTCCGAGCAGAAGAACAAGGTGTTCGACAAAGCGCTTCGCCGTTCCCGCCAACGCTACAACGATGCCACGCTGATTACGCGGCAACAAGGCTTGCGACCTGTGCTGAAGGCGCTCAAGGAAAAGAGGCCGTTCTACTATTTGCCCGATATGGATTTCGGCGCCAAGGACGCGGTATTCGTGGATTTTTTCGGTATCAAGACCGCAACTGTCACGGCCATGTCACGGCTTTGCGGAATTACCGGCGCAAAAGTCATTCCGTTGATAACTTGCCAGACCGGCGCCGGTTACGAGGCACAGTTCTATCCGGCCTGGGAGAATTTTCCTTCGGGCGATGTCGAGGCCGACGCGCGGCGGGTGAACGCATTCCTTGAAGATCGAATCCGCGAAATGCCCGACCAGTATTTCTGGGTGCACAAGCGCTTTAAGACCCGCCCCCCCGGGGAGCGCAATTTTTATGATTAAATGAGCGGCTCTAGCGGAGTGAGGGGATCATAAACATGGCTCAATTCCAAGTCCTGCTGCGCGGCGAACATTTCTTGCTGAACCGGGAAGGCAAGGAAGGCTGGTACGGCTTCATCAAAACCGTCTACGTGCAATCCGAAACAGCCGATTCGGCTTGTGAATACGCCGTAAAGCAGGCCATCTCCGACCCGGAGTTTCGCGCCTCGGTGCGAAACTCCGCCGACAACCCGCCCGAGATGAACGTTGAAGATTGTTCCGAGATTGAAAAGAATCCCGATCTTCAGGACAGCCCGTTCATCTACACCCCCGAATAGAAATCCGCTCCATTGGCGCAACTGTCATTACGCTTCACCAAAATGCATGGCCAGGGCAATGACTTCGTCATGCTCAATGGCGTCTCGCAAACCATTTCCCTCAGTCCCGCGCAGATCCAGCGCATTGCCGACCGCCACTTCGGCATCGGCTGCGATCAACTGCTATTGGTTGAACTCGCCACCAACGCGAATGCCGATTTTCGTTATCGCATCTTCAATGCCGACGGCGGCGAGGTCGAGCAATGCGGCAATGGCGCGCGGTGTTTTGCACAATTCGTCCGCGACGAGGGCCTGACCACCAAGCAGGAAATCCGGGTGGAAACACTGTCCGGTCTGATCGTGCCGCGAATAGAGGCGGATGGTAGGGTCACCGTGAACATGGGGCCGCCGCGTTTTATCCCGGCCGAGATTCCCTTCAAGGCTGAGGTGGAGTCCCTCAAATATGCACTTGACGTCCGAGGCACGCACATCTCCATCGGCGCAGTTTCAATGGGCAATCCGCATGCGGTACAAGTCGTCGCAAATGTCGATACCGCGCCGGTGCGCGAGACCGGCCCACTGATCGAGAATCACGAGAAATTCCCGAATCGTGTGAACGCAGGCTTCCTGCAGATTGTCGATCGCGGACATGTGCGATTGCGCGTCTGGGAACGCGGTGCTGGTGAAACGCTGGCTTGTGGCACTGGCGCATGTGCCGCCGTGGTTACGGGTATCCGGTGGGGATTGCTCGACTCAAGCGTGGTCGTCTTCACGCGTGGCGGCGAACTCACGGTAACATGGCAAGGTGGCGACGATAAAAGCGCGCCGGTATTGATGTCGGGGGCCACCGCGACAGTATTCAAGGGCGAAATTGCAGTCTAGAGAAAAGGTTGTCCAACGTGTCGAATGTACTAAGCACCGAACAAGTCGCGGAATTCCTGAGAGCCCACCCGGATTTTTTTGAGCAACATGTGGATGTGTTGCTGAACATCAACGTCGCTCACCCGCATGGCGGGCGCACGGTGTCGATTCCCGAGCGCCAGTTGATCGCCACGCGCGAGAAGGTGAAGTTGCTTGAATCCAAACTCGCGGAACTCGTCAATTTTGGCGAGGAGAATGACACGCTCTCCGACAAGATCCACGCGTTGGCGCTGCGGCTCATCGATTGCACAACGCTCGATCAGTTGATCGACACGGTCTATCTCGATCTGCTGGACAATTTTCAGGTGCCGCATGTCGCCGTGCGCCTTTGGGACGTGGTACCGCCCGGGACGCCGTCCCCGGAATTCCAGCCTGCGAGCGCGGAACTGAGCCGGTTTGTGGACGCCATGAAGGAACCGTATTGCGGAAGTCATCCGGTGTATGAAACCAATCACTGGTTTGGCGAACATGCGCCTCATTTGAAATCGTATGCGCTGGTTCCATTGAAAGTGGGGCGGGCGTTTGAACCGCTGAGAATGGGGCAGACCTTCGGCCTGCTGCTGATGGCGTCCGAGAATGCGGAACGGTTCTACGCGGACATGGGTACCGTATTCCTGACCCGCATCGGCGATGTACTGGCGCATTGCCTCGCCCGGCACTTGACGTTTGTACCCGCCGCCACGGCCCTCGCGCCGGAGCCGCCTTTAACAGCGTGAACGGCACACGGCCAATGGTTGCTGCTTCCATTGAGCGCTACCTGAGTTTCCTGACGCACGAGCGGCGGCTTGCCGCCATGACGGTAAAAAGTTACCGGCGGGATCTTGTGCTTTTGACCGCGCTCGTCGATGGTCTCAAAGGGCCTAAGGATTCCAGCGCTGGCGCTGAACGAACGCTGGAAAGTTTGTCGCAGGCCGACATTCGCCGATTTGCGGCTACATTGCACGGCAAAGGTCTCAGCGCAAAATCATTGGCACGGGTGCTGTCCGGCTGGCGCGGCTATTTTGGCTTTCTGGTGCAAAACCAACAGTTCACGATCAACCCCGTGGATGGCGTGAAAGCCCCCAAGGCGGCCAAACGCCTGCCGCAGACCTTGTCGCCGGATGAAGCCGTGCGGCTGGTGAGTTTTGCCGACGATACGCCCGAGGGCATTCGCGACCGCGCCATTTATGAGCTGCTGTACTCCTCCGGCCTGCGCGTATCCGAAGTGACCGGGCTCGACATTGAAGGCATCGATTTCTCCACCGCGGAAGTGCGCGTCACAGGCAAGGGCAACAAGACCCGCATCGTGCCGGTGGGAAAGCACGCCATGGAGGCCATCTGGCGCTGGCTCAAAACGCGCCGCACGGTCAAAGGCGCATCGGAAGGCGCGCTGTTTCTGGGAACACGCGGCGCGCGCATCAGTCCGCGCGTGGTGCAAAGCCGCATCAAGCGCTGGGCAACGCTGCAAGGATTGACCATCGACCCGCATCCGCATATGTTGCGGCATTCCTTCGCCTCGCATGTGCTGCAATCTTCCGGGGATTTGCGGGCCGTGCAGGAAATGCTCGGCCATGCGAGCATCGCCTCGACGCAGGTGTATACGCATTTGGATTTTCAGCATCTCGCAAAGGTCTATGACGCCGCGCATCCGCGGGCGAAACGAAAGAAAACATGATCCCCCGGAACCCGTCACCGCGAAGCCAACGTTTTCTGCGTATCGGTCGCAACATATTTCTCGGCATTGGCGCGCTGCTTGTATTGGTCGTAATCGCCGCGTATGCGATGCTGCGAGCCAGTCTGCCGGTACTGGATGGCGACCACAAAGTTGCGCAGCTCCAGTCCACCCTATCGATTGCGCGCGATGATCGCGGCACCGTGTCGATTCAAGCACGCAGCCAGCCGGACGCCATCCGCGCGCTGGGGTACGTGCACAGCCAGGAGCGTTTTTTTGAAATGGACCTTGCGCGGCGGTCCGCCGCCGGCGAGCTTTCCGCCCTGCTCGGCGCGGCCACCTTGCCCATGGACAAGGACAAACGCCGCCACCGCCTGCGCGCGCGCATGACGGCGCAGTGGCAATCGCTGCCGCCTGCGGATCGTGCATGGGTCAGCGCGTATACAGAAGGCGTCAATGCCGGCCTCAACGCGTTGAGCGCAAGGCCATGGCAATACTTCGTCCTGCGCACCACACCCGAACCCTGGCATGAAGTCGATTCAATGCTGGTGGTGGGTGAAATGTATTTCATGCTGCAGGCGCGGGGATTCGAAGAGCGCTTCAACGAAATCGGGTTGCGGAAGAAGATCGGCGATCGCCTGTTCGGCTGGCTGAAACCTTCCGGCGGCGGTTGGGACGCCGCGCTCGACGGCAGCGAAATTACACCGCCCGCAATGCCGGTGTCGACCGAGTTTGACACGCGAAACGCGAAAGTCGCTGCGCGGCAAATCAATACGAGCGAGTCCGAATCGGTTGCTCTCGACGAACGCAACGACGAAGCGGTCGGCAGCAATAACTGGGCAATTGGTGGCGCGTTGACGAGTCACGGCGGCGCGATGCTGGCTGACGACATGCATCTCGGCCTGGGTGTGCCGAACATCTGGTTTCGCACACAGATCAGCATCGGCGAGGGAGCGGCTGTGCAGCGTGTTGCCGGCGTCACCTTGCCCGGCCTGCCTGCCGTCGTGGTGGGCAGCAATGGCCACATCGCCTGGGGATTTACCAACGGTTACGGCCAATGGTTTGACTGGGTGGCGCTGCCAAAAGCGGCGACCAGTGACAAACCTGCCATCACCACCTATCGCGAAACCATTACGGTCAAGGGCGGCGAGAACGAAGACATTGAGGTTCGCGAATCTCCGTTCGGCCCGATTCTGAAAACAGACACTGACAATGATTACGCGCTCTCGTGGGTGCTGTATCGCGACGGTGGCGTGAACATGCGTGCGGGCGACATGATGTTTGCGCAAAATGTTGATGACGCGATCGCCATTGCGCACGCGAGCGGTATCCCGCACCAGAATGTACTGATTGCCGACAAGCAGGGAAACGTGGCCTGGACCATCATGGGGCGCATCCCGATGAGCGAATCCGTTCCCCGGCAATCGACGCGCGGCCAGTTGACGCCGCTTGCCGCGCTGCCAACCGGATGGCTCGCGACCAATCGCTATCCATTGGTAAAGAATCCCGCCGACGCACGTCTGTGGACTGCCAACAACCGTCAACTTGGACCCGAAACCGGTCAGGGCGGGGATGCAATCGGCGACGGTGGTTTTGATCTCGGCGCGCGCGCCATGCAAATCCGCGACCGCTTGCGTGCACAGCCGGCGTTCGATGAAAAAGGCCTGCACGCGATTCATCTCGACACCGAATCGCGGTTCCTGAAACGCTGGGCCGACCTCGCGATCGGGACCGCCACCGCGCGCGCCAACGAAAAGACCACCGCCATCGCCGGCGAACTCAAGCGCTGGAATGGCCGCGCCGATATCGACCAGACGGGGCATCGCATCGCACGCGCATTTCGCCAGCAGGTCATGGATCAGTTGTGGAAGGAGTGGCTCGCGACCGCGGCGGGGTTGTCGCCATCATCGGCGCCGGCCGGCAAACAGGAAGGCACATTCGGCTTTGACGGCAAATTTGAATATCCAGTATGGCAGGCGCTGTCGACGCGTCCGCCGCACCTGCTGCCCAAACCGCACCGCGACTGGGACGATTTTCTGGCAGCACAGTTGGCGGCGGTACACGATGAGTTGGTGAAGCAGCACGGCAAGATTGCGGACGCGACCTGGGGCAAACGTAACATCGCGCGCATCAAGCACCCGTTCTCCCGCGCGATGCCGTTCCTGTCGGCGGTACTGGATATGCCGGCCACGCCGCTGGCAGGCGACAACAATATGCCGCTGGTGGCCGCGCCCACATTCGGCGCGTCGCAGCGCATGGTGGTGTCGCCGGGCCGCGAGGAACAAGCCATTTTCACCATGCCCGGCGGGCAAAGTGGACATCCGCTGTCACCGTTTTACGGTGCCGGACACGACGACTGGCTGCAAGGCAAGCCGACACCACTGCTGGCGGGCGAAACGCGGCATACGCTGCAGCTCACGCCGTAGCGTTAAAAGGTGAAACTCAAGCACTGACGCGGCTTTCAGAGCAAAACAAGCCTGTAAGCCGCGCCAGTGCTTGTGTTTGCGTTGTTTGTTGCATTCCAGCCGCCGCGCCGCGAATCCGCGCCATCGGTGAGCATCTGATCCGATCGCGCGTGGCCCTTCTCATCGCCGCGCATCGGCCGTCGATCGGGTAACCTTCCGCATTCCATGACTGCATCCTCAATTACCCCCGTCACCCTGCTCACCGGCTTCCTCGGCAGCGGCAAGACCACGCTGCTGAATCGCCTCTTGCGGCAGCCAGGAATCGAGGAAACCGCCGTGCTGATCAACGAATTCGGCGCCGTGTCCATCGACCATTTGCTGGTACGCGAAGCGAGCGAGAATCTGACCGTGCTGTCGAACGGATGTATCTGCTGCTCGGTCGCCGGCGACATGGTGCAGGCATTGCGCGATTTGTATTTCAAGCGCGCCAATGGCGACGTTCCCGACTTCAAGCGCGTGATCATTGAAACCACCGGGCTCGCTGATCCGGCGCCTATCATGCACACGCTGATTGAAATGCCGCTGGTGGCCGCACGCTATTCGCTGGCCGGCGTGGTCACGACGGTGGACGCCGAGCACGGCGATGCACAGCTTGACCAGCACATCGAGAGCGTCAAGCAGGCGGCGGTGGCGGATCGCATTGTGCTGACCAAGACCGATTGCGTACCGCGTGCGACAGTCGACGTGTTGCGTGCGCGATTGCTCACACTGAATCCGGGCGCGCGGATTTTTGAAGCGGTGTCCGGCGAAATCGATCCGTCCGTCCTGTTCAACACCGGCCTGTATCAGCCGGGGCAGAAGACGCCCGATGTGCAAGCGTGGCTGCGGGCGGAGGCTTATCGGCCGCTGGTTGCCACGACATCGGCCGCGCCATTCAAGCGCGCGGCGCCTGCGGTGCGGCACGATGAACGCTTCCATGCGTTCGCGATGGTGTTCGATCAACCGATTATTTGGCAGCAATTGGTGGACGCGCTGGAAACACTCACGACGTTGCGTGGCGATCAGCTGCTGCGCATCAAGGGCATCGTCAATGTGGCGGGTGAAGCGCGACCGCGTGCCATTCATGCGGTGCAGCACACAATCTATCCTGTCGCGCAACTGGCGGCTTGGCCGGACGCGGATCACACGACGCGTCTGGTGTTTATCACGCGGGATCTGGACGAGCGAATCGTCAAAGAGACCCTGTGTTCCTTCATCCACAACGAAAGCGCTCTTTCCAACGGTGGCTCGCAAAAGGTGGCTTGAAGCCGCCTGCGACCGCCCCCATTTTGATTAATTGAATTCCCGCGAAGAGTTATACATGTCAACACAAACATCGAAAAAATCCCCCATCCCCACCACCATCCTCACCGGCTTTCTGGGCGCGGGCAAAACCACGCTGCTCAATCGCATCCTGACTGAGCGCCATGGCGAGAAAATCGCCGTGATCGAAAACGAATTCGGCGAGGCCGGCATCGACAACGATATCCTGGTGCAGGACAAGGAAGAACAAATCATTGAAATGAACAACGGCTGCATTTGCTGCACCGTGCGCGGTGATCTGGTGCGCATCCTCGGTGAACTGGCTGACAAGCGCAGGAAAGGCAAACTTAAATTCGATCGCGTTATTATCGAGACCACCGGCATGGCCGATCCCGGCCCGGTCGCGCAGACATTTTTCATGGATGACGACGTTCATCGCTACTACGTACTTGATGCCGTCATCACGGTAGTGGATGCCAAGCACGCGCAACAGCAGCTCGACGGCAATGAACAGGCACGCCAACAAATTGGCTTTGCCGACCGCGTGCTGATATCGAAAACCGATCTGGTCGCCAAGGAAGAAACCGACGCGCTGATCAGCCGCATGAAGCGCATGAATCCGCGCGCCACTTACAAGCCGGTGCATTTCGGCGAAACCGACATCAAGGAAATCCTCGACGTTCGCGGCTTTAACCTGAATTCGGTGCTGGAAATCGATCCAGACTTCCTGAAGGAAGATGATCACCACCACGATGACGACATCCAGTCGTTCGTATTCACGTCCGAACGCGCGCTGGACATGGAAAAAATAGAAGCATTCCTGTCCCTGCTGATCCAGACCTACGGCAATGACATGCTGCGATACAAGGGAGTGCTCAACATCGAAGGGGAGAACAGCCGAATGATCTTCCAGGGTGTTCACATGACCATGGGCGGCAGTCCCGGCAAGCCGTGGGCAGCGGGAGAAACGCGGGCCTCAAAAATGGTTTTCATCGGGCGCAATCTGCCCAAGCGAATCTTCATCGAGGGCCTTGCCTATTGTGTGGCGGATGACGCCAGGACGGTGATTGAACTGAAATAGTCCTCGATGATGGTGGAAATCACCGGCCTCCGGGCCGGCTACGATGGCAGGGCGGTGCTGGTGCTCGACCACTTTCTGGTTGCGGCCGGACAACACACGCTTGTGCTGGGGCCTTCCGGTTCGGGCAAGACCACGCTGCTGAATATTGTGTCGGGTATCGCGCTGCCGATGGCGGGCGAGATCCGCGTCAATGGCGCCAGCCTGAACGGACTTACGGCCAGTGACCGGGACCATTTTCGCGGCGGGCACATCGGCTTCGTCATGCAACGGCTGCATCTGATCTCAGCGCTCACCGTCGAGGCAAATTTGCAGCTTGCGCAAAAACTGGCAGGGATTCCCGTTGATGACAAACGCATTCATGCCATTCTCGACACATTGGGGATTGGTGATAAACGGCACGCCTGGCCACGCCAGCTTTCGCAGGGCGAAGCGCAGCGTGTCGCCATTTCGCGCGCGGTGATGAATCGTCCCGCACTGATCCTCGCCGACGAGCCGACGGCAGCGCTTGACGATGCCAATTGCGCGGCGGCCATCAATCTGCTGTTCAATCAGGCGGTTGAACACGGCGCGACATTGCTGGTGGCCACGCACGATCAACGCATCAAATCCCGTTTCACGCAAGTGCTGGAATTGCGTTCATGAATGCGCTGGCGATCGCACTGCCGCTCGCTCTCGCTTATCTGCGCGAACGCCTGCTCGCGACGCTGCTTAATATTCTCCTGTTGGCTCTCGGCATCGCGACCATCGTCGCCCTGCTGCTGACTCTGACGCAGGCCGAGGAACGCATGGATCGCGATGCGGCCGGCATCGATTTGGTGGTCGGTGCAAAAGGCAGCCCGCTGCAACTGGTTCTGTCCTCGGTTTTTCAGGTTGATGTCCCGACCGGAAATATCCCGCTCGCCGAGGCAACCCTCATCAGTGCCGAATCCGCCGTCAAGCGGGCGATCCCGCTGGCGCTGGGCGACAGTTACCGGGCCTTTCGCATCGTCGGCACGCGTCCCGACTACCTTGAACTCCACGCCGCCGCCGTTGAGACCGGTCGAATGTGGGCCAAGCCGATGGAAGTGCTGCTTGGCGCGGAAGCGGCAGCGCGCACCGGGCTGAAGCTGGGGCAATCGTTTGCCGGGACCCATGGCCTAACCGATGGCGGCGGCGCCCACCCCAATCAACCATTTGAGGTCGTCGGTATCCTCAAGCCCACCGGCGCGGTGATCGATCGCCTCATCCTCACCCCGGTGGAAAGCATCTGGGCCGTGCACGCGCATGGCGATGCAGGCAAAACCGAACATGCCGACGCGGAAAAAGAAATCACCGCGCTACTGATTCAGTACGCCACGCCGATGGCCGCCGCCTCGTTCCCGCGACGCGTGAACGCCATCAGCGGGTTGCAGGCCGCCGCGCCGGCGATGGAAATTTCCCGCCTGTTCGCCTTGCTCGGTTTCGGGGTGACCGCATTGAAGCTGTTCGCCGGCATCATGATGCTGTGCGCGGGCTTGGGCATTTTCATCGGCCTCATGAACGCCCTCGATGAACGCCGCGCGGATCTGGCCTTGTTGCGGGTGCTCGGCGCGAGTCGCGGCACGGTGTTTCTCACCATTCTCGCCCAGGGGTTCGCGCTGGGCGTCGCGGGAGTTATACTTGGCCTCTTGCTGGGTCATGTTGGCGCGGAGTGGATCGGTCAGACGGTTGCAAATGTCCACCGTGTGCAACTCACCGGGTTGGTGTGGGCCAACGCGGAATTCCGGGTGATCGGCGCGGCGCTCGGGCTGGCATTGGCGGCAGGATTATTTCCCGCGTGGCGCGCTTATCGGGATGCCATGCCAGAACTTTTGGGCCGCGCGTGAATCGATTCAACGCCGGATGATTTCCAGAAACGGATTTAAAGGCGACGTAACGTGAATTTGCGGTGGGCAGAAATCTTTCGGTTTTGCGGGCAACAGTCTGTGTCCATTGCGACGCAAATGGTCGCGGCCACCACTTCAATTTTTTTCTTCGTGTTTCTCTCCGTCGCCCTTGCGGGCAATGCCACAGCCGCCGCCCCCGAAGCCCCCAAGATCGCCGACGAACAACTCTATAGCTACATCGGCAAGGACCCGCTGCCACCGGGCACTATTGCCTGGCAGCTGTTGCGTCAGGTGAAGGTGGTGGAGGAAAAGAAAGCGGGCAAGACTACCCTGCGCCCGGAATTCAGCGCGCAAATCAGGGAACTCGACAAGCAGCAGGTCAAAGTCTACGGCTTCGTCCTGCCGCTGACGACCGCCGTCAAGCAGTCGCATTTCCTTCTTTCCCCGCTGCCCACCCATTGCCCATACTGTGTTTCGCAAGGGCCCGATTCAATGATTGAGGTTGTTGCCAAAATGCCGCTGGAGTTTTCTCCATGGGATGCAATTGTGGTTTCAGGGCGCCTTGAGCTGGTGAATGATTCTTCGTTGTATTATCGATTGACCGGCGCTGAATTGGCCAAGAACTGAACCGCACACAATGGCTACTTCACATCCTGGAAAAACCGGTTTGTACCCCAAGGCAACCGGCCTTGCTGCCACGACGAAATCGGCCATGATAAGTTCAGGCGGCTTTTCCAGCGAACAACTTTCCCCGGACTCGAACAGCTTTCCCGCGCTCTACGAAGCGGCGATTCTGTATTCCGCCGATTGCTACGAAGGCGCCGAGGCAACCCTCAAGGATCACCTGAAAACCAAGGATGGCAAGGACAGCATCCGCACCTGGCTGATGCTGTTCGACCTGTACCAGTTGACGCACAATCGTCCGGAGTTCGACAACCTGTCGATGCTCTTCAGCGTCAAATTTGAGCGTTCGCCACCGGTATGGGCGGATTCCGCGGATACGTCGGACCCGCGCCGCAAAGAAAAGCGCGAACGCAAGGATTTCTTTTCGCTGAAGCCCGCATTCGACGGCGCGCTACTCGGCGAAATCGACAAGTTTGAAGCCTTTGCCACCAAGATGGGGACCGGTCGCATCGGTCTGGACAAAGTCACCGCCATGCTGCCGGAAGAGGCGGAACTGTTCTCCATTGTTTTTCAGCGTTTGCGTCGCTCGAAAATTCCGATCTGGTTTAATGGCATCGATGAGTTCGCCGCAATGCTCAAAAATAGTATCAACGAAGCCGCGGGCGAGTCGCTGGCCAACAGCTTGGGTTATTGGTCGCTATTGTTCGAACTCTACATTCTCGATGGCAAGCTGAACGAGTATGAAGAGCTTGGGCTCGAATACGCGGTGGCGTTTGAAGTGTCTCCTCCGCCGTGGGACGTGGTCGTTCGGCCTTCCGGGCAGGATGGAGCCAATCATCTGCTGGAGAGCACCACAACCAGCACGGCGGTTTATAGCGGATTCCCGTTAAAAGGCGTGATCAGCGCCAGCAACAAGGAAATGCTGCAACAGCTATCCGTTTACGCTTCATCCCATCAGGAAGTATTGGTCGACATGAGCAATCTCATGCGCATCGACTTTGCCGTGGCCGGACAGTTTTTTGAAACCATACGCGCCATTCATCTCGCCCAAAAGCGCGTCATCCTCTCCAATCTGAACGAGCTGACCGCGGCGTTGCTGGAAGTTTTTGGCATGACCAAGCATGCCATCCTGATGCGCAAGAAGGCGGCTTGAGGCGAGGCGCACGCCTCACATGGGCAAGTTCGCCGTCTCTTGCTTTCGGGAAACTCTCCCCCACCTCTGCTGAAACAACCTCCACGCGCAATCATGGAACCTGAACAATTTCACGGCACCACCATTATTTCCGTCCGTCGCGGTGACAAAGTCGCCATGGGCGGCGATGGCCAGGTCACGCTCGGCAACATCGTCGTCAAGGCGACCGCGCGCAAGGTCCGGCGCCTGCACAAAGACCAGGTGCTGGCCGGATTCGCCGGCGCCACCGCGGATGCCTTCACCCTGTTCGAGCGCTTCGAAGCCAAGCTCGACAAGCATCAGGGTCACCTGATGCGTTCCGCCATCGAACTCGCCAAGGATTGGCGCACCGATCGCATCCTGCGCCGCCTCGAAGCCATGCTCACGGTGGCCGACCGCACCAGTTCATTGATCATCACCGGCACGGGCGACGTGCTTGAACCTGAACTGGGATTGCTGGCGATCGGCTCGGGCGGCGCTTATGCGCAGGCTGCCGCGCAGGCGCTACTGCAAAACACCGACATGCCGCCGGCCGAGATTATCAAGAAGGCCCTGACCATTGCCGGCGAGATTTGCATCTATACCAACCAGAACCATACGATCGAGATTCTCGAGTGATGACACCCAAAGAAATTGTCAGCGAACTCGACAAACACATCGTCGGCCAGGCCGCCGCCAAGCGCGCCGTCGCCATTGCGCTGCGCAATCGCTGGCGCCGCTCGCAGGTACCCGAGCCGCTGCGTAACGAAATCACGCCCAAGAATATCCTGATGATCGGGCCGACCGGTGTGGGCAAGACCGAGATCGCGCGGCGGCTGGCGCGGCTGGCCGATGCGCCCTTTCTCAAAGTGGAAGCCACCAAGTTCACCGAAGTTGGCTATGTCGGTCGCGATGTAGATTCCATCATTCGCGACCTCGCTGAAATTGCCATCAAGCAGGCGCGCGAGCACGAGGCGCACAAAGTGCGCAGCCTTGCCGGGGACAATGCGGAGGAACGGGTGCTCGATGTGCTGCTTCCGCAAGCACGCAATTTCGATTTTTACAACAAGGCCGACGCCGACAATACCGACGATAGCAGCACCCGCCAGAAATTCCGCAAGATGCTGCGCGAAGGCAAGCTCGATGATCGCGAGATCGAAATAGAAATCTCCGCCACGCCGGCCTCGATGGAAATCTTCGGCCCGCCGGGCATGGAAGAACTCACCCAGCAGATCCAGGGCATGTTCCACAATATGGGACAAACCCGCAAGAAGACCCGCAAGCTCAACGTCAAGGAAGCGATGAAGCTCCTGATCGACGAAGAAGCGATGAAGCTGGTCAACGATGAAGAGACCAAGATCGGCGCAATCAAGAATGTCGAGCAGAACGGCATTGTATTCATCGATGAAATCGACAAGATTGCGAGCCGATCCGAGATGCAGGGCGCGGATGTGTCGCGCCAAGGCGTGCAGCGCGACCTGCTGCCGCTGATCGAGGGCACGACTATCTCCACCAAGTACGGCATGATCAAGACCGATCACATCCTGTTCATCGCCTCCGGCGCCTTTCACTTGTCCAAACCCTCGGACCTGATTCCCGAATTGCAGGGCCGCCTGCCGATTCGCGTTGAACTTTCATCGCTGTCGATCGAGGATTTCGAGGCCATCCTCACTAACACCGACGCCTGCCTCACCAAGCAGTATCAGGCGCTGCTGCAAACCGAAGACGTGACGGTGGAATTTCCGCCGGAAACGGTGCGGCGCCTGGCCGAAATTGCCTTTGCCGTGAATGAGAAAACCGAAAACATCGGTGCGCGGCGCTTGTACACGGTGATGGAAAAGTTGCTGGAAGAAGTTTCGTACGATCCCGCTTCGCGCGGCAGCAAGTTCGTGGTGTCGGCGGAATATGTGAACGAGAAGCTGGGCGAACTGGCGAAGAGCGAGGATCTGGCGAGGTATGTGCTGTAGGTACGCATTCTTGTGATGGGCGCAATTGTGCGGCTTCGTCACATACTGTTGAAGTCGGTCGCACAGCTCACGCGTAAATTGCGTTAAATTGCCTCACACGTTCCGATAGAACCTTGAGGATCCCATGCGCCCTTTCATTCGCGCCGCCTGTTTGATCGCACTGCCGCTCGCGATGATCGCGCCCGCTTTCACTTCTGCCGCGGAATTCACCGCCAGGGACCTCGCCGCCGAAGAAGGCAAGTTCGCCGCATACTCCGTGAAGAACGGCATGCGCGCGGCCTTTCTCGAATTCTTCGCCGAGCCATCCTGGCTGCTGCGCCCCGAACCGGTGGACGCCAAAACCTGGCTGCGTGCGCGGCCCGACCCCGCCATCGTGCTCGACTGGAAATCGCAGCGCACCGTGCGCGCGGCCTCGGGCGATCTGGGCTTCTCCACCGGTCCATGGCTACGGCGCAGCAAGACCGACCCCAGCGCACCCGCCGCGCACGGCCAGTTCTTTTCCGTGTGGCAAAAGCAACCGGGCGGCGAATGGAAAGTGCTCATCGATCACGGCATCTCGCACGGCGCCACCGCCACGCCCGACGCCTTGCCCACCACACCATTGATCGCGCTCGATTTGACCGCGCAGCAATCCGGCGCCGCCGCGCCAGTTGGCGATGCCGAGCAGCAATTCATCGCGCGCGGCACTGCCACCTACGCGGATGTCATCACGCCGCGCACCCGCCTGCTGCGCGAGGGCCAGTTCCCCATCGACGGCACGGCGGCCATCGGCGAATATCTGAAATCGCAGGAAGGACAATGGTCGTGGACGGTGAACCTGCAAGGCGTCTCGCGCGCCAATGACCTCGCCTACGCCGTCGGCAATTTCACATGGCAACCGAAAGAAGGTGCCGCGCGCAAGGGGCAGTACGTGCGCGTGTGGGTGCGCGACGCGAGCGGCGGGTTGCCACCGCGCTGGACGCTGGCGGCGGAAGTGATGACGCCGGAGCCAGCGCCGAAGTCGTAGCGGCTGTTGGTCTCGCGCAGGCTTTTGCCAACGCGACCGGGCGTGTCCGTAATAGAAACTCAAATGGCCATCTGCAAAATTCCGTTCGCCCTGAGGTATCGAAGGGTTGAACGGGCCACCATATCAAGAAAACCACACAACCCGCGCTTCGATACCTCAGCGCGAACGGAGTCTTCTTAAACATTTATTGCACAAACTCACGCACTGGCGCGGCGTTTCAGGCCTTTTTGCCTTGAAAGCCCGCCAATGCTAGGGTTTCGCTAACTCCGCGTTATCTTGCCCGAACGCTTACCATCAAACCTCGCTGCTGCTTTTCGTGATTCTGTTAATGGTCGTGTTATGCAGCAAGCGCGGTGATAAGCTATTGTTCATGATGAACTTTTGTCCTCTTGTCCACAGCGCGTTATGCCGCATCGCGGAATGATAGGCGGACGCCATGCCCCCTAAATATAGTTATGTCTAGGGATGTTATGAGCGAAACTCGGCGGGCGAAGTCATACCTTTGGCTTTACGTACTTCTGCTAATGGGTGGCGTGTTATTGTTGCGCGTTTGATGGTGTCGCGTATTTGCCGTACCGAAATTTCGCATTCGCATTCCTGGCTCCTCGTTTGACGTTTATTTGCCTGCTAGTCGCCCCAACTGTGGCCGTCATTTGCTTTCGTGTTCTTCGAACAAACCACTTCAAGCAAGTGTTGGTTTGGCTTTCCAATTTTGGACGATCATAGTTTGTGAAGTGATCTTACTTTGGTGCTGGCTGTGCTCGCCCTAAGTGAGTACGCCCAAGTGAAGGCATAACTATGCGGTCAAGTTCGTTCCCTTCGGTCGCTGGGACGCCGCAAAAGCGCGCCGCCCTTTACCTTAATCGTTAACGATCGGAGAAAAACTCGATGGAACTCATCCGAAAACAAGACATCGATACTTTCTCCAACTCCGCAGTCCGATCACGACAACTGATCTTTCCGGAAAACTCAAACTCAAAACGCATCACCGTCACCCGCGTCACGCTGCCACCGGGTGCGAAGAATCCGCCGCATCGGCACGCCACTTCCGAGCAAGTCTGGGTGGCGCTACACGGAACGGGCCGGTTGCTGCTGGACGACGACGCAACAGCGGTATTCGCGGCGGGTGACGTGGTCCGCTTCGAAGACAACGAGTATCACGGCATCGAAAACACCGGCACGTTGGAATTCGAATACATATCCATCACATCGCCGCCGCTGAACTTTCGCAGTGCGTACGAGAAAATGTGGTCGGACGGGTCAGAACCGTAGGTCAGCGGCTTCTCGCCAAGCTGGCAATCATTTGCCGCCTCATGCTGTCGCCGAATTTGGTGGCAGCGGACAAATATCTTCGGCGACTTCCTGCGTCGAATCCCATGTGATGCGTCCGCCCAAAACCCCCCGGGTGCTGGCGCCGCGTATCCCGCAAACGTGCTCGCGCCATATCCGAAAACGCGCAAAGTCCGACACAAGGTCTTACAATCTGCGCACCAAAACCGCCTTGAATTGTGGATTTCGTCACTTACGCGCCAACATGCCGTCCGTTATCCTCCAGCCATGAATTTCATCAATCGATCCGCACGTTCAAGCAGAAAGATGCAGCCGGCCCGACGCGGCGGCCGCGACTCCGTTCGGACGAAGATGAGATCGCGAGGCTGATATGCACGATTACAACATTTACGCACGCGCCTACTGGTGGACCATTGCCGGTATCGGTTATGTATTGCTGGCCGACGCGCTCATCTTCGTCAGCGCAATGCCCAACCAGACAATTTTGCAAATCGCGCTGGCCATTGCTTTCGTCGCCACGGTTGCTTTCTTCCCGGTAAAGATTCCCGGAACCAAGCTATCGGTTGCGGCCGGCGAGATCTTCATCTTCCTGGCGCTGCTGTTGTTTGGCGTGGAAGCCGCGGCCATCGCCGCCGCCATCGAAGGCGCGATTGGCGCGGTGCGATTGTCCAAACGCTGGACAAGCTGGTTCGGCACGCCGGCCATGGCGGCCATCGCGGTATCGATCAGCGGCTTTGGTTTCATCGCCGTTCGCAACATGCTCGATCAGCACGACATGCTCAATGGCGCCGCGTACCTGTTGCTGTTGACCGTATTCGCGGTCGTTTACTGCGCCTTGACCAATCTGCTGCCGTCCATGTTGCTGGCGCTCAAGCGCGGCGAACGGCTGGACGTGGAAGCGCTGTTCAAGGATCACAACTGGATGGCGGTAGCGCACGTTTGCAGCGCCGCCATTGCCGGCCTTCTCTACTATGCCGGCGCCAAGTTCGGTGTCTGGGTGGCATTCGCCGCGTCGCCGACGATCGTGCTGTCGCTCTCGTCCGCGCACTTCCTGTTTGCGCGCGCGAATGCCGAGCGCGAGGCGCAAGCGGCGCTGCTGGACGTCGCCAAGCAGGAATCGCAACGCGCCCAGGCGCACGCGGCCGAGATCCAGCGCAGCCAGGCGCGGTTCCACGGCGCGTTCACCAACGCCGCGATCGGCATGGCGCTGGTTTCAGCCAAGGGCGCGATCCTGCAGGTCAATCCGGCGGTCTGCAAAATGCTGGGATACTACGAGTCCGAACTGCTCGGCAGCGGGCTCGGCACCATCATGCCGCCGCAGGATTTCGAGTTGCTGCTCGGCGACATCGCCCGAATCAGCAAGGCGGCCACCTCGGCGATAGAGCGCGAACTGTTTTGTATCGACAAGCATGGTGAGGCGATCGGTGTGGCGTTCAGCGTCGCCTATTTTGGCGACGGCACCAACGATCCGGACCTGATTGTGCAAATGCAGGACATTCGCGAGCGCAAGGAAGCGGAAGCCAAGCTGCTGCGGATCGCGTTTCACGACACGCTGACCGGCTTGCCGAATCGTGTGTACTTTCGCGACCAGCTGACAAAAGCGCTTGCCCGCGTCAAGCGCGACGAGAATGCGCGGTTCGCGCTGATGTTCCTCGATTTCGACCGGTTCAAATCCGTCAACGATAGCCTGGGCCATGGCGCGGGCGACGAATTGCTGACCGGCTTCGCCACCCGCATCAAGGGCGTGGTGCGCAGCACCGACACCGTGGCGCGACTCGGCGGCGACGAATTCGCGGTGCTGGTCGAGGAAGTCACGAGCGATGAGCGTGTCATCGATCTCGCCAGGCGGATTCAGGACACGTTCCGCGCGCCGTTTTGCATCGAAGGCACCAACATCACCTCGAGTGCCAGCATCGGCATCGCATTCGGCAGCGGCAAGTATGAATCGCCCGACGACGTGATACGCGACGCGGACCTGGCCATGTACAAGGCCAAGACATCGGGCAAGGCGCGTTATGCGGTATTCGATTCGAGTCTTCACGACCGCGCGGCGGCCGAGCTGCAGCTTGAAAATGAATTGCGCCGCGCGATCAACGTCGGCGAACTTCGTATCCACTACCAGTCGCAGCACGAACTCGGCAACCGCACCCTGTGCGGCTATGAAGCGCTGGTACGCTGGGCACACCCGAAGCGCGGGTTGCTCTATCCCGGGACCTTCCTGCCAATTGCCGAGGAGACGGGGCTCATCGTTCCGCTCGGCAAATGGGTGATCGAACAAGTGTGTCAGCAGATGAA
Organism: Betaproteobacteria bacterium; assembly: GCA_016720925.1. Lineage (NCBI taxonomy): Bacteria > Pseudomonadati > Pseudomonadota > Betaproteobacteria > Betaproteobacteria bacterium. Next base: position 311,021 of record JADKJR010000001.1, on the reverse strand, counting down.
GATCTGGCGCGAGAGTCCGCAGGGACAGTCGCTGCGCGTGTCGATCAACGTCTCGGGCCGCGAAATCCGCCAGGAGAGTTTTGCCACCTTTCTGTTCGCGCAACTTGCCGCCAACGACGTGCCGGCGAATCTGGTGACCATTGAGCTAAGCGAACGTGCGCTCATCGAGGGGCATCAATCCGGCGCCAATACGCTCGCCACGCTGCGTGCCGCCGGCGTGTCCATCAACATCGATGACTTCGGCACCGGCTTTTCGTCCCTGAGCCACCTCACCAGTCTGCCGATTGACGGCATAAAGATTGACCGCACGTTTGTCCAGCAGGCGGGCGAGGCCCGGGAGGCCCGGGAAATCATTCGCGCCATTACCTCACTCGGTCGCGCCCTGGACAAGCGCGTACATGCGCAGGGCATCGAAACCGAAGCGCAGTGGCGCGTCATGCAGGAGCTCGGCGTCGATATTGGCCAGGGAAACTTGAGCTCGCCACCCGTCACCGCCAACGAGATCGACCTGCTGATGTCCAGCAGCCGCCTGATCCGCAGCGCACGCTAGCAGCCCACCGGCCCTGTCGGCGGCGCCTGGCGGCAGCGGAAATTGTACGTCGAAATGACCTGCACCTTTTCACTGCTCACTGCTTACTGCTTACTGCAATAGATTCCAACGCCGTTCGCCACCATTGCGGCGAGTGCCCGCTTGACGCGGCTTCGCGAATCACGATGAAAACCCGACACAAGGTTTTACAATCCCGCGCCGCAACTGTGGATTTCTTCACTTTTTTTTGCAGGCATGGTCGCTAATCTTGAGCCTGATAAGCCACTCCACAAAAACACCAGACGCATTGTCTGAAAAAACATCACGGTGCCACATGACCTCACTAAGTAACCTGTTCTTCCGTTCCGTCCGTGCCCATGGGCTGGTGCCCGTTGCTTCGGGTGCGCGTGTCTCCACGCAAGAAGCGCGCGGGCTCCACATCACCGCATCAGGCAAGGCGCTTGCGGCAATGCTGACGGCCACGGCGATACTGTTTACCGGCGCGGGATTCAATACGGTTCATGCGGAGGGCTGGGGCCGCAAAGTAGGCGCCAAGATCGCGAAGGATCTGGATGCCGAAATCAGCAGCAGCCGATCGGGCAATTCCAGGTGGGCGCGCGACGTCAATGGTGCGAAACAGGTCCAGGTCATCATCGTTGGGGATCGTTCCGACCCGGACATGTCCGACCTGCGCGCGAAGGTGCTGCAACTTGGCGGCTCCGTGCACGCGTTCTTTCCGTCCTTGCCGGCCATTACCGCGCAGGTCAAATCCAGCCAGGTACGGATGCTTTCGCAACGCGACGATGTGCTCAGCGTGTCGCCCAATCGCGAGACCCAGCGCACCTTCAGCGCGCTCGAATCCATTACCGGCGCCCTCACCAGCAACGTCCGCACCTATAGCTCCAAGACCGCCTATACCGGCCTCGACGGCAGCGGTGTCGGCATCGCCATTCTCGATTCCGGCGTCATGAGCAAGCACGATGCCTTTGACAATGGCCTGGACCGCGTCAAGCGCAACGTCAACATGTTGAACGGCAATCTCGCCAATTGGATCAACGGCAGCGGTGCCACGTCGCTGCAACCCGGCAGCCTGGCGCTTAACAACTACGAGGCTTCCATCGCCGCCGATATGGTTTACACCCAGGACGGCTACGGTCATGGCACCCACGTCGCATCCGTCGCCGCTGGGCGCTATTCCGCGCCTTCGGACAGCACCGCGCCCGATATCAACGGCGTTGCGCCCAAAGCCAATATTTACGACGTACGGGTACTGGGCGACACCGGCTTCGGCACGATCAGCGATGCCATCGAAGGCATCCAGTGGGTGATCTACCACGCGAAGGAATACAACATCCGCGTGTTGAATATCAGCCTCGCCGCAGGCTCGGCCGAATCCGCCCTGACCGATCCCCTTTGCGTGGCCGTCCGCAGCGCCACCGCTGCCGGCATCACCGTCGTGGTGGCTGCCGGCAACTTCGGCAAGAACCTCGTCGGGCAAGAAATGTACGGCGTGATCAGTTCGCCAGGCAACGACCCGTCGGTGATCACGGTCGGCTCGGTTAACAATCTCGGCACGACGACGCGCGGCGACGACGCCATCAACGGCTTCAGTTCGCGCGGCCCGACCCGCGGTTCCTACATCGACGCCGCCGGCGTGCGCCAGGTCGACAACCTGTTGAAGCCTGACTTGGTGGCGCCGGGCAACAAGATCGTCGGCGCCGCGGCCACGAAAAGCACCGCACTCACCTGGAATTTCCTCGCCAATACGTTCAAGAGCCTGCTGGTGACGCCGCTGGGTATCACGGCAACCCTGACCGAAACCAAAATGCTGCTGAGCGGTACGTCGATCGCTGCCCCGGCCGTCTCGGGCACGGTCGCGCTGATGCTGCAAGCCAATCCGGGACTTACGCCACCTTTGATCAAGGCGATCCTGCAATACTCGGCCCAGCCGTTGCCGGGCGCCAACCTGCTGCAACAGGGTGCGGGCTTGCTCAACGTCGATGGTGCGGTCACATTAGCCAAGTCGCTGCGCACGGATATCAATACCGCGGTTGAAGCCGGCAGCATTGCGTCCGGCGCGAGCCTCCTTGCCGCCGGCAAGGTCATGCCCGCCGCCACGTCAACCATCAACGGCCAGACGTTCAACTGGAGCCGCATCGTCTATGCAGGTGGCAATCAGGTCTTGAGCGGAAGTGCACTGTTTACCAAATTCCAGCCGATCTGGGATCACCGTCTGGTGTGGGCCCGCCATCTTGCAGGGCGTCACACGGTGACCTACTGGCCCGGCACCAACTATGTCAAGTCGATAACCATGGCAGCCGCGTCGAACCAGTCACTCGTGACCGGTGGCGTGGTAAGTGCAAACCTCTTGCTCGGCTCGAGTTCTTCCCTCAGGAAATCGGGCGCGTTTACACCGACCTCGTCACTCAGCACCTGGCTGCTGTCGGGAAGCGGTTTCACCTACGGCAGCGGCGTGATCCTGACCGAGGGTGTCATTCTCAGCGAAGGCGTGATCCTGACAGAGGGTGTGATCCTCACCGAAGGCGTGATTCTCACCGAAGGCGTGATCCTGACGGAAGGCGTGATCCTGACCGAGGGCGTGATTTTGACGGAAGGCGCAGTGCTCGGCGAGCGCTGATTCATCTCCCACCGGACGATGATCACCCTCCCCGAACCAGTCGAATTCGCGAGAAACTGACATGCACGACTACAACGCCAACGCACGCGCCTACTGGTGGATCCTTGCCGTCATCGGCTACGGACTCCTGGCCAACGCGCTGCTTTCCATCGTCGCACTACCCGTGGCGACTATTTTCCAGATCGCCCTGATCACGGCCTTTGTGTGTGTCGTGGCGTTCTTCCCCGTAAAAATTCCCGGGACGACGCTGTCGTTCGCCAGTGGCGAGATTTTCATCTTTCTGGCCCTGATGCTGTACGGTGTGGAAGCGGCAGCCATCGCGGCCGCGACCGAGGGCGCGCTCGGCGCGGTCCGCGGGTCCAAACGCTGGACGAGCTGGTTCGGCTCACCCGCCATGGCCGCCATCGCGACCTCGATCAGCGGCTACGCTTTCCTTGCCGCGCGTAATGCGCTGGAACAGCACGCCATGTTGAATGGCGCAACGCTACCGCTGCTATTGACCCTGTTCGCGATCGTCTATTTCGCGCTGTGCAATGTGTTGCCGTCGATGTTACTGGCACTCAAGCGCAACGACCGTCTCGACGTTCCTGGGTTGCTAAAGGACCGCAACTGGATGGCCATCACGCATATCTGCAGCATCGCCATCGCCAGTCTCATTCAACTCGCCGACCCCAAGGTCGATGCGTGGGCACTGTTTGCCGCGTTGCCGGTGATTGTCATTCTGCACTGGACCGCGCGCTCAACACTGAAGCACGCCGAGTCACAACTCCGGGCATAAGCGATATCGGCCCGGAGGATTGCCGCGGATCATGAGCCCCGCGGCAATTGAAAAATCCGGGATGACGCTCACGCGAGTGCACGACGTTCGCGACGGGAGTGATGACGCCGAAGACACGGGTAAAGTTGTCGCGGGACGTGGCACGCTTTCACTGATACTCGCGTGACGTGGCGGGATTCCGTCAACGCAAAACAGCCTATCTCCACTCGTCAACTCATGGCCGTTCGGCCTGAGCCCGCCCCGGTACGTTTGAGGCCGGCGGCGAACGGGGATTCTTGGCAAACGAAATGCACAAACTCAAGCACTGGCGCGGCGTTTACGGGCTTTTCGCCCGGAAAACCGCACCAGCGCTAGTGTTTCACGAACTCGGTGGTGTCCTTTTCGTACACCGGCCATTAAACCTCGCTGCTGCATTTCGTGATTCTGCTTTTGATAGTGTTACGCAGCAGGCGCGGTGATAAGCTTGTTCATGGTGAATTTTGGTCCCCTTGTCCACAACACGTTATGCAGCAGCGCGGAATGTCATGCGGATGCCATGCTCTCTAAATATAGGCGTCAAGAGTGACGCCTGAGCTACGCAACAAGCTCCGCGTGCATCCCATTCGTAGGATCATGTCCGCGTCGGTTGGCATTGCGTTGGTTCCATTGACGCTCTACGTTGGTCTGCCTGATCGGAACGGTGGAGCGGTCGCCGTAGCTATAGGCTTATTTTTCATGTGCACCGTCCGCATTCTTCGGCCGTTCCCACTCGTCCCGCCATTTGGAACGGGTGCCATTGAGAGAAGTCGCGCGTTGCAAGCTCATCTTGACCAAGTTACCGTCGGGCCTCCGGCTCTGTATCGTCAACTTGAACAGTTCGGCCTACTTTTCACCGCAGTTGGTGCAGTGCTCAATGCGGCGAGGTATTTCTAGCCATGGTCGCGCATGATTACTTGTCAGACCATTCGCTCGCTTATGAAATTGACGCCAACCCCTTGGTCAACCGGACGCTCCAAGGCACGCCTGCCTTGGGCATCATTTCATTCTTGCCCAAGCCAGGCATGCCGTTCCGCGCCAGTTGCCGCTAACGTTAACGATCCTATAGAAACTCGATGGCACTCATCTTCAAACAAGGCATCGAGCCCCTCTCAAACTCCGCCGTCAGATCGCGCCAGCTGTTTTCGCGGTCCACACCGGGCCGGAAGGACCAGGTGTTTTTAACGGTTCTCCCTGCGTTACGCAGTAGTCAGAAATAGTGGCGATAGTTTCACACCATGGTTCGTCATTCCCGCGCACAACCACAAGGATTGCGCTGGGCGAGAATGACAGCGGACGCTGGTTATTGCCGTCAGTATTCCAAGCTGCTGCGTAATTCCTGCGCAGCCGAATCACGTAGCGTCGCGAGAGAAATCGACAATCACGCCGCGTTGCGCGCATTCGAGCAGAAACGCCTGCAGATCAAATTCGCTGTCTGTTTCGAGCGCCGCCGCAGCCGCCCGCTCCAGCGTACGCCGCGCATGCAGTTCGCACATGAAGCGGTATTCACCCGCGGCGAGGCTTTGAATCACCACCTCCAGACCGCCGCCAACACCACTGTCCCGGCGCACCATCAGCGCATCGCCGCCTTGCGCCCAGTCAATCTGCATGTCACCGGCAAAATCCGGCTGGTTGACCTGCCAGATGCGCAGGACCGGATACGCGGATACGAGCAATCGCACAGCCGGGTGCAGATGAAAAACCAGCAAGCCATGCGCGTCAGGCGCGACCGAGGCGAGACGGCCCAGATCCATCGGTGCGGCGTCGGCCGCATGAAAGCATTCGTGCCATGCCCATTCCAGTTTTGCCACGTCTGCAAGATATGGCAATTCTGTCGCGTGCGGGTAATTCGCCAGAAACGATGGCCATTCGCGACCGAACTGATTCAGGTCGCCGGAATGCGACGGCGTCACACGGATGAACTGATCCGCCGCATGCAGAAAAAAAGCGTCACCGACAATGCGATTGACGACGGGAAAAATATCCTTCAGCGCGCCACGTAAATTTGAAAGCACATTGTGCCGATAGACTTCCATGCGGCGCGCGGCAGAAAGTTTTCCGCCGCGGATCAGGTCACCGGCTTTCTTCTCATCCGGTGTGCCTCCAGCCATCAGCAATTCCGCCATTGCGCGCTGTACGTCACGCAGCATGCGACACCTCCGGCTCATGCGCGGCGAGAATGCGATTGGCTTTCTCCGCTTCGTCCAGCAACACATCGAGCGAAGGAATATCGGTATCCCATTCGATCAGCGTCGGCACTTTGCCGAAGCGCGTGATGGCGTATTGGTAGAGCGCCCAGACATCGTCGCACACGGCGGCGCCATGCGTGTCGATCAGCAATTCACCGGTGTCCTGGAAGCCGGCCAGGTGAATCTCGCCGACGCTGCCCGACGCGATCGCATCGAGATAGGTCAACGCATCGAAATCATGATTGACGGCATTGACGTAAATATTATTCACGTCGAGCAAAATCCGGCAGCCGGCACGACGGGACACTTCGCGCACGAATTCCCATTCCGGAATGGTCGAATCGACGAATTCGAGGTAACTGGAGACGTTCTCGACGAGAATCGGACGTTTGAGAAAATCCTGAATTTCGCCGACTCGATGAATCACGTGCTCAAGCGATTCTTCGGTGTACGGCAGCGGCAACAAGTCGTTCATGAAGCGGCCGTTTACACCCACCCAGCATATGTGTTCCGAAACCAGCACCGGGTCGATCGTATCCACCAGCCGCTTCAGTTTTCGCAGGTGGTTGGGGTCGAGCGGATCGACCGATCCCAGCGAGAGGCCGACACCGTGCGTGCTGATTGGATAGTCCTCGCGAAATCGCTCCAGGTACTTCAGTGGCTGGCCGCCGTCACCAAAGAAATTCTCGCTGTGTACTTCGAGGAACGACACCGCGGGCGCCCGAGCGAGCATGGCCTGGTAGTGCGGCGCGCGCAAACCAACACCGGCGCGCTGCGCGATCGAAAAATCATTCGGTGGCAATGTGGGGGTGTGCATCATCAAAAAAAATGCCCTCGCTCTTTACGGCGAGGGCATCAATCTCAAGGGAATTGCTGATGAACTAGACTTTGATTCAACGGCTTAGTACGCCTGCTTTGGCGCGTCGGTCTTGGCGTCCGGTTTCTTGAGCGAGCCCTTCATGGATTCGCATGTGCCCTTGGCGACATATTTCCATTCTTCCGGAATGTTGTCGGCGGCGGCCTGGCCGGCGCACGAGTGTTTGGCCGTGCCACAGTCGTTCATGCCTTTCTTGGCAACGCCGAAGCATTTTTCTTTCTCCGCCTTCTTTTCCTGGGCAACCGCGATGCCGCTGGCGGTGGACAATGCAACGAGGCCGGCTATGGCGGACGACAGAATCAGTTTGGTATTCATCGGTATCTCCTGCGTGTGTTTGTTGGGGGTGGAGTGGGAACAGCCAAGTTTGACAACTACGTGAGCAATGTTACGTCAGCCCTTAAATTCAGGGGCCAATCATATGCTTTTTTTGACCGTCATGTTGGTCTGCAGTGAAGATTCGCCGGCGGATTCAGGTTGACCCATCGGCCACCGGCGGTCCCGCGTCAGCATATTGCCTGGCAAACCGACGCAGGAAATCCAGTTGCGCTGCTACTTGCCGGCAACCGAGGCAATCGAAAAGGTGATTCTTCAGGGCCTCCTGCTCCTCAGGTGACAATGCGGCATCCTGTTGGCGGCTCATCAATCGAGCCGCTTCCTTGCATGCGAGTTCTGCTGCCCGGCTCTCGCCATTGTTCATGCTATTTTTCACGGCATTGTTCATGTTAGCGCCCTCCCTGAAACCAGTTGCGATCGAGGCACTCGCGGAGCGCAAGCCGTGCACGATGCAGCATTACCCAGCAGTTGGACGCGCTGATGCCTTCTTCCTTACATATATCTTCAGTATCCATGCCCATGACTTCCCGCTTGAAAAACACGCGACCGGCTGCTTTGGGCAGCTTGTCCAGGCAGTGCTCAAACGCATCGAAAAACTGCTTTTGTTCGAGTGCGCCGTCGGGATTCGCCCATTCGTTGACTTGCGAGTTCCAATGCCCGGTATCGTCAAACATGCGGTCCGTCCATTCCGGGTTGGCAGAGTCGTCGTCCTCCGCCGCGCTTGAAAATTTCGCGCGCTCGCTGATGACGCGACGTTGAAAATCGATAATCTTGAATTTCAGAATCGAGGTCAACCAGGTGCGCAGGCTGGACTGGCCGGAAAACCCGCCGGCGCCTTCCAGCGCGGCGAGCAGCGCTTCCTGAACCACCTCTTCGGCCTGTGCGCCATCACGCAATTTGGCGACCGCAAATCGCAGCAAATAGCCACGGTGGCTCTCGATATCCGCATATAAACTCACCATGTGTTCCGGGGGGTTGATATTTTTCTTGCCGACCATAGGTACTTTTTCTTGTTCGCGACATGCGAGTCTATAAGAATTTTCAACGCGCCAGAAACCCCATTGAAACCTCTTGAAAAAGCGTTGGGCAATCCAACCTATTGAACACGGCAATATACCTTCAAGGAGCTATTCATGAACACACTCGTACGCCTCAACAATCGTCTTCAACCCAGCTATACAACTCCCACCGACATGGATGATTTGTTTGCCGGTTTTTTCCGACCCATTCAGGCTGATGCCCGCGGTGCCGCGCAGCCGATTCGCATCGATGTCTCCGAAGACGCCAATGCCTATCGCGTCGCCGCCACGCTGCCCGGCGTGAAGAAGGAAGACATCCAGGTATCGGTCGATCAGAACGAAGTGACCATCAGCGCCGAAGTCAAGCGCGAAACTACTGCCAAGGAAGGCGAACGCGTGCTGCATAGCGAGCGTTTTTACGGCAAGACCACGCGGGTTTTCACGGTTAGTCAGGATATTGACGAAGCTGGTGTGCAGGCGAAGTATGCCGACGGTATTCTTTCCGTGGTGCTGCCGAAGAAAGCGCCGGTCAGTGCGAAGCGCGTGACAATCGAGTAATTTCTTGCTGCGGATGGCGCGCACGGTTTTTGCGAGCCATCCGCAACAAGGCACGCCGCCCGTCATTTCCGCGTCGCATAGAGACGCGGGAACGATGAGTATTAGCTGCCCGCGAAATCCACCTGCCGCCACGCTTCAAACACCATCACCGCAACTGAATTCGACAGATTCAGGCTGCGGTTTTCCGGTCGCATCGGCAGCCACACGCGTTGCTTTGCGGGAATACTGTCGAGCACTTCAGCCGGCAGGCCGCTGGTCTCTTGACCGAACACGAATGCATCGCCTGCCTGATACGCAACGCGGTCATAGCGCTCCGCCTGCCGCGTTTCCACCGCAAACATCCTTGAGCCCGCCAGCGTCGCGCAACACGCCTCCCACGTGGCGTGATGCTGCACGTTGGCGAACTCGTGATAGTCGAGCCCCGCACGCTTGACGCGCGCATCGTCCCAGGAGAAACCCAGCGGATGCACCAGATGAAGGTGCGCGCCCGTATTGGCGCACAGGCGGATGACATTGCCGGTATTGGGCGGAATTTCCGGGCGATACAAAACAACGTTGAACATCAGCAACCTGTTTCCATGAAAATCAGAAAGGGACCGTTGCGTCGGCGGTGGAAATATGCGCGCCGGCACTGTCGGCACGCGCCACCACCCACGCCGACACATATGATGCGCCGGCTTTCTTCAGTACCTTTGCCGCCTCCGACAAGGTCGCACCCGTCGTCATCACATCGTCAACGATGGCGATGCGCAATCCCGTCAGCGATTCGCCGCAGTCGAACGCGCCGCGCATATTTTTCAATCGCGCCGCGCGATCGAGCCCCGCCTGCGGCGGCGTATCGCGGACTTTCAGCAGGCCCTGCGGCGCATAGGCTATGCCGAGGTCTTTGGCTACGCTTTCGGCAAGCAGGGCTGACTGATTGAAGCCGCGTTCAGCCAGGCGTCTTCTAGCCAGAGGCAACGCAATGACGCGATCCGGAAGCGCCGCACCCGGCTGCAACAAATGCCGACGAACGCTGGCCCGCAATGCGGCTGAAAACACCGCTGTCAGGGAAAGGTTTTCGTTGAACTTGTATGACTGCAACAGCCGGTCCAGCGGGAACGCGTAGCCGAACGCGGCCACCGTTTCGTCGAACAAGGGAGCCTCCGCCAGACACGCGCCGCAGAGCTGGCCGGTCGAGGATTGCGCCGCACAGCGGGGGCAGCTGCCGGCCATTTGATACGGCAAATCGCGCTCGCAGTCGCGGCAAAGACTGGTGTTGGTACGCACGCCACAGAGCTGGCAATCCTGTGAAAACAGCTGTTTCGCGCGCGCGTTGCCGAAAATCGATGTGCCTGCCATATAGTCTATTGTCGTTTACCAGCCACATGCAAAATTGACATATACGGCGGTTTTGGCAATCATGACATGTTTCCTCCCTCCGCCAAACTCTGACAAGCACCCGCCAAATGGATCAACCTGTCGTCACACCCCACGCCATCCTGCCCGCCACACAGCCGATTGCCGTTCCCACGTCGTGGCAAAACAAGCCCGTTGACGAAGCATGGCCGCTTGCCAGCGTGCATGCGTTGCTGGACCAGCCTTTTGCAGACTTGATGCACCGCGCGCAAATCGTGCATCGCGCAAATCATGATGCGAATCGCGTGCAGCTGTCTACGTTGTTATCAATCAAGACCGGCGGCTGCTCCGAAGATTGCGGCTATTGCCCACAGGCGGCGCGCCATCACACCGGTGTAGAAGACGAAGCCCTGCTGGACGTCGCCGAAGTTGTTGCGGCCGCGAAGCTCGCCAAAGAAAACGGCGCCTCGCGTTTCTGCATGGGTGCCGCGTGGCGTGGCCCGAAACAGCGCGAGCTCGAGCCGGTGCTGGATATGGTGCGCGGCGTGAAGGCGCTGGGACTGGAAGCCTGCTGCACACTCGGCATGCTGAAAGACGGCCAGGCCGAACAGCTCAAGGCGGCCGGGCTCGATTACTACAATCACAACCTCGATACCTCGCCGGAGTTCTACGGTGAAATCGTCACGACCCGTGAATACCAGGACCGGATTGATACGCTTGAGCGCGTGCGCAATGCGGGCGTGAATG